>DFBF01000130.1 GCA_002367285.1 Rhodobacteraceae bacterium UBA3087 | reverse complement strand
TTGCGCTGATCGGGTTCCAGACGGGCCAGGCCGCTGGCGTCCATCATCATATCCGTCGGGCGGATACATTCGCGGGCCTCTTGTGCGTTCTTGGCCTTGTTCTTGTAGATCCGCGGGCTGGAGGGCACGAATTCCGCACCATACCGGTCCTTGATCGCATCACGCGCGGCCGTCACGGCCTCAGGCGCCATGTCGATACCGTCGGTCCGCATATAGGTAATGTATCCGGCCTCATACAGGCGCTGGGCGGTCGACATGGTCTGACGCGCGCCAAAGCCGAACTTGCGGCTGGCTTCCTGTTGCAGGGTCGATGTCATGAAGGGTGGCGACGGGTTGCGGTTCGCCGGTTTGGCTTCGACCTGCTGCACCACCAGATCGCGCGAGGACACGGCCTGCACGGCCATTTCGGCGGCGGTGGAATTCTCCAGGTCATAGCGTTCCAGCTTTTTGCCGGACAGATGGGTCAGGCGGGCCTCGAACTCTTGGCCGCGCGGGGTCGCCAACAGCGCCTTGACGGACCAGTATTCGCGCGCATTGAACGCCTCTATCTCTTGCTCACGCTCAACAATCAGACGCAGGCAGACGGACTGAACCCGACCGGCCGACCGCGCACCGGGCAGCTTGCGCCACAAGACCGGCGACAGTTTAAAGCCGACCAGATAGTCCAGCGCACGGCGGGCCAGATAGGCATCAACCAGGTCCTGATCGACCTCACGCGGGTTTTTCATCGCCTCGGTCACGGCGGATTTGGTGATGGCGTTGAACACGACGCGCGACACTGGCGTGTCTTTCTTCACCGCCCGCCGCTTGCGCAGCGCTTCCTCCAGGTGCCAGGAAATGGCTTCACCTTCGCGGTCAGGGTCGGTCGCGAGGATCAGGTTGTTGTCGTCTTTCAACGCATCCGCGATCGCTTTTACATGTTTTCGCGAGTCGTATCCGACCTCCCAGGTCATGTCGAAATCGTTGTCGGTGTCGACTGATCCGTCTTTGGGGGGCAGGTCACGCACGTGGCCATACGACGCCAAAACGGTGTAATCGGAACCCAGATACTTGTTAATTGTCTTGGCTTTGGCCGGACTTTCGACGACGACGACGGGCATGAAATTCCTTTCGACTCGGGGCCCGGTAATGGACTCCACTTGGGGGCGTTAGATGTGTTCTGATGGGGGGCGTTGTCAACAGGGCATGGATTTTCCCTTTGTTTTCTTATGCCGCAAGGTGCAGAACAGACTGTGAACAGGGGTTTAAGGCGCGCGGGCGCTGGGATAGGATGGCGCGATGAGCAATTACGATGATTTTGACGCCTTCGAGGCCGCCGCCCGCCCCAGCCTGTCCGCGCGAGCGATGGCGGCGCGCCCGATGCCGTATCTGGATGGCTTGAACCCGGCGCAGCGTGCGGCCGTCGAGGCGCTGGATGGCCCTGTTTTGATGTTGGCAGGAGCAGGCACGGGCAAAACCAAGGCCCTGACCACGCGTATCGTGCACCTGTTGAACACCGGCAAGGCGCGGACCAACGAAATCCTGGCCGTGACCTTTACCAACAAGGCTGCGCGCGAAATGAAACAGCGGGTTGCCAGGACCCTGAACCAGCCGATCGAAGGCATGCCCTGGATGGGCACGTTCCATTCGGTCTGCGTCAAATTGCTGCGCCGTCACGCCGAACTGGTCGGGTTGAAGTCGAATTTCACCATTCTGGACACCGATGATCAGAACCGGCTGCTGAAACAGCTGATCCTGGCCGCCAATATCGACGAAAAACGCTGGCCTGCCCGCGTGCTGGGCGGGGTGATTGATAACTGGAAGAACCGCGCCTGGACACCGGACAAGGTGCCTGCCGGTGAGGCAAGCGCCTTTAACGGGCGTGGGATCGAGCTGTACGCCCAATACCAAGCGCGGCTAAAGACCCTGAACGCGACAGATTTCGGCGATCTTTTGCTGCATGTCGTGACGATTTTCCAAACCCATGATGATATTTTGAAACAGTATCAGCGCTGGTTCAAATACATCCTGGTGGACGAATATCAGGACACCAACGTGGCGCAATATCTGTGGCTGCGTCTGCTGGCGGCGGATCACAAGAACATCTGTTGCGTCGGCGACGATGATCAGTCGATCTATGGCTGGCGCGGTGCCGAAGTCGGCAACATCCTGCGGTTCGAAAAGGACTTCCCGGGCGCGCATGTGGTGCGTCTGGAGCAGAACTATCGCTCGACTCCGCATATTCTGGGCGCCGCCGCCGGGGTCATTCGCGGCAACGAGGACCGGTTGGGCAAAGAGCTGTGGACCGAGCGGACCGACGGCGAAAAGGTCCGGCTGATCGGCCATTGGGATGGCGACGAAGAAGCGCGCTGGGTCGGCGAAGAGGTTGAGGCCCTGCAACGCGGCACACGCGGCAAGGCACCCATGTCGCTGGATCACATGGCTATTCTGGTCCGCGCGTCACACCAGATGCGCGCCTTTGAGGATCGGTTCCTGACCATCGGCCTGCCGTACCGCGTCATTGGCGGGCCACGGTTCTATGAGCGGTTGGAAATCCGCGACGCCATGGCTTATTTCCGTCTGGCCGTGTCGCTGGACGATGATCTGGCCTTTGAGCGCATCGTCAACACGCCGCGCCGGGGGCTGGGCGACAAGGCCGTGCAGACCATGCAGACGACGGCACGCCAAAACGGTGTGTCGCTGGTCGAAGGGGCGCGGATCGCGTCCGAAAGCGGGCTGATCAAGGGCAAGGGGGCGAAAACCCTGGCCACGCTGATCCAACAACTGGATCGCTGGAACGCAATCGTACAGCTGCACGCCGCGCCGCCCCCGGCCGAGGACGCGGTGATCGAAGACGACCACGTGCCGTTCATGAACCGCGATCTGCTGGGGGCGGATGCGCCGACCAACCACATCGAACTGGCCGAGGTGGTGTTGGAGGAAGCGGGCTATACCGACATGTGGCTGAACGACAAAACACCCGAGGCCCCAGGCCGTCTGGAGAACCTCAAGGAACTGGTCAAGGCCCTGGAAAACTTCGAGAACCTTCAGGGGTTCCTGGAACATGTCAGCCTGATCATGGACAACGAAAGCGACGAGGCCGAGGAAAAGGTCACCATCATGACACTGCACGCGGCCAAGGGGCTGGAATACCCCGCCGTGTTCCTGCCAGGATGGGAGGACGGGCTGTTCCCCTCGCAACGCTCGATGGATGAAAGCGGCCTGAAGGGGCTCGAGGAAGAACGCCGCCTTGCCTATGTCGGCATCACCCGGGCCGAAGCGCTCTGCACCATTTCCTTTGCCGCCAATCGGCGCGTGTATGGCCAGTGGCAATCGCAACTGCCCAGCCGTTTCATTGACGAACTGCCCGAAGACCATGTCGATGTTCTGACCCCACCCGGCCTGTATGGCGGTGGCTTTGGCGCCGCGGCACCATCCTCGTTCGAGGAAAAAGCGGTGCGGGCGGATGCGTATAATTCCCCCGGCTGGAAACGCATGGCAGCGCGCGGCAACCTGCGCGCCAAGCCCAGCCTGAATGAAGCGCGCTCCATTACCATCGACCTGGACGCCGTCAGCGCCTTTACCCAGGGCGACCGCGTGTTTCACGACAAGTTCGGCTATGGCACCATCATGGGGGTCGAGGGCGACAAGCTGGACATTGAGTTTGACAAGGCGGGCGCCAAAAAGGTCGTGGCCAAGTTTATACGGTCCGCAGATCAGGCGGGTGATGTGCCGTTTTGAGATTTCGGTCAATCTCGGCGGGGCTGGTATGAGTTTCTTAATTCAATAGAGGCATTCTAATGGCGCAAAAGTCTCGAGGCGCCTATGCCGATCAATGCCGTAAATACTCAGTTTTCCGTTGCGACCGGGGGGAATGTAAATTCGTCCTCGGGGTTCAGCTCGTTTGATGGACCGCCGTCGGAAACCACTGATCTGGTTATTCAGCCGGATGCATCAGATCCTAATCCCTATCAGTTTAATATCGGTGAAACAGTCGACGTCAGCTATACATCGCCTTCTGGTGATTTGGTCGAGTTGGATGATGCTGAGGTCGTGCGGTCGGATGTAGGTCCCAGTGGCACGAATGTTGTGGTCATTCGCGGCACGGATGCGGATGGCAATGATGTCGATATCGTCTGGGCACCGGATTATGATCTGGAAAGCTGGTACGACAATGTTTCGGCATACGGAACGCCCCGATTTTACGTGACCGATCAACAAACCGCGACATACGGACATGTCTGCCTGCATTCTAAAACTCTGATTGAGACGGATTTCGGGGTGCGCAAAATAGCGGCTCTGAGGCGTGGCGATAGGGTGCGAACATTGGATCGCGGCTTGCAAAAGATTTGCTGGATTGGTGCGCGACAGGTTGCAGGCGTGGGCTCGGCCGCGCCTATCCTGTTTGACCCCGGTGCTATCGGCAATCATGCGCCCTTGCGTCTGTCTGGGCAGCATCGCGTGTTGATTGCCCATCCATTGGCCGAACTCTATCATGGCTCCAGCGAAGTTCTGGTGCCCGCGAAATCGTTAGTGAATGGCGACAGCATTCGCATGGCCCCCTGCCCACAGGTGACCTGGATGAACCTGACTACGGCGCGCCACGATCTGATTTTGGCAGAAGGCGCCCCGGTGGAAACCCTGTGGCTTGGCGAAGTGGCGTTGAACGTCTTGGGCGAGGCAGGCGATATTGCCAGAAACTATCCCGACCTGACCTCGCAGGGCGATGCCACCATTCTGGCTGCCCGCCCAATGTTGCGTCGTCGCGAGGCGGAAGCGCTGTTGGCCCTGATTTCTGGCAAACCGCCAGTGCCTGTGGTCGCGCGACCAGACTTCGCGTTTCTGTAAGAGCCAAGCCCTGAAAATGAAAAAAACGGCGACGCCCGGGAGGAGGTGGGCGCCGCCGTTCTGTGTGTGCCGTTCCACCCAGGGAGGAGGAGAGGGTGGTTCGGCCATCCCGCATGCACCCAGGGAGGAGGAGAGGGCACATCCGGTATCTGTTGGGCGGTGGGGCCAGGGAGGAGGACGGCCCCACCACCAATCCGACAGACCCAGGGAGGAGGAGAGGGCCTTCGGTATAAGGAGCGGCGGGGTCGGGAGGAGGTGACCCCGCCGCCAGTTTCAGATGCCCCAGGGAGGAGGAGGGGCACCCGATCTTGAATTGTTGTGCGGCGTCACCCGGGAGGAGGTGGGCGACGCCGCCAAGCCGGACCGTCTCAGGGAGGAGGAAGAGAGGGCCGGTATCTGTGCGGCAGGACCTGGGAGGAGGTAGGCCCTGCCGACAATCACGGAGGTTTCAGGGAGGAGGAAGAAACGCCCGATCTGTGTTCTTAGTTGCCGTAGGCGGCGTGCCTGGCGAGGCGACGGATGTCGCACGACGCGATGCCCAAGTCGTTCAGCTCGCGGGTCGACAGGGCTCTCAGTTCGCGCACTGTGATGCGGTACTCGCGACGTTTCGCCTGTGCCTCGACGGCGGATTGCCAGAACGCGGCCAGCCGGTCGGCGATACCTGCGTCAGTGGTGTGTACTTGTGTTGCGGTAGCCATTGTTAGTTTCACCCATTAATCTGTTTGCGCTTTCTGCGCTTGATCCGTTAGCGCCACCGTGTTGCGCTGT
>DFBF01000220.1:6600-9585 GCA_002367285.1 Rhodobacteraceae bacterium UBA3087 | reverse complement strand
GCTGAAAAGCGGGCGTCGCGGGCGTAAAGACCGCTATAAGGCCTATACTGACCGCGCCAAGGCCGATTGGACCGCCTGGCTTGCACCCCAGGCATGAGAACGCGTTTTGCCCCCTCGCCCACCGGGCCATTGCACCTGGGCCACGCCTATTCGGCGATCCTGGCCCATGACATGGCGCGCGCGGCCGGGGGTGAATTTCACCTGCGGATCGAAGACACCGACATCGACCGCTGCCGCCCGGAATGGGAGGCGCTGATTTTCGAGGACATGGCGTGGCTGGGTCTGAGCTGGCAGCACCCCGTGCTGCGTCAATCGGAACATCTTGCGACCTATAACGCCCATCTGATGGGGCTGGCGGATCGCGGATTGGTCTATCCCTGTTCCTGCACACGCAGCGACATCCGCGCGGCGATGAGTGCGCCGCAGGAAGGCGCGACCGCCCCCGGTGTCTATCCCGGTACCTGTCGTCATCGAGCCATGTCAGACCGTCAATCCGGTGACGCGCTGCGCCTGAATATGGGCGCGGCTTTGGCGCAGGTCGGCGCGCTGTCCTTTACGGAAACAGGTGCCGCGCATGCCGGACAGCACCGGCTTGACCCTGCCCAAATGCTCCAAGATATCGGCGACGCCGTCCTAGGCCGCAAGGAAATCGAAACCGTATCCTATGTTCTGGCCGCCGTGATTGACGATGCGGGCCAGGACATGACGCATATCATCCGCGGCGAAGACCTGTATCAGATCACCTTTTTGCAAGTGCTGTTGCAGGCCCTTTTGGACCTGCCGACCCCGATCTATCATCACCACGGGCTGATCCGCGATGAGGCAGGCAAACGCCTGGCCAAACGTGATGACGCCAAGGCAATCCGCACCTTTCGCGACAGTGGTGCCACGCCTGCCGACATCCGGCGCATGGTCGGGCTTTAAACCTCGGGCGCCATCAATTCGACCTCGACCCCATCGCGCACCGCCGTGTAAAAACACGTGCGCCGGTTGGTGTGACAGGCCGGGCCGGTCTGGTTCACGCTCACCAGCAGGCAATCGCGGTCACAATCCACCCGCAGGTCCACCAACACCTGCACGTGGCCGGAACTTTCGCCCTTGACCCAGAAGCTTTGGCGCGAGCGCGACCAATAGGTGACCTTGCCACTGTGCAAGGTGCGCGCCACGGACTCGGCGTTCATCCAGGCCATCATCAGAACCTCGCCGGTCGTCGCATCCTGTGCGATTGCCGGGATCAATCCCTTTTCGTCGTATTTCAGCGTGCTCACGTCGAATTGCATATCGCATCCTTCCCATTCCCGGTTCAGACTACTATCTAGGGCGAACCGTTACCGAGGGAAAGACATGAGCGACAGCGATCTCATCCAGCTCTATTCCAAACAGATCCTGGCCCTGGCGGCTGATATCCCGCATCTGGGTCAGCTGGATGCGCCCCAGGCACGTGTGAAGAAACGTGCGCCTCTGTGTGGCTCGACCGTGACGGTTGATGTGGTGGTCAAAGACGGCCGCGTGGCGCAGTTTGCCCAGAACGTGAAGGCCTGCGCACTGGGTCAGGCCTCGGCCTCGATCCTGGGACGCCATGTGATCGGGCGCAGCCTGGATGACCTGACCGCCACCCGCGACGCGCTGGCCGCCATGTTGAAGGACGACGGGCCAACGCCGCCGCCCCCTTTCGAAGGGTTCGAAGTGCTGCGCCCTGCGCGTGACTTCAAGAACAGACATGCCTCGATCCTACTGGCTCTGGAGGCAACGCTTGAGGCGATGACACAGGCGCAGGCTCTTTAAGCCTTTCTCAACTCTCGATCCCTATGCAGAGGGGAACGGAAGGATCCCCTGCGCGCTTGAGAAACAGAACTTCACCCCCGATATTCCTCTCGAACAAGGGCTCAGAAAGATCTGCCGCAAACGGCGCGCGGCTTGGCAATGACATGGTCGACATTGCCGGGTTCCTGGAAGACGTCGATGCAAAAAGCGCCAGTTAGCTGCAATCGGTTACAGCGCTGTCCAGCCAGGCCCACGATGTTCTGGCCGCCAACGAACGTGTGCGGGTGGCCTTGGGCGACCTTATGGACAGCTCAACAGCCACGCTGGAAACCGTAGATGCCTCGGTTGATCTTGTGCGAAACGGGGCGGAACGGTCCAAGGATATCGCCGGATGGGTCCAGGATGTCTCCGGCCAGATGACCGCCATGGCCAAAGCGCTGGACACGGTGCTGCGTTCCAACGAAGAAATCGCGTCAATCGCCAGTCAGGTGAACATCCTGGCCATCAATGCCAAGATCGAAGCCGCGCGCGCCGGGGACGCTGGCCGGGGCTTTGCTGTCGTGGCCGAGGCGATCAACGAATTGTCCGGCAAAACCGCCCGCGCGGCAGGCGACATTTCCGACAACGTCACAACCCTGTTTGGCTAGGTCAAAACATTGAACCGCGAAACAGACCAAGTCTCTGTGACGGCCGCTGCGGTGCTGAAAGACTCGCGCAATGCCAATGAGGCCATGAGCCAGATCGCCAGCGCAACCGAACAGTCGTCACAGCAAACGGAACAGAGCCGCAGCGAGGCCGACACCGTGCGCACAGCTGCGGAAAACTTCCTGCCGACCTTCGATCAGATCGGTAACAGTGTTGGTGAAACCGCTCATGGTGTGCACCATGCCAGCAAAAAGGCCGCCAGCCTTGTCGATCTGACCGAAGCCATTGTGCAGGACACGGTTGGCCTTGGCTGTGTCAGCCTGGATCACACGTGTTCAGGAAGATGCTTTGGCCATTTCGACCGCGTTTGAACAGGCCATCGCCGACGGAAGAATTTCCAAAGCGGCCCTGTTCACCCGACGCTATAGCGCGATTGCGGGATCAAATCCGCAACAAGTCATGGCGCCATTTACCGATCTGACGGACCGCCTGTTGCCCCCGATCCAGGAAGCAGCCCTGGACATGACAGCCAATGTCGCGGTTTGCGCTGCCGTTGATTCTAATGGGTATCTGCCA
>DFBF01000220.1:6362-6553 GCA_002367285.1 Rhodobacteraceae bacterium UBA3087 | reverse complement strand
GAAATCGGCGTATCTTCGATGATCGCGTTGGGCTTAAGGCTGGCCGTTCAACTGCCAAGTTCCTGCTTCAGGTCTATCGGCGCGACATGGGCGGCGGCAGCTTTGCATTGATGAAGGATCTATCCGCGCCAATCGTGGTAAATGGACGTCACTGGGGCGGCTTGCGACTGACCTACCGCTTCGACTGAGCC
>DFBF01000220.1:4537-6281 GCA_002367285.1 Rhodobacteraceae bacterium UBA3087 | reverse complement strand
TGACGGGCAGTACACCGTCGGCGCATCTATTGGGGACAGAATGCTATATGTCCGGATATGTCCGCAGGCAGAAACTCCAATGAACTCAGATCAGACCAGGCAAATGCAGCCCCGCAAAAAGGACGACCATCAATGCGGTCCCGCCCGCAATATCCTGCCAGATCGTGGCAGAGGAACGGGCCAGAACGGTTTTGACTTCCTTCATCATGGTGATGCTCCTGTTCGTCGCTTTGTTCATCTTTGTTGCACCTTTGTTCTCACATGAAGAACAATAAGTAAAGAACTTTATGAGAACATTTGCGAACCTACAGGAACAAACGCGCTAACCGATTGAAATCAAACGGATCGCTTCATCCCGACGCATTAACCAAAGCAGAACACGCGCCGCCGCCCCACGGGCGGTTTCCAGTTTTGGGTCTTCCTGAAGCAACAGGCGGGCGTCTTTCTGCGCAATGGCCATCAATCCTGACTGGTGCTCAAGATCTCCGACCTGAAAGCGCGGCACACCAGATTGGGCCGTTCCGATAAGATCGCCCGCGCCGCGCATCTCGAGATCCTCCTCGGCGATGCGAAACCCATCTTCGGTCTCACGCATGATGCCCAACCGTCTTTCGCCGCTGGCGCTCAAAGGCGGCTGATACATAAGCACACAAGTCGATGCCGCCGTGCCGCGCCCGACCCGCCCGCGCAATTGGTGCAATTGCGCCAGCCCAAAGGCTTCGGCCCGTTCGATCACCATAATCGTCGCATTGGGCACATCAACGCCAACTTCGATCACCGTTGTCGCGACCAGCACCTGGGTGTCACCGCGTTGAAACGCCGCCATGGCCGCGTCTTTTTCCGCCGGTGGCAGCTGGCCGTGAACCAGTCCAACGGCCCCTTCGCCCAGTTCGGCCCGCAGATGTTTGAACCGCTCTTGCGCGGCAACCATGTCGACAACTTCGCTTTCTTCCACCAACGGGCACACCCAATAGGCCTGACGCCCTTCGGCCATTGCGCCGCGCAGCCGGTCAACCACTTCGGCCACCCGGCCTGTCGACACCATAGCTGTCTGGATCGGTTTGCGCCCGGGTGGTTTTTCATCCAACACGGACACATCCATATCGCCATACTGCGCCAGAGCCAGAGATCGCGGAATCGGTGTTGCGGTCATGACCAAAACATCCGAGGCCGTGCCCTTTTCGCCAAGCTCCATCCGCTGTGCCACGCCGAACCGATGCTGCTCATCGACAACGGCCAAGCGAAGGTCTTGAAATTGCACGTCCTTTTGGAATACCGCGTGGGTGCCAACCAGAATGTGTATATCGCCCCGCGACAGGGCTTCCAGTTTCGCCGCGCGCTCTGCCCCCTTGTCACGACCGGTCAGCAGCTCGACAACGACATCCGCGGCTTCGGCCAACGGTTGCAATCCGGCCAGATGCTGACGCGCCAGGATCTCGGTCGGGGCCATCATCACCCCTTGACCACCCGCCTCGACCGCGATCAGCAATGCCATGAACGCCACCAGCGTTTTTCCAGCCCCGACATCTCCCTGGAGCAACCGGTTCATGCGAAGCCCAGACGCCATGTCTTCGGAAATTTCACCGACCGCGCGGGATTGTGCGTCCGTGGGGGAATACGGAAGGGATTTCAACACCTTGCCCTGCAACGTCCCCGTGCCACAACTGACCCGCCCCTTTCCACGCCGCACCTGTGCCCGCGCCAGCGCCAAGGTCAATTGGTGGGCAAAAAACTCATCATACGC
>DFBF01000220.1:0-4424 GCA_002367285.1 Rhodobacteraceae bacterium UBA3087 | reverse complement strand
ATGGATTTCACCATTGCCCGCGCGGAGACCCCAGCAGTCAGGTGATAGACAGGTTCGAATTCGGGAATGTGGTCGGCTTCGGCAGGGCTGAGCACATGGTCTGGATGCACGATTTGCAGAATATTGTCGAACAGTTCGACCTTGCCGGAAATCACGCGCCGCTCGCCGGTCGGCAAATGCCCTTTTAGCCATTGCGCATTGGCATGGAAAAACACCAGCTGGAAAGTGATCAACGCATCCGTCACCTCGATGCGATACGGAGCGGACCGGCTGTGGCCGGGCATATGGCGCCCAACCTCGACTTCAACCGTGACGGTTGCGGGCGGGACGACCTCCTGCACACTGGCGCGAAATTGCCGATCAATGCCTGAATAAGGCAATGTAAACAATAGGTCACGCGGCGCAGTGATCCTGAGCGCCTCGAATGACTTGGCGATCTTCGGCCCGACGCCGCCCAGTGTTTCCAGATCGGCAAACAGCGGGAACAGGATTTCCGGTCGCGTGCTCATGCGTCTCCGATCAGTGTCAGCCAGCCGTCTTCATCGATGGTTTCGACGCCCAGATCAGTGGCTTTCTTGGCCTTGGACCCGGCGCCTGGCCCAGCGATCAACAGGTCTGTTTTGGCGGAAACGGACCCAGAGACTTTCGCGCCCAGGGTTTCGGCGCGGGCCTTGGCTTCGGCGCGGGTCATTTTTTCCAGCGTACCGGTGAACACGACGACCTTACCAGCAACCGGGCTGTCTGTCGCTGCGGCTTTAACCGGTTCGATGTCCAGCAAGGCCACCAGCCGGTCAATCGAGGCGCGTTCACTGTCTTGATGAAATGCTGTCACCAGGGATGCCGCCATCACAGCACCCACCCCGTCGATGGCGGTCAGGGCCTCCCAATCCGCACCTTCCCCGATCGTGGCGGCGGTCATCGCGGTCTCGAACGCGGACCAGGTGCCATAGGCCCGGGCCAGAAGGCTGGCGCTGCTGTCGCCAACATGGCGCAAGCCAAGGCCAAAGATGACTCGGTCCAACGGGATGTGGCGGCGTGTTTCAATGGCCGCAAACAGGTTCTCGGCGGATTTTTCGCCCCATCCCTCGCGGTTTTTCAGCTGTTGCAGCCCCTGGCCATAACGCTCCTTAAGGCGGAAAATGTCAGCGGGTTCGCGCACCCACCCGTCAGCATAGAATTGTTCCACCTGTTTGCTGCCCAGGCCTTCGATGTCGAATGCCCCGCGACTGACAAAATGCTTTAACTTCTCAACGGCTTGCGCCGGACAAATCATCCCCCCGGTACAGCGGCGCACAGCGTCCCCTTCTTCGCGAACGGCTTCTGATCCGCACTCCGGACAGGTGGTTTGAAAGACGTAGGGCACGGCGTCATCGGGCCGTTTTGACAGGTCAACATCCTTGATTTTCGGGATCACATCGCCAGCGCGATAGATTTGAACCCAATCGCCAACACGGATGTCCTTGCCATCCCGGATTTCAGCGNNCTTTTGAATCCCGTCCGGCGATATAATCCTCGTTGTGCAGGGTTGCATTGGACACGACGACACCTCCGACCGTGACCGGTGCCAGACGTGCAACCGGAGACAAAGCCCCCGTGCGCCCGACCTGAATGTCGATGGCTTCAAGCCGTGTCCAAGCCAGTTCGGCTGGAAATTTGTGGGCGATGGCCCAGCGGGGCGTGGTTGAGCGAAAGCCGAGCCGCCCTTGCAGGGTCAGGTCGTCAACCTTGTAAACGACACCATCAATGTCATAGCCAAGCGTTGCCCGCTGGGCCTCGATCTCGTGATAGTGCGCAATCAGTTCGGCGGGTGTGTGGCACTTTTGGGTTAAGGGATTGGATTGAAATCCAAATTCAGCAAGCTGCGTTATGGCGCCGAATTGGGTTTCGGCCAGTGGGTTTGTAATTTCACCCCAGGCATAGGCAAAAAACCTGAGCGGGCGGGCCGCAGTGATCCGGGCATCCAGCTGGCGCAAACTGCCCGCGGCAGCATTGCGGGGGTTGGCGAAGGGTTTTTCCCCCTTTTCGGATTGGCGCGCGTTCAAGGCGGCGAAATCGGCGTGGGACATATAGACCTCGCCACGCACTTCCAAGATGTCCGGCGCGCCAACAATCTGCTGTGGGATGTCCGCAATGGTACGCGCATTCGCGGTGACATTTTCGCCGACAGTGCCATCCCCACGGGTCGCCGCCTGGATCAACTGCCCCTTCTCATATCTCAACGACAGAGACAGCCCGTCGATCTTGGGTTCGGCGGTATAGGTCAAGGCGGCGTCGCCTGAGAGGCCGAGAAAATTGCGCACACGTGCGTCAAAATCAAGCACATCAGCATCATCGAAAGCATTTCCCAGAGACAACATGCGCACGACATGCGCTACCTTGCCAAAGCCATCGGTCGGCTTGGCACCCACCTGATCGCTTGGGCTGTCCGTCAGCTTTAGGTCGGGAAAACGTGTTTCCAGTGCCAACAGCCGCCGCTTCGCTGCGTCGTAGGCCGCGTCGCTGATCTCTGGCCTATCCTGTCCATGATAGGCAAGGTTTGCCCGCGAAATCAGCCCCGCCAGACGAGACATCTCAAGTTGCGCCTGATCCGGTTTCAGATCATCAACCGACACATCAGAAAAATTCTGTTCGCCCACGACGTTCCTCACCCTGACGTTCGAATGCACCCACCCGGCTCTTGTCCAAGTGATAGGCTGCGTCCCCGGGTCCGTCCAGTGGGGAAAAGAAACCCGGCCGCGCACGGATGTACACGACCGGGTCAGGAGGGAACAGTGTCGCGGGCCAGGATTGATCCCGACGGGATCAATCCTGCTCAGGCTGTAGCTTTCAGGCGCCCATGGCGATCTGGGCGTCCAGTTCGGCCGGTTCCGGATCACGCAGCACATAGCCACGGCCCCAGACGGTTTCGATATAGTTGTCGCCGCCTGTCGCGGTGGACAGTTTTTTGCGCAGTTTGCAGATGAACACGTCGATGATCTTCAGTTCCGGTTCATCCATGCCGCCATAGAGGTGGTTCAGGAACATTTCCTTGGTCAGCGTCGTGCCCTTGCGCAGCGACAGCAGTTCCAACATTTGGTATTCTTTACCGGTCAGGTGCACGGTGCGTCCGTCGACTTCGACAGTTTTCGCGTCCAGGTTGACCGAAATCTTGCCGGTCTTGATGATGGATTGCGAATGCCCCTTGGAGCGTCGGATGATGGCATGGATCCGGGCGACCAATTCTTCCCGATGGAAGGGTTTGGTCATATAGTCGTCGGCGCCAAAGCCAAAGCCCTTGATCTTGTTTTCAGTGTCATCCGCACCGGACAGGATCAGGATTGGCGTTTCGATCCGGGCCAGACGCAGTTGGCGCAAAACTTCATGGCCATTCATGTCCGGCAGGTTCAAATCCAACAGGATCAGGTCATAATCATAGAGCTTGGCCAGGTCGATGCCTTCTTCGCCAAGGTCCGTGGAATAGACGTTCAGGTTCGCATGCGTCAGCATCAATTCGATGCTGCGGCTTGTTGTGGGATCATCTTCCACCAGCAGGATGCGCATATTGTAAAACTCCGCTAAATCTTCCGTTCCGTTGGTAAACACTTAAACGTGAAATGGTTAACGCCCGGTTACCCTTGCGGAACTTTTAGCGAATACACCTTATGGTTGTCTATACTTTTGAAGAGACGTGGCTTTCAAAGCCGCTTCGCCGTGTTTGTCGACGGCGGTGGACCATTCGGCGAACTCTTCCTCCGACAACCCATACATTTTCAGCGCATCGGCCAGTGTTAAAAGGCCATAGCTGACCCCTTTGACAACGGCGGCCTTGCGGCTGGCAACCCAGCGGCGCGTGTTTTCCGGCGGCAGATCGGCGCGGGTCATGATAGAGCCATCCGGCAAGGTCACAGCGCGCGGACCATCAACTTTTTTTAGATACATGGCATCCTCGAAACAAAACTCGGGGTCAATTTGGCGCGACAGGTTTAAGAACCCGTGAAGGCCCCCCTTGTTGTTAGTTCGAATTTTCCTATATTCCGGGTCTCTTCTGGAAAGGGTTCGGTCATGTCCATGGACGGCGCGTCAATACCTGTTAATTCTCTGGGCTTTGCAAAGGCCCCAAAAGACACCCGCGTGGTCGTGGCCATGTCGGGGGGCGTGGATTCGTCCGTTGTCGCCGCGATGTTAGCCGAAGAAGGCTATGACGTTGTGGGCGTGACGTTGCAGCTCTATGACCACGGCGCCGCTCTGGCCAAGAAGGGCGCGTGCTGTGCAGGGATCGACATTCATGACGCCCGCCGCGTGGCCGAGGAAATGGGATTTCCCCACTATGTGCTGGATTACGAGAACATCTTTCAGGACGCGGTGATCGAAGAATTCGCTGATTCGTATTTGGGGGGGGCGACGCCTGTGCCCTGCATTCGCTGCAACGAGCGGGTGAAATTCAA
>DFBF01000095.1 GCA_002367285.1 Rhodobacteraceae bacterium UBA3087 | reverse complement strand
CGGGCAATGGCCAGTTCCAGCGCGCGGGGCACGGTTTGGTTTCCGCGCCCGATGTCAGGCGTCGGGAAATACGGCCCGGCGATGACCCAGCCCTGGCGCGCCGCGTATTTCGCAAGCATGACTTGCAGGTGGGGTTCATCGACGGAGCCCGCCCAGTCAGCCAACTGGCCGATGCCGTCGCGGGTCTGGCTTTCGGCCAGATGAACGACGAACCGTTCGGCCCAGTATCGTTCACCGGAGGCCTGCCACAGGCGGGCGGCCTCCATCACCGATCCGCCCCAGAAAGCGGCGTCGCGGAAGGGGGTGAAAGTTTCAGTCCCGACCAAGGCGGCATCCATTGCCAACCCGGCCCGTTCACCCGCCAGTTGGCCATAGAAACTGGTCTGATATTCCGCACCGAATTCATAGGCCGCCTGAGCAGCCAGATCATTGCCCAGGGCGTCTTGCGCGCGGCCTTCCCAGTATCCGGCGCGGCCCAGGCTGATCGGGGTATCAACGCCCAGCCGGAAGGTGCGGAAATGTTCCAAGGCGGTCGCCGGATCGTTCCGTTTGCGCAGGGCAAGATAGCCCGACAACCACTCCAGATCATTCTGTGATGCACCACCGGACAGGTGGTGTTGCGACGCCAGAGCGTAAGCCTGTGTCGCCTTGTCCTCGCGCATCGACCAACGGGCCAGAACACGGCGCCAACTGGCCCAGCGGTCCGGCTGGCCCAGGCTGGCGGCTGATCCGGTCCGTTCCAGCAGCAGATCGACGGCATCCTGATTACGCCCTTTTGACGCCCGCCACAGGAACCGCTCATAGGCCAGCCCCGGATCATCCTGCAACGCGGCCGGCACGGCTTTGATCAGCGCATCCACCCCGTCGCGTTTGCGGCGCAGGGCGTATCGGGCTTCGGCCAGCTTGCGGTGATCGGCATTGACCCGGTCAAACATGCGCGGTGCTTCGTTCTTCGCCCCGCGCCACAGCAGTTCATCCAGCCGCTGCCAGTGATGTGGTTTCAGCAAGCTGGCGTATTGGGCCAGAATTGCGGCCTCCTCTTCTGTGTCCATCGACAGGGACAGCCAGGCCAGAATGATCTGTCCTTCGGCGTCCTGTGTGTCGCCCGCCGCCGTCAGGGCCTGGGCGTATCGTAACGCGCCGTGCCCGGTCTGGGGCGGCTGATCGGCAAAGAACGTCAAGACCTGCGCGCGCTCAGCGCCTGCACCAATCGCGCCTTCGGATTGCTTGCGCAGGTATTTCAACCCGGGCCAGTCGGGGTGTTTTGCCAGAAAGGCGCGCGCTGCGGCAAAGCTGCCATCGCCAGCACGCAGTCGGTGCCAGTCGACCAGATCGCGCCCTAAATCGCCGGGTGCGGTCGCGCGTGCGGCGTCCCAATTCTTGGTGGCAACATGGTCCATTGCCGACGACATGGCCGTGACATCCGCCGCCGTTTGGGCAGCAGCAGGGGGAACGCAGGCGAAAACAGCAAGAATCGCGGCGCAAAAGTGGCGGAAAAACACAGTCATATGAAAAACCTAGTGCTCAAGCGTACCAGCACAATACACAAACTTGGCATTTCATCCGAACACGGCTAGTTTCCGCCGCGTTTGCACCCGCGCGATTCACGCGCATATCAAAAGGAGCGTGTCATGTTCAAAGGATCTATTCCTGCCCTGGTCACGCCGTTCAAGGACGGCGCCGTGGATTTCGACGCGCTGAAACACATTGTCGATTGGCAGATCGCAGAAGGGTCAACCGGATTGGTGCCCGTGGGCACGACCGGCGAAAGCCCGACCCTGACCCATGACGAACACGAAGCCGTGGTCGTCGCCGTGGTCGAGGCCGCCGCTGGCCGCGTGCCGGTGATTGCCGGGGCCGGGTCGAACAACACGATCGAAACGCTGCGCTTCATGGAACATGCCAAGCGCGTCGGCGCGGCGGCGGGCCTAGTGGTCACGCCTTATTACAACAAGCCGACCCAGCGCGGATTGATCGCGCATTACACGTCTGTGGCCGATGCCGTGGACCTGCCGATTGTGATCTATAACATCCCCGGTCGGTCGGTTGTCGACATGACGCCGGAAACGATGGGCGAACTGGCCAAGCACCGCAATATCATTGGCGTGAAAGACGCGACCGGTGATCTGGCGCGGGTCAGCTTTCAGCGCATGAGCTGTGGGCCGGATTTCTGCCAGCTGTCGGGCGAAGACGCCACCGCGCATGGGTTCAACGCCCAGGGCGGGGTTGGCTGCATTTCGGTCACCGCCAACGTGGCACCGCGCCTGTGTGCGGATTTGCAGAACGCGACGCTGGCGGGCGACTATGCCAAGGCATTGCGGATTGCCGACAAGCTGATGCCGCTGCACAAGGCGATCTTTACCGAACCGGGGCTGGTCGGGGCAAAATACGGCCTGTCCAAGCTGGGCAAATGCAGCGCCGATGTGCGCCTGCCGTTGACCGGTCTGGAAGACAGCACCAAGGCGGCGATTGACGCGGCCATGGCCCGTGCCGGTCTGCTGAAATGAGCTTTGAAAAACGCGAAGGGGAGGTTCAGCTTCCCTTTGACCCCGCCGACAGTGACGGGCCGCGCGTGGCGTTTATCGGCCATGTGCGGTCGCGCTGGCAGCCCGGTGATGCGCCGCGCAATATCGGCTCGGCCCGCGAGGCTGGGGCAGCTGCGACAGTCGAGCTGGCGCCAGGTTATGCGCAGGGTCTTGCCGGGCTTGAGGTCGGACGCCATATCATCCTGATGTATTGGATGGACCGTGGGCGGCGCGATCTGATCGTGCAATCCCCACGCCATACGGACAGCGCGCGCGGCGTGTTTTCGCTGCGCAGCCCCGTGCGCCCGAACCCCATCGCCATGTCGACCGTGCGCATCACGTCGCTGGACATGGAAACGGGTGTGATCGGCATTGACGCCATCGACTGTTTCGATGGCACGCCGGTTGTGGATATCAAACCGTGGATTGAAACGATTGATATGCCGCAGGGCTGAGCTTTAGGCGTCGGCGCGCGATGTCGACATTTCGCGAAACCGCTCAAACAGCATCACATATTCGGCCGGGATGTCACGATAGGACAGCAGGCCGACCAGCTGGCCGTTTTCCATCACTGGCAGGTGACGAAAGGCGTCGCCCAATTTGGCCGCCAGCGCGTCCGAGATTGCATCGTCGATATCGACCGTCACCGGGTCACGCGTCATGATGGCAAAGGCGGGTGTGCTGCGCACATCCTGGCCGCGCCCTACGCCGCGAAAGACGATGTCGCGTTCTGTCAGGATGCCGACCAGGGCTTCGCCGTCGACAACCGCGACCGCGCCAACCTGATGCGAGGCCATGCTCCGGGCGACGTCCTGTAACGATGTGTCAGGCGTCACGGTATAGACGGCGCGCGCGCTTAGGATTTTGCGGATGGTCGTTGTGGCCATGGGGCCTCCTGCCGGGGAAATGTCTGCTCAAGTGGCCGGAATATGGGACGCGGGGTCGCCCCACGCAAGCGATAGGGGGGCACGGGAGGGGGGCACGGGGGCGGGTGTGGCCATTTTGCCGTTCAATTGGGCAAGCGTCTGGACAGCCGCGCCGGGACTGCCTACATCCCGGATATGGCCAAGAAACCGAGCTCAGACACCAATTACAAAGTGATCGCCGAGAACCGGCGCGCGCGCCATGACTATGCGATCGAGGACGATGTCGAATGCGGCATCATTCTGGAAGGGTCCGAGGTGAAGTCGCTGCGCGAAGGTGGGGCGAATATCGCCGAAAGCTATGCGGCGGTTGAAGATGGCGAACTGTTTCTGACCAACTCCTATATCGCGCCCTATGCGCAGGCCAAGACCTGGGGGCACGAGGAGCGGCGCAAGCGCAAGCTGTTGGTGTCGAAAAAAGAACTGTCGCGGATGTGGAATGCAACCCAGCGCAAGGGCATGACCCTTGTGCCGCTGGTCATGTATTTCAATCACAAGGGTCTGGCGAAGGTCAAAATCGGCATCGCCAAGGGGAAAACCCACAGCGACAAGCGGTCGGATGCGGCCAAGTCGGATTGGAACCGGCAAAAGGCCCGGCTGTTGCGCGACCGGGGCTGAACGGGGGCAACCCCCCGGCACGGCTCCCACCCTTTGCAGCGGTGTTCGTTGATTTGACCGTGTGGCCTCCCACCCCGCCGCGCCGGGGGATTAGCCCCGATCGTGCGGTGTGTCCCAGGCGATCACTGGATTGATCGGAATGATCCGGTTCGGATTGATGGTATCGTGGCTGTAGTGATAGTGGCGCACGATGTGATCCATGTTCACGGTATCCGCAACGCCCGGCTGTTGGTACAAATCACGTGCATAGGCCCAGAGGTTTGGGTAGTCGATGATCCGCCTGCGATTGCATTTGAAATGCAGGTGATAGACCGGGTCGAACCGCAAAAGCGTGGTGAACAGGCGCCAGTCGGCTTCTGTGCTGTGTGCGCCCAGCATGTATCGGGTGTCTGCCAAATGGCCGTCCAGCCAATCCAGGCTGTCAAACAGCGACGTAACAGCGCTGTCATAAGCTACCTGAGACGTGGCAAACCCCGCGCCATATACGCCGTTATTCACCGTGTCATAGAAGCGGAGGTTAAAGGTCTCGATCTGGTCACGCAGCGGTTC
>DFBF01000224.1 GCA_002367285.1 Rhodobacteraceae bacterium UBA3087 | reverse complement strand
GCCCGGCTTGGCCGTCGGCGTACCAGCCCAGAAACAAATCAATCCAGTGGGCCCGGTGGGCTATGACATCCTTGATTGACGTGCCATCTTCGCCCAACACGCAGGCCAACTCTGGCTCCAGCTTGTCCAGCAGGTTGGCAAGCCTGTCCCATTCTTTTTCGGTTATGGCGATGATCTCGGCTTTGGATGTTGCAGCGGGCATAGCGGGCTCCTCTGTGCGCAGGCTGCCATGCCACGTGTCGCGCCGCCTTGATCCGGCTCAATCTTCGTGCAGCAAAAGGCCCACGGCAAGCAGGGTCAGGGCAACGCCGCCCAGAACGATTGTGGCAGGCATGGCGTGGCCCAGGGCGATTTCCCACAAAATCACCCAGCTGGGGGTCAGATATGAATAGGCCATGACCTTGGCCGCCTTCAGCCGCATCGAGGCAAAAGACAGCATGAAGAAACTGGTCGCTGTTGGACCCAACACCAGATAGGCCAGCACGACCCAGACAAAGGCGGGCACCGCCGCCCAGTCTGTCGCGATGATCTGCCCCATGCCCGCGACACCCAGAACCAATGTGCCCGCGACCAGCACGCCAAAGGTGAAAACCAACCCGCTTTCGCCCCGGTTCAGGCGGCGCAACAGTGGGATATACAGCGCATGTGCGATGCAGCCGAAGAAAAAGATCACTTCGCCGCGCCCGACCTGAAACCGCATCAGGGTGGCGATATCGCCCTGAAAGATCACCCATAATGCGCCGATGGCCCCCACGGCCAAGGCCACCAGAATGCGCGGACCTGTCACCTGACGCAGCACCAGATATCCGAACCCGGCGGCCATGATCGGGGTCAATGTGAACACCGCCGATGAGGACACAGGCGCCGCCGTCTTCAACCCTTCGAACATCAGCACGAAATAGATCGCGAACACGCCGCCCGCCAACAGGTATCGCCAGGGTGCGCGCGCGGCCTCACGCGGGATGCCGGGGCCCAGGGCTGCCAGAATGCCGACCACCGCCGTGGCCATGGCGAAACGCACCGCCATCAGGGCAACCGGCGCGACCTCGTTGGCCACCATGGCGCCCAGCGAAAAGCTGCCCGCCACAAGCGCGGAAAAAATCAACATCGCCAGATGGCCCAGCAGGCTGTCGCGCGACAGGGTCACGCGCACCCGATCACCGATGTTTTCAGATGGGTCAGGAAGGCCTGTACCTTGGGTGTGCGGTGCAGGTCCACATGGGTCACCAGCCACAGCTGCGCGGCCCATTCCGGGCGGGCGGGCAGGACCTCGACCATGCCCTCGGCTTCGCTGACCGGAAGCCATCCCAGCGCGGCCCCGGCGCGCACGGCTTCGGCCAGGCCACGGTCATCCGTGGCGCGGAACGTGATCCGTTCACGCGGGATACGTTCATTCATCCAAATCATGAAAGGGGCCCGCGACAGGTCTTCCTCTTGGCCAACGAAATCATGCTGGGCCAGGGTGTCTTCGGTCGGCATGCCGCGGCGTTCGACATAGGACGGCGCCGCATACAGACCGACGTCGATGGCATGAAAACGCTGCGCCACATTGTCGGGTTCCTGGGGGGGGCCGCCGGCGCGAATTGCCACATGGGCCTCGCCATACTCCAGGCGGAACAGGCGCTGGTCGGTCAGAAACCGTACCCGCAGTCCAGGGTGTTTGACCTGAAAGGACACAAGTGCGGGCACCAACAGGCGCGAGACGCTGGTCAGCGTCGTCACCACCAATTCGCCCGAGATCGTTTCGCCCTGCCCCTGAATGCGTGCGCCCAGTTGCGACATTTGGTCTTCGGTGGCTTGGCCGACACGCGCCAGATCGGCGCCCGCCTCGGTTGGGGTATAGCCGCGCGCGTGGCGTTGAAACAGCTTCACGCCCATTCGGGTTTCCAGCGCATCAATGTGGCGGATGACGGTGGCATGGTGCACGCCCAACACGGCGGCAGCTCCGCTGACCGTCCCTTGCTTGGCGACCTGAAAGGCGGTGCGGATTTCATCCCAATGGTCCATGGGTCACCTGTGCATTTGTGAACACTCACTGTTGAATGTCTCAGATTGTGTTTATTTCCGCAAGGAACGATCTTGCTCCCAACAGCAAACATACCAAGGATCAAACTTATGACACATATTCTGCGCATTGATGCATCTGCCCGCCAACAGGGGTCTGTTTCACGTGGCCTGACCGACCGCTTCATGGCCCGTTTCCCCGATGCAAAAGTGACCACGCGCGATCTGGCCGACAGCACCATGCCGTTTCTGGATGACGCCTGGGTCAACGGCACGTTTACCCCCGAAGACATGCGCAGTGACGCGCAGGTCCACGCGCTGGCCTTCTCGGATACCCTGGTCGCCGAGGTTCAGGCCGCCGACGTCATCGTCATTGGCTCTGCTGTCTACAACTTTGGCCCGCCCGCCGCGCTGAAGGCCTGGATCGACCAGATCGCGCGTGCCGGTGTCACGTTTCAATACGGTGAAAACGGCCCCGAGGGGCTGCTGACCGGAAAGCGCGCCGTCATCATCATGGCATCTGGTGGGACCGAGATTGACTCACCGGCCGATTTCCTGTCGCCCTATCTGAAATTCATCCTGGGCTTTATGGGCATCACCGATGTGGATGTCATCGGCGCGGTCGGTGTTGGCGGAGAAGAGGCGCTGGACGGCGCGGGCCTGGCGCTGGACGCGCTGACCTTGGTGGCCTGACGTCGATCGCCTCAATGACGCCCTTGCGATGGGGCGATGGGGCGATGAATGGGCGGGGACACCCGCCCATTTGACCCTTCTCACCCTCTGATCAGGCGACCAGTCTGACCTTGCGCTCCGATAGAGGGTGCCAAAATGGGTGGATGTGCCGTGAAGATTTCACCGCAAACCGATGACCTGATGGTGCTGGATTATTGGCCCTGGATCATAGGCATCGGTCTTGATCACCATGTTCTTGATCTTCCTGACCTTTGTCGCCGGGTCCCTGGTGCTGCTGATCGTTCTGGTCTTTGTGCTGGCGCGGGTTCAGGTCATCTTTGACCGCCCGGCCCGTCTGATCACGCGGCGCCGAATTGGAAGAGCACGAGGATTGGGGCAATGACAGGGGCCGTTCGGTCACTTGTCTCCCGGTGCTGCGGCTGTGAATGGCGATATCCGTTCGTCGATCAGGCTGTTTACCAACCGGGGGCGACAGGGCGCCCTGGACGACCAGATCAATGATTGGATGACGCGTCGCTAAGCCGGTCAGGCCACCAGCATCTTCAATCCCTGCGTCACATCCGTGCGCACGGCCAGGCGCAGTGCCGGTTCGTCGCCAGCGGCAAGCGCGGCCAGGATCATCCGGTGGTGTTTCTGCAAATCGGTGCGATTGCGCCGGGCATACAGCGCCCGCATGGTCGGGCCCAGCTGAAGCCATACCGTTTCGACCATCGCCAGCATCGCCGGGGCTTGGGCTCGCAGATACAGCGTGCGGTGGAATTCCAGGTTCGTGCGCAAATACCCAACGGCGTCCTGTTTCGCTACGAATTCGGACACGCGCGCATTGATGGCGCGCAGCCGGTCGATCAGCGCCAGGTGGGCGCGGGGCAGGGCGCGAGCGGCCAGCTCGGGTTCCAACAGGGCGCGCAGGGCGGCCAGTTCCTCGATCCGGTCGGCGGACAGGTCCGGTGCGGTGATCCGGCCTGAACTGGACATGGTCAACGCCCCTTCGGCGGCCAGGCGGCGCACGGATTCCCGTGCGGGCGTCATGGACACGCCAAATTCCTTGCCGATGCCGCGCAGGGTCAGCGCCTCGCCGGGGTCGATTTCGCCATGCATGATACGGCTGCGCAGGCTGCGATAGACCTGTTCATGCGCGGATCCTGTCGCAGATCCGATTTCGCCAGCTGTGCGTGGAAGTGTCACCATGGGGGGATTGTGATCACAAAACGCGCGAAGGTCAATCCTTTGCGACACCCGGGCTTAGTCACGAAAGCGATAGCGGTGCAGGTCGGTGCCATGATCGCGCAGCCACTGGCGTGGTGCCGCATAGTCGGGATAGATTTGCGCCACCTGTCCCCAGAAGGCACGCGAATGATCCATGTGGACCAGATGCGCGACCTCGTGGGCCGCAACATACTCCAGCACGGCGGGCGGGGCCATGACCAGCCGCCAGGAATACATCAGCCCACCGGTCGAACTGCACGAGCCCCAGCGCGACCGCGTGTCCCGCAGGGTGATGCGGCTGAACTCGCGCCCGACCTGATCGGCATAGTGGGCCGAGGCCTGGTGCAGACGTGCGCGGGCCTCGTGTTTGAACAGGGCCGCCAGGCGCGCACCGGTTTTTTCTGGCGCGGACAAGGGCAGGTGGATCACCCCGTCACCAATGCGGGCCGCACGCCCGCCATCCGCCATAAGCGCGTGATCGCGCCCGGCAAACAGCACTGTGCCGCCGGGCTGCGGCCGGACCTCCTCGGGGCGATCGGCCAGGTGGCCGCGAATCCAGTCGGCACGTTCCTGCGCAAATCCAACCGCCTCGCGCCGTGATGCGCCACGCGGCACGGTCAGCGTCACGCGCCCGTCGACACGCGACACGCGCAGCGACATGCGCCGCGCCCGAGGCGAGGGTTTCAGCAGAACTTCCACCTCGGGGACCCCCTTCAGAACCAGTATTTCGCTCTCTCGCATGCCGTCTCCGTTAACCGCCTGTTTGCGCGCACATGCCAAAAGCCTTTGACAGTGTCGCGATGCTGTGGCAGGTGGCCTCAGCTTTTACACAGACAACAGTCGACGGAAAGGGGCCAGTCATGCCCAAAGAAGAATGGGGCGTAAAGCGGGTCTGCCCAACCACTGGAAAACGCTTCTATGATATGAACGCCAATCCCATCGTCAGCCCGTACACGGGCGAAACGGTGAGCTTTGAAACCGGCAAGGGTGCACGCACCATGGTCGCCGACAAGGAAGACAAGGCCGTCATGAAGGACGATCTGGTCGAAGATGCCGACGCCGTACTGGAAGATGACGACGACACGTCGGACGTCGATCTGGGCGATGATGTTCTGGACGATGACGACGACAGTGACGACGTCTCGCTGGACGAAATTGCTGACGTCGCAGCCGACGACGACGACAGCTAAGACAGCCGTTGAAAAAAGTGACGAAGGCGTGGATTTTTCCTCTTGAACCCCTCCACGCCTTCGCCTAGATACGCCGGACAGACGCGGACACGGTCCGCTGGTTTGGGGCCTTAGCTCAGCTGGGAGAGCGCCTGCATGGCATGCAGGAGGTCAGCGGTTCGA
>DFBF01000104.1 GCA_002367285.1 Rhodobacteraceae bacterium UBA3087 | reverse complement strand
GTGCTCGTTTAAGCCACCTTTCGTTCGAAAGTGACCAGGCTTTTCCAGCCGAGTGCTGAGTGTCGACGGCGCGGATTGTAGAAACCGTTGATGTATTCCGCTGCACGGCAGTGGTTTGTTTGCCAACCATGAGAGTGGAAGATTGCGACCTCAGCCTTGCCGGAAGCGTGTGTATGAGGTGCGTGCTTTGACGATGTTTTGGTCCGCAAAATCGACCGCCAAGCAAAGTCTAGGCAACGGCTCCATCTGACCGCCTTCTAGGGCCCAGAACAACAAGCCAACGGCGTTTGTCAGTTCCTTTGCAACTGATGACCTGTCCGCGCCGAACGCATACTTTAGGATCAGCCCCCCAGAGTGAGTGACTCCTTTGCTGTCTTGTGTGATCGACGCATCCATCGACACATTCAGTTTCACGCCGCTGATTTTGACGGAAAGGTTTTTGGGAGCAGCCGATAACGTGTATTTCTTAAACACCTTCGGGTCGAATGTTTCCTGAAAGGCACGGACCGCCTGTGCTGACCTAAGCGCCTCACTTTGGTGCCATCCCGTTTCCGCCCTGGCTTTCGCGTCCATCCTGTCGGCAAGGAAATCCAGATCACTACGCCCAAAATCTTCTTTGAACAGTGATTTCTTGAGCGCGTCCCTAACCTGTGAGTAAGCCGCCACTTCTACTGTCTTGGGAAACTTCGTCGACCGTATGACGCGCCCCCTCTGTGTCGCATTTGATATAGCAAGGTACTGTGAGATATGATTCACTAAAAACTGCGGACGGCGGTTAAATCTGTAATTGGGATCTGAAAATATGGATGACATCACTCTGGTTGCAAAGATTGACTGTGACGCCACGCTATACGTGTCCCCAATGCATGACCGGACTTACAGCGAGTTCGTTGAGTGCGACAATCTTGGCGGCTCTGGCGGCTACTTCATTGCCCGCGAGCGCAAGAACCAGTTTGAGATTTTGGCAAAGGCGGCCAGCCTTGACGCAGCGCGTGAGATTTTCGCATTGCTGACGTCGCCACGCCTAGCGGCTAGTTAAGTATATAGGCCCCTTTCCAGGATAAGAGCGACGCCTTGGCCGACACCCACACACATGGTGCACAGGGCGTATTGTCCGCCCGTGCGTCTTAATTGATAGGCTGCCGTCAGCACCAGACGCGCGCCGGACATGCCCAGCGGGTGGCCCAAGGCAATGGCACCGCCATTCGGGTTCACGCGCGGGTCGTCATCGGCCACGCCCAGTTCGCGCAAAGTCGCCAGACCCTGGGCGGCAAAGGCTTCATTCAGCTCGATCACGTCCATCTGGTCAATGCTCAGACCCGCCTTGGCCAGCGCCTTTTGCGCGGCTGGCACCGGGCCGATGCCCATGACGCGCGGCGCAACGCCTGCGGCGACCATGGTCACAACGCGCGCCATTGGGGTCAGACCATTGGATTTCACGGCTGCCTGTGATGCCACCAGCATCGCTGCCGCCCCGTCGTTCACGCCCGAGGCATTGCCTGCGGTCACGGTCAGATCTGCACCATTCACGCCACGCAGTTTCGCCAGCTTGTCGACGCCCGTGCCAGGGCGGGGATGTTCGTCGGTGTCAACGATGATCGCGTCGCCCTTGCGTTGGGGAATGGTCACCGGTGCGATTTCATCGGCAAAGAAACCCGCATGTTGCGCGGCGGCCCAGCGGTCCTGCGACCGCGCGGCGAACGCATCCTGATCGGCGCGATTGATGTTGTAATCAGCGGCCACATTGTCCGCCGTCTGCGGCATCGAATGGGTGCCGTGTTCGGCGTCCATCGCCGGGTTTACGAACCGCCAGCCGATGGTGGTGTCGTAAACCGCATTGGCGCGGGTAAAGGCGCTGGTGGCCTTTGGCATCACGAAAGGCGCGCGGCTCATGCTTTCGACACCGCCGGCGATGCACAGGTCATAGTCACCCGCCTTGATCCCGCGTGCCGCCATGCCGACCGCATCCATGCCCGAGGCACACAGCCGGTTCACCGTCGTGCCCGGTACGTCCACCGGCAAGCCCGCCAGTAATGCGGCCATGCGCGCCACGTTGCGGTTGTCTTCGCCCGCCTGGTTGGCATCGCCATAGATCACGTCGTCGATGCTGGCCCAGTCCACACCCGGATTGCGCGCCATCAGCGCCTTGATCGGCAGTGCGGCCAGATCATCGGTGCGAACAGACGACAGCGCCCCGCCATAGCGTCCGATCGGCGTGCGTACCGCATCGCAAATGAATGCGTCCATGAATTCCTCCCTGTGTGGCGGTGGGCTGAAATAGGAAAAGCCGACCGCACGGTCAGCAATACCCTTGGCTGCGATTCGAGGCAAGAAATAAGTTACTGTATGAAATGGAAATCAAAAAACGAGTAACTAGACCGGTAATGCCTTGTGTTGCATCGGAAATTTCAAAAGCCATGAGTGGTGGGTGGAATCTCCGCTGTTTCCAAAACGGAAAACTACACAGTATAGTGGAGAAGCCCGAACGCAGCTGTTGGGGGTTTTGTTAGAAATGAGGATCCGCTCATGCGCAGCACACGAGAGCTGTACGGGGTTTTTTCCCGAAATCTTCGCATCCTGGCTTCGGCGCATGGATCGGTTGCCGAACTGTGCCGTGCGCTTGGTGTGAACCGGACACAGTTCAACCGATACCTCAGCGGGCAGGCCAGCCCCCGTCCTGAGGTTCTGCTGCGAATTTGCACCTATTTCGAAACCGATGCCCGCATTCTTTTGCAGCCGATCGAAGACCTGCACCCGGTGCAGCCACCTGCGGATCGGTCTGAACCCTTTCATGCGATTTTCGACTATCTCTATCGTGGCCGGGAACTGCTGGAATTGCGCAGCCCACCGCCCATGGGCATCCACCGCTATTGGCAACGCTCGTCTATCGACAATAATTGGGTGAATTCCTATACGGTCCGCCTGTTTCGCCGCACGGGCGCGACCCTGTTTCGCGCGATTGAAGACCGCGGGCGGGATGGGACGCGCGACCGTCCCACACAGGCGCGTCGCGATGTGCGGGGCTGGATGATGGACCAGGATGACGGCATCATCATGCAGGCTTTTCAACCGCAGGGAAAACGGCTCAGCTTTGGGTTCCTGACCTATCCGCCGACGACTGACAAGGTCATCTACCCTGGCCTGGTCATGCTCAGCCGCCCATCGACACGTCAGGTCTCGCGACTGGAACACTGTGCGTTGGAAATCCTGCCCCAGGGCGAGGCGCTGTTTCCGGTGCTGCGTGAACGCGGTGGACGGCCGCTTGGGGATCTTCCGGCCAGTCTGGCCAAGGTTCTGTCCGGCACGATCAACTGATCGTTCAGCCCAGGATCGCAAGCCAGACCCAGACGGTCAGGATCGACAGGCCCGTTGCCACCAGAACTGCCGTTGCCGCCACCCGACGCGCCACGCCGTACATGTTGGCGAACACATAGATGTTGATGCCCGGTGCCATGGACGCGGTCAGAACGGCGCTGCGCAACTGGCCATGGCTCAGGCCCAGCGCCTGTCCCAGCGTATAGGTGATGGTCGGGTGCAGAACCAGCGAGACAGTGACGATCAGGGCGACCACGCCCATGTCGCCCTCGGGTTTGTAACAGGCCAAGACACCGCCCAGGCCAAAGATCGCTGCGGGCAAGGCTGCGCGTGCCATCATGTCGACCGCGTCGGTGAATACGGCGGGCAGGGCGAGGCCGGTGAAATTCACCGCAAAGCCTGCCGCGATGCCGATCACCAGAGCGTTGCGCGCCATGGATCGCAGCACGCTCAACATCGTGGCCCCCAGGCTTTTACCTTGCGCGCGCGCAAACTCCATCGCCGTGACGCCGACGACATAGCAAAATGGCGCATGGACCGAAACGATGACGAAATTCGGCCCCAGCGCGTCGATCCCATAGGCGCGTTCGGTGATCGCCAGCCCCAACAGGACCGAGTTCGAGAACAGCCCGCCAAAACCGATCGCGACGCTGTCGGGCCAGGGCCGTTTGAACAGGTATCGCGCGCCCAGAAAGGCGACGGCAAAGCCGCTGCCCGCCCCGACATAAAAGCTGGTCAACAGCGCCGGATCAAAACTTTGGCTCAGGTCCAGCGACGAGATCGCGCGAAACAGCAGGGTCGGAATGGCGAAATTCTGGGTGAACTTCATCAGGCCTTCGATTGCGGTTTCGGGGAAATGTCCGCGCCATGTGGCAAAGTATCCAAAACCGATCACCAGAAAGACCGGCAGGATAACCTCGACCAGCGCGCTCATTCGTCGTGGATGATGGTCATGCCATCAAAGGCCGGGGTGATGTGATCCGGGGTTTCGGCTGCGACCGTGTCATAGTCCAGGTCGATATGCATATTGGTCAGCACGCCACGTTTGGCGCCTGATCGCTCCAACCATTCCAGCGACTGTTCCAAATGTGCGTGCGTTGGGTGCGGCGTGCGGCGCAAAGCGTCCAGCACCCAACAGTCCAGACCCTGAAGCGCGGTCCAGGCGTCTTCGGGGATTGCGCTGACATCCGGCAAATAGGCCAGATCACCAATGCGAAAGCCCAGCGAGTCTATGCGGCCGTGGCGGACTTCGAACGGGGTCAGGGTGATCGGGCCACCGGCCCCGTTAATGGTCACATCACCCTCAATCGTGTGCATGTCCAGAATGGGCGGATAGCTGGACCCGGCGGGCTGCACGAACGCATAGCCAAACCGGGAAATCAGCGCGTCCTGCGTGGCCGGGTCGGCCCAGATCGGCAGGCGGGCCCGCTGGTTATAGACCACCATGCGCAGGTCATCGATGCCATGCACGTGGTCGGCGTGGGAATGGGTATAGACCACCGCGTCCAGATAGCCGACATCGGCGTCCAGCAGTTGTTGGCGCATGTCTGGCGAGGTGTCGATCAACACCCGTGTGTGCCCCGCTGCGGTTTCGCGCGTGATCAGCATGGAACAGCGCGAGCGGCGGTTTTTGGGGTTCGTCGGGTCGCAATCACCCCACTGGCCGCCCAGCCGGGGCACGCCACCTGAGCTGCCGCAGCCCAGAATGGTGAACACCAGCCGCGCCATCAGGCGTTGGCCTTATAGGCAGCGACTTTGCGAAACAGCCGGTCGAAATTCGCCTGTGTCTGCGCGGCGAAATCGGCATAATCCAGGCCGTA
>DFBF01000051.1:17177-19252 GCA_002367285.1 Rhodobacteraceae bacterium UBA3087 | reverse complement strand
GCCTGCGTGCCAAAGATGTTCTTGGCCAGCTGTTGCAAGGCAATCGAGATACCGAACGTGGCCAGAAGCGTTTCCAGCGGGCGGTTGTACAGCCAGCGGATCACCAACCGCTCCATCGCCACCCCGGCGGCGAAGGTCACGGCAAAGGCCAGCGGCACGGCCAACAGGATCGACACCGTATGGTTCGGTATCACCTGCTGCACCACATATCCGGTATAGGCCCCCATCATGATGAATTCGCCATGGGCCATGTTGATGACCCCCATCACGCCAAAGGTGATCGCCAGCCCAATGGCCGCCAGAAAATAGATCGACGCCAGGGACATCGCATCGAGCGTCAGGTCGACCGCCTGACCAACCGCCACGCGTTTGGCGATGCCGTCCAGCGTTTCTTGCGCGGCAGTGGTGATGGCGGTTGAGGGTTCGTCATAGATCTCGGCGAACAGGTGACGGGTCAAGCTGTCTGCGACCTGCGCCTCGGTCACCAACGGCGGGGCCAGGTCCGCCTGAACCAGCGCGTCATAGGCACGGGCGCGGGCGTCATCGCGGTTCAGCGCACCCACTGGCACGCCACCAACGGCGCCGTCCACGACATGGGCGGCCAGGCTGGCGCGGATGTCATCCGGTGTGATCCGCGGCGGGGCAAGCCCGTCTGAGATCAGAAGGTCATAGGCCGCCTGAGCCGACAGATCGCCGCCCCCGGGCGTAACCTGCCGCGCAACATTCATCCCGGCAGGAACCGCCCCCGGAAAGGCTTGCAGGCGGGTGACCACCAACGGGTTCAGGGTGGCGCGAACATCGACACCAAGGTCGCCGGACATCTGATGGATTGTCGCAATGCGCAGGTCTTCGTCCGTGTCATAAGCAATGGTCAGAAGCTGCGCAATCCGCTCCTTGCGGGCCTTCAGATCAGCGTCGGTTTCAGAGGGGATCGCGGCGCGCAGCGGGGCAAGCAGCCCGGCTTCGGGCGCACGTTCAATAGCGATCAGCGCCTTGAGCCGCTGCGCCGGGTCCGGGTCAGTCAGCTGAAATTGCACCAGCGCCGTCGCGATCAGGGCGCGAATGCCGCTGTTCGGCTTGATCTGCTTTACCTCGGATTTGGCGACATCCCCGACCGCGGTGCCGGTGTCGAAATCAAACAGACGAATGGTCTTGGCATCCAGCTTCTCGCCGCGAAAGAACACCCCGTCCGCAGTCCTGCGCCACAAGCCTTTGGCCCGCCAGGCCTCAAGAACGTCCTGCGCCGGGGCAAGCCCAGAGGACGCCAGCGCATCAATCGCCGGGGCGATGGTCTTGCGCGAACTTTTCACGATCAGGGCGCCGTGGTCTTGCAACAGCGCCTGCACGGGCGTGTTCTGCGCCCAGGCGGAAAATGTTGAAAGAAGGACCAACAGGCCCGCCAGATGAAAGAGTCTCATGATGCTGGTGCCTTCAAGGTCCCAGAGGGGCGCACCCCTCCGGGACAGTTGCGATCAGTAGTTCGAGTTCAGCTGAACGCAGGTTTTGGTTTCGGTGTTATACATGCCACACCCCAGGTCTTTCCAATCGGACATCAGAACCGCGCTTTCCGGCAGGAAATCGGTCCAGGCATCGCCCGCCACTTCTTCGGTCTGGCTGATGATGTCGAACTGGCCATCGGCCTGAATTTCGCCAATCAGCACAGGCTTTGCCAGGTGGTGGTTTGTCAGCATCACGGCGGTGCCACCGGTCAGGTTCGGGAACTCCTGACCATACATTGCCGTACGGACCGCATCCACATCGGTGGTGCCAGCCTGTTCAGCAGCGTTCACCCACATGTTGAAGCCAATGTAATGCGCTTCCATCGGGTCATTGGTGACGCGCGTGTCACCCATCGCTGCTTTCCAGGCTGCGATGAAGGCCGTGTTGGCGTCATCTTCGGCGGATTGGAAATAGTTCCAGGCGGCCAGGTGCCCGACCAGGTTTGCCGTGTCCAGACCCGACAACTCCTCTTCTCCCACGGAGAAGGCGACGACAGGAATGTCATCGGCCGAAATGCCCGCAGCGGCCAGTTCCTTGTAGAACCCGATGTTTGCATCGCCGTTGATGGTCGAAAT
>DFBF01000051.1:16336-17089 GCA_002367285.1 Rhodobacteraceae bacterium UBA3087 | reverse complement strand
CAATGCCCTTGGCTTGCAGATAGCTTTCCAGAATGTTGTTCGTGGTGCGCGGATAGACATAGTCGGTGCCCAGCAGCGCAAACTTTTCGACACCCAGTTCTTCCAGGAAATAATCCGTGGCCGGGATGGCCTGCTGGTTCGGCGCCGCACCGGTATAGAACACGTTTTTCGAGCTTTCTTCGCCCTCGTATTGGACCGGATAGAACAGCAACCCGTTCAGTTCTTCGATCACCGGCAGAACCGACTTGCGGCTGACGCTGGTCCAGTTGCCAAAGATCACATCGACATCATGCACGGTCAAAAGCTCGCGTGCCTTTTCGGCGAACAGCGGCCAGTCCGAGGCCGGGTCGACCACGACGGGCTCAAGCGCGCATCCCAGCACGCCCCCCTTGGCGTTCTGCTGCTCGATCAGCAACAACATCGTGTCCTTCAACGTGGTTTCCGAAATGGCCATCGTGCCGGACAGCGAATGCAGAATGCCAACTTTGATCTGGCAGTCGGCAGCCGTGGCAGGCGCATTCAGCGCGGCAAGTGCGGCTGTGGCAGCCAATGTGGTTTTCAGGTTGATCATGTAATTCTCCCGGCGGAGGGGGTCGGGGGTGCTTGCGCCATCCCGCGTCTTTCCGTACCCAGTCCCCGCAACTTCTGTTGCACCCGTGTGGCGGCCGGTCAGAGCTGCAATTCGTCTGGTCGTCACACACCATATCCAAGGCTTGCGCCCCTCTGGCCTGTTCAGCGATTCTGCATCGCAGC
>DFBF01000051.1:14445-16216 GCA_002367285.1 Rhodobacteraceae bacterium UBA3087 | reverse complement strand
CCACAGCGCCACCCAGGAGGCCCCGATCACCCTGACGACCACCATATCGCGCCAAACCGCCCGGCCCGTTCAACCGCGCGCCAGGGGGGCTGTTGCTGTTTCAGCCAAGCCATCCGACAGGGGGTCGGTATTGGACCGCCTCCGGCAATCAGGCTCGTTGAAATGTCTGTTCCCGCGTCGGCGGGGGACGGCCCTGGAGGGCGTCTTGGTGAACACCGCAGGCGGCATCACCGGTGGCGATGCCTTCCAGGTCGAGGCCCAGGTCGGACCAGAGAGCGCCTTGACCTTGACCACACAGGCCGCCGAACGCGCCTATCGGGCGCAACCGGGTGAAACCGGGCACTTGCGGACCAGGATCAGCGTCGCCACCGGCGCGCAGCTGAACTGGCTGCCGCAAGAAACCATCCTGTTTCAAAACTGCGCCCTGTCGCGCCAGCTTGAAATCGACCTTGCCCCTGGCGCCAGTGCCCTTGTGGTCGAACCCCTGATTTTTGGTCGCACCGCGATGGGCGAAACCGTGACCGAAGGCCGCTTTGTCGACCGCATCACGCTGCGGCGAAACGCGCGACCGCTGTATCTGGATGCGATGCGGTTTGACGGCGACATGCAGGCGCAGCTGGACCGGCCCTATGTCGCGGCCGGGGCGCGGGCCATCGCGTCCTTGATCTATGTGGCGCCGGACGCCCAAAGTCACCTGACCCCGCTGCGCACCATGTTGCCCGACCGGGCCGGAGCCAGCCTGATCGGTGACGACCTGTTGGTCCTGCGCCTTTTGGCGGGCGACGGCCACGACCTGCGCCAAAGCCTGCTCCCGATCCTGAACCGCCTGACCGGCGATACCCTTCCCCGATGCTGGATGATCTGACATGAACCTGACCCCGCGCGAAAAAGACAAACTGCTCATCGCTATGGCCGCCGAGGTCGCGCGCAAGCGCCTGGCCCGTGGCGTGAAACTGAACCACCCCGAAGCGATCGCTTTGATCACCGACGCGGTGGTCGAAGGCGCGCGCGACGGGCGGTCGGTGGCTGACATGATGGAGGCCGGCGCCCAGGTCGTGACCCGCGAGCAATGCATGGACGGCATCGCCGAGATGATCCACGACGTTCAGGTGGAAGCAACCTTTCCTGACGGCACCAAACTGGTGACCGTACACAACCCGATCCGCTGAAGGAGATCCAAGATGAGATACCTGCCTCTTTTCCTGCTGGCCAGCCCAGCCCTTGCCCATGGGGCCCCTGCCCCCCACATGCACCCGATGGAAACGGTCGCGTTGGCCGCCATCGCCGCGCTGGCTTTGGTCGCGGCCTATGCGCTGTGGACCCGTCGCGCATGATCCCCGGAGAGCTGATCCCGGCACCGGGCAATCTGACCCTGAACGAAGGGCGCAAGGCGATCACCTTGATGGTCGCCAACACTGGTGATCGCCCGGTGCAGGTCGGCTCGCATTACCATTTTGCCGAGACGAACCCGGCGCTCGATTTCGACCGCGACGCCGCCCACGGTCACCGGCTGGACATCGCCGCCGGAACCGCTGTGCGGTTCGAACCCGGCCAGCGCCGAGAGGTGCAACTGATCCCGATCGCCGGGGCCCGCCGCATTTACGGTTTCAACCAAAAGGTCATGGGAGAGCTCTGATGCCCACCACCATCCCCCGCGCAGATTATGCCGCCATGTTCGGCCCCACCACCGGCGACAAGCTGCGCCTTGCCGATACCGATCTGATCATCGAGGTCGAACGAGACCTGACCGCCGATCTGGCCGCCGGGCATG
>DFBF01000051.1:12357-14340 GCA_002367285.1 Rhodobacteraceae bacterium UBA3087 | reverse complement strand
TGATCGTCGACCACAGCGGCATCTTCAAGGCCGACGTCGGCCTGAAGGACGGGCGCATTGCCAAGATCGGCAAGGCCGGAAACCCGGACACGCAACCGGGGGTCGACATCATCGTTGGCCCGGGCACCGAAGTCATCGCCGGCGAAGGGCGCATTCTGACGGCGGGGGGCTTTGACAGCCACATCCACTTTATCTGTCCGCAACAGATCGAGGACGCGCTGCACTCGGGCCTGACCACCATGCTGGGCGGCGGCACCGGCCCGGCGCATGGCACGATGGCCACAACCTGCACGCCCGGCCCCTGGCATATCGGGCGCATGTTGCAGGCCGCCGACGCCTTTCCGATGAACCTGGCCTTTGCTGGCAAAGGCAACGCCTCCCTTCCCGCCGCGCTGGAAGAACAGGTGCTGGGCGGCGCCTGCGCGTTGAAATTGCACGAGGATTGGGGCACCACCCCCGCCACCATTGATTGCTGCCTGTCGGTGGCCGACGCGATGGACGTTCAGGTGATGATCCACACCGATACGCTGAACGAAAGCGGTTTTGTGGAACATACGGTCGGGGCCATGAAGGGCCGCACCATCCACGCGTTTCACACCGAAGGCGCGGGCGGTGGGCACGCCCCCGACATCATCAAGATCTGTGGCGAAGAACACGTGCTGCCGTCCTCGACGAACCCCACCCGCCCCTTCACCGTCAACACGCTTGAAGAACACCTGGACATGCTGATGGTCTGCCATCATCTGGACAAGTCGATCCCCGAAGACGTGGCCTTTGCCGAAAGCCGAATTCGGCGCGAAACCATTGCCGCCGAAGACATCCTGCACGACATGGGCGCCTTTTCGATCATCGCCTCGGACAGCCAGGCCATGGGCCGCGTCGGCGAGGTGTTGATCCGCACCTGGCAGACCGCCGACAAGATGAAGAAACAGCGCGGGCGGCTGGCAGAAGAGACCGGCGACAATGACAATTTCCGCGTGCGCCGCTATGTGGCGAAATACACGATCAACCCGGCGATTGCACACGGGATCAGCCATGAAATCGGTAGCATCGCGCAAGGCAAGCGCGCCGATCTGGTGCTGTGGGATCCGGCCTTTTTCGGTGTAAAGCCTGAGATGGTCCTGTTGGGCGGCACCATTGCGATGGCCCAGATGGGCGACCCGAACGCCTCTATTCCAACACCGCAACCGGTCTATTCCCGCCCGATGTTCGGCGCCTATGGGCGATCGGTCGAACACTCGGCGGTGACCTTTGTGTCAGAAGCGGCCCAGGCGTCCGATCTGCGCAGCACCTTGGGTCTGGCGAAACAGACCGTTGCGGTCAAAAATACCCGCGAGATCGGCAAGAAGGATCTGATCCTGAACGACGCCACCCCGGTGATGGAGGTGAACCCCGAAACCTATGAGGTGCGCGCGGATGGTGAACTTCTGACCTGCCAGCCCGCCGAAGTTCTGCCAATGGCGCAACGCTATTTCCTGTTCTGAGGAGGACATCATGGATCTGCCAACCGCGCGTGAGGTGACTCACAGCCATCATGGTGACGATCGGGTCACGCTGACCTATGACGCCCGTTTCCTGCGCCGCAAAGTGCTGACGACCGAAGCGGGCATTCAGTTTCTGGTGGATCTGGCTCAGACCAGCTCGGTCGGACAGGGCGATGCCTTCGTGCTGTCAAACGGGCAACTGGTCGAGGTGGTGCCAGCCAGTGAGGCCTTGCTGGAAGTGACCGGCGACCTGCCCCGCCTGGCCTGGCATATCGGCAACCGTCACACACCTTGTCAGGTTGAACCCGATCGGCTGTTGATCCAGCGCGATCATGTGATGCGCGATATGCTGAACACGCTGGGCGCGACCCTGCGGGACATCGAAGCCCCCTTCACCCCCGAAGGCGGCGCCTATGGGCACGGACGCACCCATGGCCACAGCCACTGAACCCCAGATCCTGACCCTGGCTCAATGGCTCTCTCCGGCCTATCCGGTTGG
>DFBF01000051.1:11908-12311 GCA_002367285.1 Rhodobacteraceae bacterium UBA3087 | reverse complement strand
AAAGAACGGCTCTTGGAAACGACCCAGCAGGGCAACAGCTTTGCCGCCGTAACACAGGTGATCTGGGGCGAAGACCTGAGCGGGCTGACCTATCCGGTCGCGCTGGGGGCGGCTGCGGCACGCGAAGGCCTGCCTTTGTCTTTGACCCAAACCATGTATCTTCAGGCCTTTGTGTCAAACCTGATTGCCGCCGGGCAACGCCTGTTGCCGGTCGGTCAAACCGAAGGCCAGGCGATCCTGTACCGGCTGTGCGCCCGCCTGCCCTCCATCGCGGCCGAGACCAGCGACGGTGACCTGACGCGCCTGTCAGCCACCGCCTTTCTGACCGATATTTCGTCGATGAAACACGAAACCCAATACGCAAGGATTTTTCGCACATGACCAGCCCCAATGGCCCTCTTCG
>DFBF01000051.1:6334-11808 GCA_002367285.1 Rhodobacteraceae bacterium UBA3087 | reverse complement strand
CGCATGCAGATCCTGCCCTCGGACCGGATCATCGGCGTCGAGACCGGCGGCTGCCCGCATACGGCGATCCGCGAAGATGCGTCGATCAACCTGGCCGCCGTGGCCGAAATGGTCTCGCGCCACCCTGAGGTTGACGTCGTGCTGATCGAAAGCGGCGGGGACAACCTGTCCGCGACCTTCAGCCCGGAATTGGCCGACCTGACGATTTATGTGATCGACGTCGCGGCGGGGGAAGAAATTCCCCGCAAGGGCGGACCGGCCGTGACCCGCTCGGACATTCTGGTGATCAACAAGACCGATCTGGCGCCCTATGTCGGGGCAAGCCTTGAGGTAATGGCGCGCGATGCGGCCCGAATGCGGCCGGGCCTACCCACGGTTTTCACCAATCTGAAACTGCGCGACGGGATCGACGGCGTTTGGGACAATATTCAAAGCATCGGCGGGTTGGCGTCCGGGACATGACCGGGCGGCATCCGCCCCTGCCTTGACGCAGGGTAACTGCCGACCATGCCAAAAGTCGATTTCATCTGGCAATTGCTTTCAAGACGCATATGATTTCTCCGGACACAGTTGAGAACAACAATCCTCTGGAGGAACGCGAGATGCGCATGCTTACCCGAGCCAGCTTTGGCCTGGCCATCGGAGGGGCCACCCTTGCCGTGCTGTTTACAGCCGGTGGCGTTCTGTATCGCGCCTGGGAGGACGGATCCAGCGTCGCGTCAAACAAGCGAACACCGCGCGAGCGCAGCTATTCGGTCGCGGTTGGCGTGCTGGCCCCGGAAACCGTCATCCCTATCATCACGGCCTATGGGCACCTGACCAGCGGGCGCACGCTTGAGCTGCGTTCCGCCGTGGCCGGAACGCTTGTGGAACTGTCTGACAATTTCCGCGATGGCGGCGTGGTCGCGGCGGATACCGTGCTGTTTCGGATCAACCCATCGCGGCTGGAAACAGCTCTGGCGCTGGCTGAAACCGATGTGGACGAAGCGCAGGCCGGGCTTGCGCAGGCACAGGCCGCGCTGGTGCTTGGAGGGCTCGAGGTCGAGGCCGCGCAAGTGCAGCTGGACCTGCGCCTTCAGGCGGTTGTCCGACAAGAAGACCTGCGCGCGCGGGGCGTGGCGACCGAAGCGGATGTCGAAGCCGCCGTGCTGGCACGGGCCGCCGCCGAACAGACCCTGGTCAGTCGGCGTCAGGTCGTTGCCGGGGACCAGGCCCGCCTGGCCCAGGCCAAGATCACCGTCAGCCGGCGTGAAATCGCCCTGGCCGATGCCCGCCGCACCCTTGCCGAAACAACGGTCACGGCCCCCTTTGCCGGGGTCATCAATGATACGAACGCCGTGCAGGGCCGTCTGGTTTCCGTCAACGAACAACTGGGCGAACTGATCGACATGGGCGACATCGAAGTCGCCTTTCGGGTCACCAACAACCAATTCTCGCGGCTGCTGAACGCGCAGGGCACGTTGCGCCCGGCGGACATGAGCGTGCTGGTGCAACGGGGGCGACAGGTCACCGAATTCCCGGCCAAGCTGGATCGCGCCGGCGCGGGTCTGGAAGAGGGCCAAGTCGGGCGTCTTGTGTATGCCAAGCTGATCGAGCCGGATCTCAATCTGATCCAGACCGGGGATTTCGTGACTGTTCGCATCCCCGAAAGGCCGCTTGAAAATGTCGCCAGCATTCCGGCCACCGCCGCCACTGCCGACGGGCGCATTCTGGTCATCGGCGAGGGCAACCGGCTGGAAGAAACCCAGGCCACGCTGCTGCGGCACCAGGGTGACATGCTGGTCGTGGGCGATGTGCCGTTTGGCCGCCAATACGTCAAGGCACGCGCGCTTCAGCTTGGGCAGGGCATCATTGTCACCCCCGTCGCAGAGGCACCCGAAGGCCAGGCGGCCACGGCGCCCGCCCCTGCCCCCTCGCCCCCCGACAGCATCGCCCTGGACGACGAACGACGCGCCACAATCATCGCCTTCATCGAAGCCAGCGATCAGATGAAACCCGAGATGCGCGAAAAGTTCCTCGAGGAACTCAGCCGCCCAGAGGTGCCCATCGCCACGGTTGAGAAATTCGAAGCCAAGATTGCGGAGAGCCAGTGATGGGGAGCCGCACGCAAGGCCTGTTGGGATATTTCACCGGCCACCGCACGGCTGCGACCTTTGTCATGGTGGTCATGCTGGCCTTCGGTCTGGTCGCAAGCTCGAAGATCCGGTCACAGTTCTTTCCCGATGTCGTGATCGACACGGTGTCCGTGACCGTCGATTGGGACGGCGCCGGGCCGGAAGAACTGGACAACGCCGTGGTCGCGTTGCTGGAGCCCGCGTTGCAAGGTGTCGATGGGGTCATGAGCTCCAGCGCCTCGTCCAAGGACGGCGCGGCAACCGTGACCCTGGTTCTTGAACCCGGCTGGGACATGGCGCGCGCCACGGAAGAGGTCAAGGCCGCCGTCGAGACGATCAAAACGCTTCCCGATGCCGCCGAAGAACCGGTGGTGCGCCGGGGCACCTGGCGTGACAAGGTGACCGAGGTCGTGATCTCAGGGCCGATTGCCCCCGATCAGCTGGCCCAGATTGGCGATGACTTTGTGGCGCGCCTGTATCGCGAAGGCATCACGCGCAGCGCGATCACTGGCATTGCCGCGCCACAGATCGAAATCTCGGTGCCCGAAGTGGCCCGCGTGCGCCACGACATTACCTTGAAAGAGATCGCCAACGCGATCGCAAGCGAGGTGGACACCCGCCCGGCTGGCGATGTGGCTGGCGGCGGTGCAAGGCTGCGGGCGGGCACAGAAACCCGCGCCGTTGATGAAATCCGCGATCTTGTCGTGCGGGTGAACCCGGATGGCTCAAAGCTCTATCTTCGCAATGTTGCGCAGGTCGCCGTGACAGGCGCGGACGCCGGGCGTGCCTATTACATCGACGGCCAACCGGCTGTGCTGGTTCGGGTTGACAGAACCGCCGAGGGGGACGCGATTGGCATCGAAGCCGCCGTGCGCCAGCTTGCCGAAGACTTGCGCGCCGAGCTGCCCGCAGGGGTCACGATCCAGCTGATCAACTCTCGGGCGCAGGACATTACCGACCGGCTTGATATCCTGATGGAAAATGGTCTGACCGGACTGGCTCTGGTGCTTGTCACGCTGTTCCTGTTTCTGTCGGCGCGCACCGCCTTTTGGGTCGCCGTGGGCATTCCCGTTTCGATGATCGCTGCCATCGGGGTGATGTATGCGGCGGGGCTGACCATCAACATGATGTCGCTGTTCGCCCTGATCATCACGCTGGGTATCGTGGTGGATGACGCCATTGTCGTGGCCGAACACACCGATTACAGGGCGCGTCGCCTGGGCGAAGGTCCGGATCTGGCCCCGGTCAATGCCGTGCGCCGGATGCTGGGGCCTGTCTTCAGTTCGACCGCCACGACGATCCTTGCCTTCATTGCCCTTCTGTTCATCGGAGGTGAATTCGGACGACTTATTGGCGACATTCCGGCGGTGGTCACCGCGGTGCTGCTTGCCTCGCTGATCGAAAGTTTCGTGATCCTGCCCCACCACATGCGCCATGCGCTGATCTCAGGCGCCAAGGCGCGCTGGTACGACCTGCCCTCGACCTTGTTCAATCAGGGTTTCGCATGGGTGACAGCGCACGCATTCCTGCCGGTGATGCAATGGGTCATCCGCCTGCGGTACCTGGTTGTTGCGCTGATGATCCTGCTGCTGTCGACCACGATCGCCACCCTGATGCGCGGCGAGGTCGCCTGGTCCTTCTTTACCGCCCCCGAACGTGGCTCGGTCACCGGCAACTTTGCCTTCCTGCCCGGCGCCACCCGCGCCGACGCTTTGGCCCTGACCCAGGAACTGGACCGTGCCGTGGCCGCCGTCGGCAAACGGTACGAAGCAGACAGCGGTGTCTTTCCAATCGTGCATGCCCTGGCCCAGGTGGGCGGCACCGCAGCCAAGGGCATTCCCGGCCAGGAAACGATGGACCAGGATACGCTTGGATCAATCGACATCGGTCTTGTCGGGGCCGACCTGCGGGATTTCTCGGCACAGGAATTCGTGCGTGAACTTCAGGGCGAGGTAAAACGTCCACCTGGCCTGTCCGTGCTGAACTTTCGCAGCCAAGGGGCCGGTCCGGGGGGGGATTCCCTGGCCGTGAATTTCTTCGGCGACGATGGCTTTGCCCTGAAAGCCGCCGCCAACGACCTGATGACCATGCTGGGCCAGTTCCCCGAGGTCACCGGGCTCCAGGACAGCCTGCCTTATGGCAAAGAGGACATGGTGCTTGAACTCACCCCGGCCGGAGAGGCGCTTGGCTTTACCTCCGAGGCGATTGGCGCAGATCTGTTCGCCCGTCTTAACGGCATTACGGCCGCCGAATTTCCGGCGGGCACCCGGTCCACCGCCATCACCATCGGCCTTCCCGACGCGGAACTTACCGCCGATTTCCTGGACACCACCCTGATGCGCAGCCCTTCCGGGGTTCATGTGCCCCTGGGCGAAATTGTCACCATCCAAAGCGACATCGCCTTTTCGACCGTCGCCCGCGAAAACGGGCGCCGGTTGGTCACGATCACAGGCAGCCTGTCGGAAGACAACCCTGCCCGCGCGGTGGAAATCGGCGCGCTGTTACGCACCGAAATCCTGCCGGAGATCGCCACACGCCACAATCTCGAATGGGATCTGGGCGGTCTGGCGCTGCAACAGGATGCGTTCCTCAACGAGGCCATGGTGGGCTTTCTGCTGTGCATCCTGGGCATCTATCTTGTGCTTGGCTGGGTGTTTGGCAACTGGGCCCTGCCGCTGATCGTGCTTGCGGTTGTGCCTTTTGGTCTGATCGGTACGGTCTGGGGGCACGCACAATTCAACCTTGCCATGTCGCTGTTCACCATCATCGGACTTATCGGCATGTCCGGGATCATCATCAACGATGCCATCGTGCTGGTGACCACGGTGCAGGACCATGGCCGCAGATTGCCCACCGCCGCCGCCGCCGTTGCCGGGGCACGGGACCGTTTGCGCCCCATTCTGCTGACCACGCTCACGACCGTTCTGGGTCTCATGCCGCTGATGTACGAGGAAAGTCGCCAGTCCCTGTTCCTCAAGCCAACCGTTGTCACGCTGGTCTATGGCCTGTCCGTCGGCTTTTTCATCGTGCTGTTGCTGGTGCCAACGCTTCTGGTCATCCAGGCCGATGCCGCGCGCGCACTGGCCAGCTTGCGGCGCATGCTTGTCGGCCATGGCATTGCGATGAAAACACGGCTGGCCACGGTTGGGGCGGCAATCGCCATCCTAGCCGCGAACCTTGTCCTTCTGGGCCCCTGGCTGGTGGGAAGAGAGGGGATACCGCTTCTGGCTGACAGCCAGGCGCAGGCGCCGGGTTTGGCCCCGGTTCTGATCCTGCTTCTTACGGCGATTGTCGCGGGCGTTCTGATTGCGGCGGCCTATGGCGTTCTCATGACCCTGAGCCGCCGCCGGTCCTGACCCT
>DFBF01000051.1:3868-6263 GCA_002367285.1 Rhodobacteraceae bacterium UBA3087 | reverse complement strand
CAGCGGGACGCCAAGCAATCGCGAACAGACATCATTGATGCAATATCCGCATTGGACTGTCGCGGCATTTTCCCTTTCGGTGCGCCGGTGTCCCACCTGACGGGACTGGCAAATGGAAGACCCATGAAACAGCAGCAGTTTCTCGACAGTGTAGAACATTTCTTTAACAGTGCGGCGGCACAGATCGACCTGCCCGACGGATTGGCCGAACGCATTGCGCAGTGCAACTCGACCTATTCCGTGCGCTTTGGCGTCAAACTTCGCGGGCGCATTCACAGCTTTGAAGGTTGGCGCTCGGTGCACAGCGAACATATCGAACCGGTCAAGGGCGGCATCCGGTTTGCTCCGGACGCCACCCAGGACGAGGTCGAGGCCCTGGCGACGCTGATGAGCCTGAAATGCGCGCTGGTGAACGTGCCTTTTGGCGGCTCGAAAGGGGCGCTGAAGATTGATCCGGCAAAGTGGAGCGAGGATGAACTGGAACGCATCACCCGGCGCTTTACGCAGGAACTGACGCGCCGCGATCTGATCCACCCAGGGCGCAACGTGCCCGCCCCTGACATGGGCACGGGTGAACGCGAGATGGCCTGGATGGCGGATGAGTTTCGCAAGACCGGGCGTTCGGACGCGATCAATCAGGCGGCTTGCGTGACCGGGAAACCGGTTGCGCGGGGCGGCATCGAAGGCCGGGTCGAGGCAACCGGGCGCGGCGTGCAATACGCGCTGAATGCCTATCTGTCCCACCCGGACACCGCCCCGATCGCTGGCCGCAAAAGCGTGAAAGGGTTGACCATCGTCGTGCAGGGCTTTGGAAACGTGGGATTTCATGCCGCCAAATTCCTGGCCCAGGACGGCGCCCGCATCACCGGCATCGTCGAACACGACTGCGCCATCTTCGACCCCAATGGTCTGGATATCGACGCCGTTGCGGCGTGGCGGGTCGACACGGGCTCAGTCGGTGATTTCCCCGGCGCTGAAACCGTGCCCAGCGATCTGGGTCTGACCCACATGGCCGCCGACATCCTGATCCCGGCAGCCAAGGAAAACGCCATCACCGCGCAGAACTGCGAAGACCTGCACTATGAGCTGATTGTCGAGGCCGCCAACGGCCCCGTCACCGCCGCCGCCGAAGACTGCCTGACCCGGCGCGGCATCGTCGTCTTGCCCGATCTCTACGTCAACGCGGGCGGCGTTGTGGTCAGCTATTTCGAATGGGTCAAGAACATCACCCACCTGCCCTTTGGCCTGATGGACAAGCGTCGCAACATCACTGCGGGCACAGCGGTCCTCTCCGCGCTTGAGGAAATCGCCGGGCACCCCCTCCGGGCCGACCAGCGCGCCCAGATTGCCCAGGCGACCAGTGAACTGGACCTGGTCCGGTCAGGGCTGGAAGAAATCATGACCCGCGCGTTCGAGGATATCATGGACCGCAAATCCGCAATGCCCGACAGCACTTTGCGTGTCGCCGCTTATGTGGTTACCATCGCCCGGATTGCTGATTACTACCGCGCAATCGGTCTGTAGGGGGAAACAACATGGACGTTCGGTGGCTCGAAGATTTTCTGGCCCTCGTTGAGCTGCGAAATTTCACCCGGGCGGCCAGCTTTCGCAATGTCAGCCAGGCAGCGTTTTCGCGGCGCATCCAGTCCCTGGAACAATGGGTGGGCACCGATCTTGTCGTTAAAGGCACGGTGCCCGTCCGCTTGACCGAAGCGGGCGACCAGTTTCGCGAGGATGCCAAGATCGCGGTGGACCGGCTGTTTGACGCGCGAACGTCGATCCGGGCGAAACAGTTCGACGTAATGTCGCAAGCCCGGATCGCCATGCCCACGGTCCTGGCACGGTCCGAATTCAAACGCGTGCTGGATGCGATCGGACAAAAGCACAAAAGTTCGTTTTCGGTCATTGTCGGCACCACGAATGACGTTGTGGCACGGTATCTGGCCGGGGACGCGGACATTCTGCTGGTGCATGACTGTCCGGCCATTCCGACCCATGACACGCTGGACCAGCATGATCGTCTTGTCATCCGACGCGACCGATTTCTTCCTTTTGCGGCGAAAGACCCCGCCAAACGTGCCAAATTCGGGTTTCCGGGCAGCCAAAGCGCTCCGTTTCCGCTGATTGCCTATTCTCAGAGGGCGTATTTCTCACGCCTGTTCGAACATGTGCTGGAACGCGCCGGGCGTGTGCTGCCGTACAAATTGCGGGTGCAATGTGACATGTCCGATGTGTTGAAAGAGGTGATCGTGGCGGGCTATGGCGTTGGCTGGCTTGCGCAAAGCACCGTGGATCCGGCGGCGGCCAGGGACATCGCCCCGATTGGCGGAGAGGAATGGGCGTTGGACATCGACATCTGCGCCTTTCGTCCCGTTGGAAAGCCAGACCCGAAAAT
>DFBF01000051.1:0-3819 GCA_002367285.1 Rhodobacteraceae bacterium UBA3087 | reverse complement strand
CGGCTTCGGCGATATCATGACCATTCTTGCGCAGCGCCTTGCACCTTTTCGCAAGAATGATAGGCAGGGAGTGTACGCTGCCTGTACCTGCATACGTCAGATCCGTTTTACGGGGTGGGATCATGACCAACCTGACCACATTTCTAAGGACCGTGATCCTTTCCCTTGCCGTGGCGATGGCGCCGACGGCCGGTACAGCCTTTGATGGGCTGGCGTTCAATGTCGCTGGCGACAGCGACGGTCTGCGTGCCAAGCTAGAGACCGCCTCCCTTCTGGTCACGGCCAAGGTCGACGGCAAGACCGATCCGCGCGACGTGGTCGCTGCGGCCCTGGCCGACTACACCAAGCTGCTGAACACGCTGTACGGCGAAGGGTACTATGGCGGGGTCATTCACATTCGGATCAATGGCCGCGAGGCGACCAGCATTTCCCCCTTTGCTGCCCCGGCGCGGATCGACACGATCCAGGTTCAGATCACCCCCGGCCCACAGTTCACATTCGCCAGGGCCAGCGTTACGCCGCCTGCGCCGGATGCGACCGCAACGCCCGGATTTCAGACCGGCGCCCCGGCCCGCAGCACAGAGGTGGGCGATGCGGTTCAGACAGCGGCCCGCGATTGGCGCAACACGGGCCATGCCCTGGTGCGTGTGACGGACCAAACCGTTGTCGCCGACCACCGCCACGCCACGCTGGACGCGCGCATCACCCTGGCCCCCGGCCCCCTGGTTCGGTTCGGAGAGCTGACCCTGACCACCCCGTCAACCGTGCGCGCCACACGCATCGCCAAAATCGCGGGCCTGCCCAGCGATCAGGTCTTTTCCCCCAAGACCCTGGAACAGGTTGCGGCGCGTTTGCGACGAACGGGCGTATTTTCATCCGTCGTCCTGTCGGAAACCACCGATCTGCGCGCGGGCGACCGGATGGACATCGGCCTGGCCGTTGTCGACGCAAAGCCGCGCCGCTTTGGCTTTGGCGCGGAGCTGTCGTCAATCGAAGGGCTCAGCGTGTCGGGCTTCTGGCTGCACCGCAACCTGTTTGGCGGCGCCGAACGGTTCAAGGTCGAAGCCGAGATCTCCGACATCCTGAACGGGGTCGAGGGTATGGATTTTTCCCTGACCACCCGGCTGGACATCCCGGCGGCCTTGGGGACCGACACTGACGCGTTTTTCACCACAACGCTGGAATACCTTGATGACCCGGCCTATCGCTCGGCCCTGGCCGGGTTCGGTGCGGGGGTGCATCGGCGGGTTTCGGATCGGCTGGCGGGCGAAGTTGGCGTTGCCTACAGTTATGCCAGCGTCGATGATGATCTGGGGCATCGGCGATTTTCCCTGCTGTCCCTGCCGGCCACGCTGACCTGGGACGGGCGCGATGATATGCTGGACGCGGCCTCGGGCTTTTATCTTCACGCCACCCTCACACCCTTTCACGACCTATCGGGCGGTGCGACCGGGGCGCGGGTCTGGCTGGATGGGCGCGGCTATCTGGGCCTGTCCGATGACCGGGTCATCCTGGCGGGCCGGGGGATGATCGGCAGCGTCCTTGGCGCAAACGCCGCCTCTGTGCCCTCAGATTACCTGTTTTATTCAGGCGGCGGCGGCACGGTGCGCGGGTTTCCATACCAATCGCTGGGCATTGATCTGGCCCCCGACACGACCATCGGCGGCCGGTCGTTCTTTGGCGCTTCGGGCGAGGTCCGGTATCGCCTGAACGACAGTTTCGGTCTGGTCGGCTTTGCCGATGCTGGCCATGTCGGCGCCGACAGCCTGTTGGATTTCGATGGCGACTGGCAGGTCGGCGCCGGGCTCGGGTTGCGGTATTATACCGGCCTGGGACCAATCCGGCTGGATGTCGCCCTGCCGGTTTCCGGCCCCGGCGGGTCCGGGCCCCAGCTGTATATCGGCATCGGACAAGCGTTTTGAGACGCCTGGCCGCCCTTCTGGTCGCCCTTGTGGTGATGATCACACCGCCGCTCTGGGCACAGCAGGACGACAAATCCTTTCTGGAGAACTGGCTGGAAACCAACCTGTCATCCGCCGGGCGCGAGGTTCGCATCACCGGCTTCACCGGCGCGCTCAGCAGCCAGGCAACGCTGGACGAGCTGACCATTGCGGACGACGATGGCATCTGGCTGGCCCTGCGCGGGGTTCAGCTGGACTGGACCCGGTCCGCGCTGTTGGTTGGACGGCTTGAAATCGACACGCTGCACAGCGATGAAATCGAAATCATCCGCCGCCCCCTGCCAGGCACGGACCTGCCGCAAACCACGGCATCCAGCTTCGCACTGCCTGAGCTTCCTGTGTCAATCGACATTGGCAAGATCACGGCCAAGCGATTGGTGCTGGGCACCCCCGTATTGGGCGTTGCCGCGGTAATGCGTCTGGACGGATCGGGGCAGTTGAACGCCGGGACGGGACAGGCTCAGCTGTCGGTTGAACGGATTGACGGTGCCATGGGCACACTGCGCTTGGACGGGTCTTATGCCAACGACACAAGGCATCTGGCGCTGGATCTGGCGCTGTCCGAAGGGGCCAATGGGCTTGTTGCCACCCTGACGGGTCTGGCCAATGGCGCGCCCCTGTCCCTGAACGTGGCTGGCGCAGGCCCAATCGAAGACTTCACGGCGGACATCACCCTGGCCACCGATGGGCAAAGCCGCCTGTCCGGGCAGGTCAGCCTGGCGGCCGACGCCCCCGCGACGGACGCGGCCCTTGGGTTTCGCGCCACGCTGACGGGCGACCCCAGCCCCCTGTTCCCAGATGACTATGCGCGCTTTTTCGGCCCCGACGTCCAACTGCTGGCCGAAGGAGAACGCCACCCGAACGGGACCATCGACCTGCCCACGTTGCAAATCCGCACACAGGCCATGGAGTTCACCGGATCGACGCGCATCAATCCATTGGGCTGGATTGATCGCGCACAGATCGCGGGCACCATTGCGGCCCCCGATGGCACAGCGGTTCTGTTGCCGCTGGGTGGCACGCCAACGCGGTTGAACCGGGCCCGGGTTCAGTTTGATTTCGACAGCGCGCGTGGCCCGGACTGGATCGGTTCGGGCACCGTGACCGGGCTTGTGCGTGACGACATTTCACTGGGCGCGCTGCATGTGACTGGCACAGGAACGCTGGCCCCCGGTGCGGATGGGCAGGCGGCGCAGGTTGCCGGAACGGTAAAGGTCGACACCAAGGATATCGCGCCATCTGATCCGGCCCTGGCCGCTGCAATCGGCGATGCCCTGTCCGGCCAGATTACGTTCTCAAAACGGGATCAGGCGCGTGTCCGGCTGGGGCAGATCACGCTACGGGGCGGCGACTATGACCTGTCTGGGCAGGCCTCCTTTGGCATGGATTGGCAACATCTGAACCTGCTGACCACTGGCGACGTCACCCTGAACGCCCAGGATCTGAGCAGGTTTGCAGCCCTTGCCGGGCAGGCGATCTCGGGCGCTGCCAACCTGCGCATCACCGGCGCGGCGTCCTTGATGAGCGGACCATTTGACCTGATCGTCGACGGCACCGGGCAGGATCTGGCGATCGGAATTGACGAGTTTGACCGCCCCTTTGCCGGGGCCAGCGACCTGTCGTTTGCCGCGATACGTGACGCCAAAGGAACGCGGATCGAAGATTTCGCGATCAACAGCACCGGCGCTGCGGCCTTAGCCACAGCAACTCTGGTGCCGGGCAACAGCCACGTTACGGCCCATGTCGACATGTCGGATGGTGGATTGCTGCTGGCGGGGCTGGACGGCGCGCTGTCACTGGATGGCACCATGGCGCAAACCGATGATATTTGGCAGGTCGACCTGAGCGCAGCGGCACC
>DFBF01000054.1:11308-14850 GCA_002367285.1 Rhodobacteraceae bacterium UBA3087 | reverse complement strand
AAGGTCATTTAATTGATCCACAGCTAAGCATTGGATGTCTTGAAACCTCCAGTCGCATCCTGCTTACGCCATTCACCTTCGGCTTTCTAAAGCCGAGGGCGCTCTTAGAGTGAGCCATCTCTGCAAATTCTTTGAAAAGATTTGGAGGCGAGTACCGGAATCGAAACGGTGTACACGGATTTGCAATCCGCTGCGTAACCACTCCGCCAACTCGCCGAAGTGAGCCGGGGTTTAGCGCAGGGTGGATGTGGGTGCAAGATGCTATGTTTCGTCGCGCAACGCTTTTGCGCTGGTTGCCGCCCGCCGCATTCTGTGGCAAGACGGTTCACGAATGACGACCCAAGCAGTGGACCTTTTATCATGAGCGACTTTGCCGCGCGCCGGACCATGATGGTGGATACGCAGATCCGCCCTTCGGATGTGACCAAATTCCCGATCATCGACGCAATGCTGTCTGTGCCGCGCGAGGCCTTTGTGCCCGACGAACGGCGCGATGTGGCCTATGCCGGGCGCAACGTCGATCTGGGCGCCGGTCGTGTGGTCCTGGAGCCGCGCACCCTGGCCAAGATGCTGGATGCGCTGGATGTTCAGGCGGACGAACTGGTGCTGGATCTGGGCTGTGGCCTGGGCTATGGTGCCGCTGTGCTGGCGCGGATGGCCGATTTCGTTGTCGCCGTGGAAGAGAGCGAGGCCCTGGCAGCCGAAGCGCAAACCGCGCTGAGCGAAGCAGGTGCCGACAACGTAGCGGTGATCACCGGCGCGCTGGTGGACGGGAATGCCAAGAACGGCCCCTATGACGTGATCCTCGTGGGCGGCGGTGCTGTCGAGTACATTCCTGAGACCATTTTGGACCAGTTGAAAGAGGGCGGCCGCATTGCCGCGATCTTTGCCGACGGAATGCTGGGGATCGTGCGTATCGGCTATAAGATCGACGGTGACATCGTCTGGCGGTTTTCGTTCAATGCGAGTGCGCCTGTTCTTCCTGGATTTGAGGCTAAGCAGGTCTTTGTTTTGTAAATCCGTACCCTATGTGATGGGAGCGGGAAAAAGATGAAAAAAGGGATGGCAGTGATGCTGGCAGGATTGAAACGGAAACTGGCTGCGGGTGTGGCCGTTATGACGGTTGTCATGACGCCGATGGCGGCCTCGGCAGAAAGCCTGACGGACGCGCTGGTGGCGGCCTATAAACATTCGGGCCTGTTGGAACAGAACCGCGCCCTGTTGCGCGCGGCTGACGAAGATGTTGCGGTTGCTGTGGCCGCCCTGCGTCCCATTATTAACTATGCGCTGTCGGCGTCCTATACCGACCCAACGACGGTCGCGCCCAATGATGACTACTTCGGGGCCTCGGCCACGCTGTCTGCCGATCTGGTCTTGTACGATTTCGGGCGCAGCCAGCTGGGCATCGACCTGGCCAAGGAGACGGTTTTGGCCACCCGCGAGGCATTGGTCACGGTTGAACAGAGTGTGCTTCTTGTCGCAGTTGCCGCGTTCATGGATGTGCGGACCGCAATTGACTCCATCGCGCTGCAAACCAACAACGTGCGTCTGATCACCCAGGAACTGCGCGCAGCAAACGATCGTTTTGAAGTGGGTGAAGTCACCCAGACTGACGTCAGTCAGGCCGAAGCCCGCCTGGCGGCCGCACGCGCCGCCGAAGCGGCCGCGCAGGGGCAGTTGATGATCGCTCGCGAAGCGTACCGCGCCGCAACGGGACATTACCCCGGCCCGCTGTCGACCCCGCCCGCGCCGCCCATGGCGGCCAAGACGCTGGACGCCGCCAAGGGCATTGCCCGCCGCACCCATCCCGACATGTTGCGCGCCCAACGAGAGGTGACCATTGCCGAGCTGAGCGTGCAAGTGGCGCTGTCCACGATGAAACCGACGCTGAGTGGGGCCGCCAGCATGACGCTGTCCACGGGCGGGCAGATGGATACGGAATCGCGCAGAACACAGCTGGGCGTAACCCTGTCCGGGCCGCTGTATCAGGGCGGCAAGCTGTCCGCGCTGTATCGCCGGGCACTGGCGCAGGCCGATGCCACGCGCGCGAACCTGCATGTGGTGCGTCTTACGATTGACCAGAATGTCGGCACCGCTTGGGCACAGCTGGCCATTGCCCGCGCCCAGATCGAAGCAACGGACCGCCAAATCCGCGCCAGTCGCGTTGCCCTTCGTGGTGCCCGTGAAGAGGCAAGCCTGGGCGCGCGCACCACGCTGGACGTGTTGAACGCCGAACAGGAACTGCTGGACGCGGAAGACGCGCGTATCTCGGCGCAGTCGGACCAGTATCTGGCGATTTATTCGCTGCTGCGTTCGATGGGGCTGTTGACGGCGGATCACTTGCGTCTGGGCATCCCAACCTATGATCCGACCGCCTATTACAACGCGGTCTCTGGTGCGCCGACGCATCAGGTCAGCCCGCAGGGTGAAAAACTGGATGCTGTTCTAAAGGCTCTGGGGCGTCAATAACGTCCCGAATATCCGGTGCGTTCCAGAAAAGCCGAAAAATGTGCCGATCTGTTGTGTGAACGCGAAGGCGCGGGTAAGCTGCACATGAGGCGTGAGCAAGCAATGAACAGGGGCAGGGCATGTCCGAAGCCGTGACAAATGCCGAAATCGAGGACGTTTTGTCGTCGATTCGCAGGTTGGTATCCGAAAACGCACCCACCGAGGGGCAGTCTGCTGTTGTGGACAATACCGTTGAAAAGCTGGTGCTGACGCCCGCTTTTCGGGTGCATGAGGCCGAGCCGGTGAATGAACCGGTGACGCTGGATGTCCGCAAAGACCACAGCCAACAGGATGCAGGTGACATTGCCGAGGCAGAGCAGGTTATTGTGGCCGAAGCGCCAGTGATTCTTGACGCGCCGATTGATCCTGAGGCGGCTGCCGTTCGGGATGACACCGTGCCGGGTGATCCCGCGCGCGGTGATATTGAGCCTGCCGATACCGACCTCGGTGATATCGAGCCGCCAATGGACGCCGCCGCGATGGCCGCTGCCTGGGAGGCCGAGTGCACCGCGTCCGAGACGCTGGAAGATCGCATTGCCGAATTGGAGGCCGCGGTCGAAGACACCGCCGACGACTGGGAGCCGGATGGCAGCGAGGACGAGGCTGAGACACCGCAAACGGTCGTCTTTGAACATGCCTCGTGGACCGCACCCGCCGCCGAGGCTGTGGAAGAGGCCATGGTGGAAGAGGTCATGGTGGACGAGGTCGCCGAGGACGCGCCCTTTGTCGAAACGATGCCTGAGGAGCCGCTTGATGAGGCCCCCGAAGCGGCAATTTTTGATGACGATGACAGCGAAGAAGCCGTTATTGACGAAGACGCCCTGCGCGAACTGGTCGCGCGCCTGGTGCGCGAAGAGCTTCAGGGCACCGTCGGGGAACGCATCACCCGCAATGTGCGCCGTCTGGTGCGCCGCGAAATCCAACGGGCGTTGACCTTGAAGGACTTCGAATAACCCCTGTGACCTGACGTCGCCCGGATCACGGGCGTGCTGCGCCCGGGCATCGATCGGGCGTTTTGCGTTGGCCTAGCGCGC
>DFBF01000054.1:8806-11267 GCA_002367285.1 Rhodobacteraceae bacterium UBA3087 | reverse complement strand
TCTTCGACCTGGGTTTCATAGGAGGGACCGGTGGTCGTTGCCCCCAATCGCGCCAGGAAACCGCGCCGGAACGCGTCTTGGGAGAACAGCCCGTGCAGGTAACAGCCCTGCACGCAGCCATCGGCGCTGGCGGCCCCCTCGGTCCGGTCTCCGACACGCAGCCAGGCCCGGTCCGTGTCCGGGCCGCTGGTTTGACCCAGATGGATTTCATAGCCCGTGACCGTGCAACCGGTATCGGTCCAGATCGCGTGGGTCATGGCCAGTGTCTTGTGGGGTTCCAGCGTGGTGGTCAGGTCCAACAGGCCCAGACCATCGACGCCCCCCGCAGGCCCCTCCAGCCCCTTGGGGTCCTCGACTCGCTTTCCAAGCATTTGATATCCGCCGCAAATCCCCAAAACATGGCCGCCACGGCGCACATGTCCGGCCAGGTCGATATCCCAGCCCTGGGCGCGAAAAAATCCCAGATCGCCAATGGTGCTTTTGGTGCCGGGGATCAACACAAGGTCGGCGTCTCCGGGCAGGGGCCGGCCGGGCTCGACGATTTCGACGGTAACGCCCGCCTCGCTGACCAGCGGGTCGAGGTCATCGAAATTGGCGATGCGGGACAGGCGTGGCACGGCGATTTTGCAGGCGCCGCCGGGACGGGTGGCGATGTCCATCACGTCTTCGGCGGGCAGGCGCCAGCTGTCGGCAAACCAGGGCAGAACGCCCAGGCCCGCCCAGCCAGTGCGCCGCGCGATTTCGGCGTTACCATCGGCAAACAGGCGCGGATCGCCGCGAAACTTGTTGACCAGATAACCGCCGATCTGGGCCCGGTCGGCCATGTCCAGCACCTGATGCGTGCCGACCAGTTGAGCGATGACGCCACCCCGGTCAATGTCGCCGGCCAGAACCACCGGCACATCCGCCGCCATGGCAAAACCCATATTGGCGATGTCACCCGCCCGTAGGTTGGTTTCGGCGGGGCTTCCGGCGCCCTCGACAATGACCAGATCAACGTCGCGCCGCAGCCGCTGAAAGCTCTCCAACACCTTGGGCATCAGGGTTTTCTTGACGGTGCCATAGCCAAAGGCCTCGATCGTGGCCAGGCGTTGCCCCTGAACGATCACCTGCGCGCCGGTTTCGCTTTCGGGTTTCAGCAGGACCGGGTTCATGTCGGTGTGCGGCGCCAGCCCACAGGCCCGCGCCTGCAACGCCTGGGCCCGGCCGATTTCCCCGCCATCCGCCGTGACGGCGGCGTTGTTGGACATGTTTTGCGGCTTGAAAGGTGCCACGCGCAGACCGCGTTTCACACAGGCGCGACACAGGCCCGCCACCAGCATGGACTTGCCGACATTCGAGCCGGTGCCCTGGATCATGATCGCTTTACTCATGCCCCGTCATAGGTGGAAAACACCGGCAGGCAAAGAAAAACGCGCCCCGTTCGAGGGCGCGTTTTTTCGTTTCAAACGTGTGGTCGGCTCAGGCAGCTTCGGCCTGGGCAGCGTTGCGACGTTCGCTTTCCTCACGCGACAGCGCGACCGAGGTGCGCACACCTTTGGACACGAAGTCCATCAGGCCCGACACGACGCGTTCGTTGGGGTCAATCCCGGCACAGCTCAGCACTTCGCGCCCATCGCGCGACCGTGCCCAACGGGCGATCTGGTCCGGACCGTTGCCGTATTTCTTGTCATCGGCAATGGCGTCATCCAACGCAGCAAGGACCACGGCGGCAAACAGTTTGCGCGCGCGATTGCCTTGTTCGTGGTTGAATGCAGTACCGTCTACGAAATCCAACATCCGGTTTCCTTTGTTCTTATTGCTCTTGCGCTTTCTGGCGTGACGGCCAATATGGCTTTTTCTACGCGATTCGGTATCCCCTCCAACGCATGGCTGCCATGCACCCGTTGCATGGCTTTAACGGTTTTCGTACCGTATCTAGTCACCTTGTCAGGGGGGGACCGCCAAGATATAGGTTCGCGCCAACAGAGTTCAACCTTTCAGGTGGAAAACACATGCCCAAGATCAACGGTAACGAAATTCGCCCCGGCAACGTGCTGGAGCATAATGGCGGTCTGTGGTCCGCGGTCAAAGTCGACCATGTGAAGCCCGGCAAGGGCGGCGCCTTTGCACAGGTTGAACTGCGCAACCTGCGCAACGGGTCGAAATTGAACGAACGCTTTCGGTCCGCGGACAAGGTCGAACGCGTGCGTCTGGAGCAGAAAGACCAGCAGTTCCTGTATGAAACCGACGGCATGTTGGTGTTCATGGACATGGAAACCTATGACCAGATCGAAATCCCGGCCGAGCTGCTGGGCGACACCCGCCCGTTCTTGCAGGACGGCATGACGGCTGTTGTCGAATACTATGATGCCGAAGCGCTGAGCGCGAAGCTGCCGCAGAAAGTCACCTGCGTGGTCGAAGAAACCGAGCCGGTCGTGAAGGGCCAAACTGCTGCCAACAGCTTCAAGCCCGCGATCCT
>DFBF01000054.1:0-8746 GCA_002367285.1 Rhodobacteraceae bacterium UBA3087 | reverse complement strand
TCAGGCGATCATCTTGGCGCTGCAAGCCAAGGCGCAGGACGTGGCCCGGTCGAAATCACCGTTACAGCCCTTTGGGCAGATGGTGGTGCAGGGGCTTCGCTCGGTTGCGTCCCCCGTCACAGGGTCCAGCACATCAAAACGTGGCGTGCCGTTTTCATCCATTGTGATCCGGGCGAATGCCGCGCCAGTGTCGGGATGCAGCACGGTCGCCCGGCGCGGCCCATCCCGGCGGGCCCACAGATCCTGCCCGGTTGATGGGGCGGTGCGGGAAACGGAAGGCTTGCTGTCGTCGGAATGGGTCATGTTACGTCCTGTTGGGTGTCTGGCAAGCAGGTACAATGTCGCATCTTGAATGGGGTGACTTTGATCCGGATCAAGGCGCGCAGATTATGGCCACAGCACGGACCAGAGGTAATGGATCTTACGACGCGTCGCGTGATCTGGGCCCAAGGGGCGCCAATCAGTGCGTCCAAGTCACCGTGGCATCGCCCGCCTGCATCGGGCCCGTCGCGCGATCAAACCGCAGATAGGCAATGGCGCGCCCATCCGATTGCGTGAACAAAGTGCCCGCCGGTTTGCCATTCGCCGTGATCGGCGTGCCCGGCGCGGCAGAGCCTGTGATTGACACGGTGGTCAGGCCTTTCTTCAGCTCGGTCTTGTGTTTCATCCGGGCTGTGACCTCTTGGCCGACGTAACAGCCCTTGCGAAAATCGACACCGTGCAGGGCGTCGAACCCGGCCTCTAGGATATAGCTGTCCGGGGTCAGTTCGATGCCTGTTTCCGGGATGCAATGGGCGACACGGATTGCGTCCCAGTCGATGCTGGGTTCCGCCCCCGTGGCACCATAGGCCCGCCATCCCAAATCCGGATGGCGCGGGTCGGCAAAGGCCCCCTCGGGCATGTCGCCCAATCCGCGTGTCACGGCCAGATCCGTTGCGGTGATCTGCACGTCGGCGCGCAGCTTGTACATGTTCAGCCGCTGCACCAGCCCCGGCGCCAGGCTGGTGGCCGCATCCAACAGAATCCCTTCACCGTCAGGCACCAGAAAGAAATCGGCCAGATACTTGCCCTGCGGCGTCAACAGCGCAGCATAGACCGCACCGTCGGCCAGGCGCGCGGTGTCATTGCTGACCAGCCCTTGCAGAAAATGGTCGCGATCCGCGCCCGTCAGCCGCAAAACGGTCCGTGTTATGTCGGTCTCGCCAGTCATCTGCTTTCTCCTGCCGTGCCAGTGGGCCATATAGGGGGGTAATATAGGGCGAATGACCCGGGACGGAACCCAAATGCGCGCAGCTCTTTCGATTGTTATCCCGACCCTGAATGCAGCCGGGGATTTGCCGGGCACATTGGCGTGTCTCATGGCAGGGATTGAGGCGGGGCTGGTGCGCGAATTGATCGTGTCGGACGGCGGGTCCAGCGACGCAACCGTGGCGATGGCCGAGGACGTCGGCGCGACCGTGGTCACTGGCGCGCCGGGGCGCGGCGGCCAGATCGCGCGTGGCGTTGCGGCCAGTCAGGGCGACTGGATCATGGTGCTGCACGGCGACACCCATCTGGACGCCGGCTGGGTCGCGGCTGTGCAGGGCATGATCGGCGCAGGCGACGCGCAGGCCGGGTATTTCCGGCTGGGATTTCGCGCGCGCGGCCTTGCGGCGCGCCTGGTGGCGGGCTGGGCCAACCTGCGCGCGCGCCTGTTTGGTCTGCCCTATGGTGATCAGGGGTTGGTTTTATCGCGGCGGCTGTATGAGGCCGTCGGCGGCATGCCCGATATGCCCTTAATGGAGGACGTGGCGATGGCGCGGGCCTTGCGCGGGGCCCTGGTCGCGCTGCCGGTGCGCGCCATGACCAGCGCAGTGCGCTATCAGTCCGAAGGCTGGCTGCGGCGGGGCGGGCGAAACCTGTGGACGCTGGCACGCTACCTGATGGGGGCAAATCCCGAAACCTTGGCGCGGTCTTATCGCCGCTAGGCTGCTCAGCTGTCCTGAAACTGCAACTTGTACAGCGCCGCATAGTGGCCGTCGCGGCCCAGCAGATCTTTGTGGGTGCCCTGATCGATGACGCGGCCCTGATCCATCACGACGATGCTGTCGGCCTCGCGGATGGTGGCCAGACGGTGGGCGATGACCAGAGTGGTGCGGTTCTGGCTCAGATCCTCAAGCGCGGCTTGCACCAGTTTTTCGGACTTGGCATCCAGCGCGCTGGTGGCTTCGTCCAGCAACAGGATCGGCGCATCCCGCAGGATGGCGCGTGCAATGGCGACGCGCTGGCGTTGCCCGCCTGACAGGTTCGATCCACGCGGCCCGGCCGGGCTGTCCAGCCCCTGTTCCATACGGGGCAGGAAGTCGGCCACATGGGCGGCCTGCAATGCATGTTGCAACTGGGCGTCGGTGACGTCCTTGCGCCCCATCAACACGTTGTCGCGCAGGCTTTCGTCAAACAGCAATGCATCTTGCGAGACGACGGAAAACAGCCCGCGCAATTCATCCAGCGGCAGGTCGCGCACCTGGGTGCCGCCGACGCTGACAACGCCGCTGTCGGCATCAACCAGACGGGTCAATAGGTTGAAAACAGTACTTTTCCCCGCGCCTGAGGCACCAACCAACGCGGTGGTCTGCCCGGCTTTCGCAGTGAATGTCGTGCCTTGCAAAACCGGCGTGTCACCATATGCGAAACGGGTGTCCGACAGCACCACATCGGCCTGGGCGGCTGGCATGGGCAGGGATTTCGGCGTTGCGGGCGACAGGATCGTCGGGCGTTCGTCAAAGATCGCGCGCAGCCGATCCAGGCTGGCCAGTGCAGCCTGCCAAGCCCCGGAAATGCGCCCCACTTTGCGCATCGGATCAAAGGTCAACGCCATGGCGGTGAAAAACGACATGAATTCGCCGACGGTCTTTTCGCCCCCGGCGATTTGCATGCCGCCATAGTATACGACGAAGAAAAAGCCGACTCCGGCGATCACATCAACCAGCGCCGAGATGCCGCGCTGGTTCGCTGTGGCGCGAATATGCGAGTGGGCAAATGCGCCGATTTCACCGGCAATGCGGTCGCGATCACGGGCTTCGGTTCCGGCCAGTTTGATCGAATTGATGCCGTGAAAGGTTTCATCCAGATGGGTGGAAATCCGCGCCGCCGCCTCACGCGAGGAGGTGGTGTTGCGCCGCACCAGCCGTTGCAGCACCGCCATCGGGCCAATCAGCACCGGCACGGCGGCTAGGGCAATCAATGTCCAGAGCCAGTCGATCGACAAGGCCACACCCAACAATGCCAGCAGGGAAATGATGTCGCGCACGGCGGCGGCCAGGGTGGTCTCCCAGATTGTCGATACGGCCTGCGTATCGCCCCGGACCCGTTCGATCAATGTGCCGGGCGGTGTGTCGCGAAAGAAACCGCTGTCCAGCGTCAGCATATGCGCCACCATGTCCGATTGCAGTGCGGCAGCGGTGCGTTGGCCGACGCGAACCATGATCACGCCATTGCCAAAGCCGGTCAGGGCGCGCATCAGGAACAGGGCCAGAACCCCACCCGCAACCCAGAACAGGGCTGTGCGCGAGCCGCCCAGAAAGACCTGGTCGAACATCGGTTTCACGATATAGGACAGCGCGCCCAGGCTGACCCCTTCGAACAACATCAGCACCATGGCCAACGCCAGATGGAACCGCCATGGGCGCATATACCCCTGCCACAACCAGCGTTTCATGCCGGGGGCTGCGTTTCCCTGTGGGGGCTGGTCAGCCATGTTGGCACGCTCCTGCGGTGGCAAGAAGGCAGTCGTCTGGCAGAGGATGCAATTTCGGGCGCATGGCGCAATCCCTTGGCTGTTTCCGGCCGGGTGTATCGCGTGGGTGGGGGCGCGGCAAGGGTGGCGCGCGTTGGGGCGTTGACGGCGGGCGGGCAGCGGCCTACGGCTTGGGCATCAAGATGCGAAGGAGTGCGCAGATGTCGCTTGCCCATGGACGAAATTACCTGGCCATTCCCGGCCCCTCGGTCATGCCCGACCGTGTATTGAACGCAATGCATCAGGCCGCGCCCAATATATACGAGGGTGAATTGGTCGATATGGTCGCCGGGTTGATCCCGGACCTGCGGACGGTGGCGCGGACCGAAGGCCATGTGGCGATCTATATCGCCAACGGCCATGGCGCCTGGGAGGCCGCGTTGTCCAACGTCGTAGCGGCCGGTGACAAGGTGCTGGTGCTGGCCACGGGGCGGTTTGGCCATGGCTGGGGCGAAATGGCCAGGGCCCTGGGCGCCGAGGTTGAGGTGATGGATTTTGGCAACCGGTCCCCAATTGATCTGGCGCAGGTCGATACACGTCTGCGCGCCGATCGAGACGGTGACATCAAGGCCGTGATGGCGGTGCATGTTGACACGGCCACCTCTGTTCTGAACGACATTGCGGGTGTGCGCGCCACAATGGACGCGGCAGGGCACGGGGCGTTGTTGATGGCCGATTGCATCGCCTCGCTGGGCTGTGACCGGTTCGAAATGGACGCCTGGGGCGTCGATATCATGGTCACCGCCAGTCAAAAGGGCTTGATGACACCTCCGGGGCTGGGGTTCGTGTTCTTCAACGACAAAGCGGCAGCGGCACAGTTGGACCGGGTCAGCAACTATTGGAACTGGGCGAAACGCGCGGCACCTGACTATTTGTACGAATATTTCAACGGCACTGCGCCAACCCACCACCTGTTCGGGCTGCGTGCCGCCCTTGATCTGATCGCCGAAGAGGGCGGGATAGAGGCCGTCTGGGCCCGTCATGACCGTTTGGCACAGGCCATCTGGGCGGCGTTTGAGGTCTGGGGAAATGCTGGCCCGTTGGAGCTGAACGTCGCTGAGGCTGCGCATCGTTCGCGTGCGGTGACGGCGGTACGCATCGGTGCACCGCACGGCACCGCCTTGCGCCAGTGGGTGGAGCACAAGGCGGGCGTGACCCTTGGTATTGGCCTGGGCATGGCCGAGCCGGAAGATCCCGCCTGGCATGGCTTCTTTCGCGTCGGCCACATGGGCCACGTCAACGCGCATATGGTGCTGGGGGTGCTGGGCGTGATCGAGGCCGGGCTGCAAGCGTTGGACGTGCCACATGGGGATGGTGCCCTGGCCGCCGCGGCCCGTGTCATCGCTGAGGGCTGAGCGCCGTCCCCGGCACGGGCTCCCACCCATGCAAATGGTGCGTGCGTGGGGATGTCGTGGCATCCCACCCCGCCCGCACCGGGGACGGGCGGGCTTGCAGAGGTACGATACTGGTTAAGGCGCGGTCATGACGTTGTTTTGCGGGCCGCCGCCAGGGCTTTTGGCAGGGCGGCGGCGACGAGGTCCAGTTCCTCGGGCCGACCGGCTGATAGGCGAATGCAGCGGTCTTGTGGCGCCACGAAGGGCATGCGGACAAAGATGTCGCGCGCGATCAATTCGGCCAAAACTGCCTTGGCAAAGCGGCTGTCAGCCCCACAATCGATGGCGACGAAATTGGTCGCAGAGGGCAGGGTGCTCAGCCCGTTTTCGCGCGCAATGGCATCAATCCGCGCCCGCGCCGCCGCGACATTCGCCTGGGTCTGTGCCAGATAGCCCTGGTCTTGCAAGGCCGCCAGCGCGCCTGCCTGGCTGATCCGACACATGCCGAAATGGTTGCGAATCTTGTTGAAGGCGGTGATCAGTGGCGCAGCACCGATAGCATAGCCAACGCGCGCGCCCGCCATGCCATAAGCCTTTGAAAAGGTGCGCATCCGGATGATGCGCGGGTCCGCTGGGTCGATCACAGGCGCGGTGCCTTCGGGTGCGAATTCGAGGTATGCCTCGTCCAGCACCAACAGGCAGCCTTCGGGCACGGCATCAATCATGCGCTGAACGGTCGCCGCGTCATGCCAGGTGCCCATCGGGTTGTCGGGGTTGGCCAGATAGACCAGTTTCGCGTCGACTTCGGCGGCTTTTGCGACCAGGGCAACGGGGTCTTCGTGATCACCGTCATAGGGCACGGTCACCAGCGCCCCGCCAAATCCCGAAACGTGATAGCTGAAGGTCGGATAGGCCCCCGCCGAGGTAACCACCGCGTCGCCCGCACCAACGCACAGCCGCACCAGATAGCCCAGCAAGCCGTCGATGCCTTCGCCCACGACGATATTGCCGGGCGTCACCCCGTGGTGGGTCGCCAGGGCGGCGCGCAGGTCGTGGTTTTCGGGGTCACCATACATCCAGACATCACTAGCCGCCTGGGCCATGGCCGCAATCGCCTTGGGCGAGGGGCCGAAGGTGTTTTCATTTGCTCCCAAACGGGCCGCAAAGGCGCGGCCACGGGCACGTTCCTGGGCCTCGGGGCCAACAAAAGGAACGGCTGCGGGGAGGGATGCGGCGAGCGGGGTCAGGCGGGGTCCGTGTGTCATGCAAGCGTGTTACCCGGCCAGCGGGGGCGGGGGCAAGGGTTGAAAATGTTGCCAACGCGCTTAGTTAAGAATGGCTCGCAACAACAGAGAGTGTGCCCATGACCGATTTGAACCGCCGCATGTTTCTGGCCTCGGCCGCCGCAGCAACAGCCACGCGTGGCGTGCCCAAACTGGGCACCAGCCCCCAGGCGAAACGGGTGTTGGAACTGGTCTATGACCACTCCATGGGCATGATGCGGGCTGTGGATCGGGTGGTTTTTCACTGATCCATCAGGGCTGCCGTGCTTTCGGTCAGCCCCGGAATGTGAGCCTCGGGGTCAGATCGACCGTCGATCCAGCAGCCGCCCGGTGATCAGCACCAGAACCGCCAGCCCGGCAAAACCCGCCATGGTCAGCGAAATCGCCACATGGGTGCCGTCAAACAGCGACGATGCGATGAAGGCACCGATACTGGCGGTGATCATCTGGATCGCCCCCATCAGCGAAGCGGCGAAGCCGGGCGTGTCGCCCGCAGGCTCCATCGCGGCGGCCATGGATGTGGGCAGGATGATCCCGAAGGCCGCGACATACAGGCAGACCCCACCCCAAAAGGCGGGCAGCGACGGGGTGGCAAATGTCAGGCCCAGGTTCACGATGCCCGCAAGACCCAACAAGGTCACCGCGACAGTGCCAACCTGGCGTAGCGATATGCGGCCCAGCAATTGCCGGGCAAACAGCGCCCCGCCCGTGTTCACGCCCGCCACAATCGCAAACAGCGCGCCAAAGGCCTCAGGCGACACACCATAGCGTTGTTCGGTGATGATCGCCCCCGTCGCCCCAACCGAGACATAGCCGCCGAACGTCAGCCCGCCCACGGCCATCGGCACGATATAGGCCCGCGTGGTCAACAGCCTTGCCCCGGCGGTGCGAATGAAACGGAACGAAAAGCGCTCAGGGCGTTTTTCGCCGCCGGTTTCCCCTAAGGCAAACCAGGTATAGGTCGCGAAAACCATGGCCAGAACGGCCAGAAAGACGAAGATCGCCCGCCAGGAAAACAGGATCAACAGGCCCGAGCCCAGCACAGGTGCAAACATCGTCGCCATGGTCAGGATTGCGCCCAACACGGTCATGATCCGCGCGGCATCCTCGCCCGAGGCCACGTCGCGCACCATGGCGCGCGCGATGACCGGGGATGCGCCAAACAGGCCTTGCACAAAACGCGCGGCCAACAGCATCTGAAATGTCGGGGCCGCGGCGCAGGCAAGGGATGCGACCGTGAACCCGGCAAGCGTCATCAGCAAGGCCTTGCGCCGCCCGAACGCATCGGAAAACAGGCCCCAGAACAGCTGACCGATGGCATAGGCGATGAAATACAGCCCAACCAGCAGGGCGCCCTGTTGTTCAGGCGCGCCGAACGCGCGCGCAACAACACCGGTTGACGGCAGAACAATATCGACGCTGACCGCCGTCAGCGCCGTGATACCGCCCAGAAAGATGATTGTATCTGTTCTTTCAAAGGCGGGTTTGTTGGCCATGTTAGCCGAGATCCCGCAGGCGCTGGATGGCCTCGTTCAACTTGGCCTCTTCCGCCTCGCGGGCGTCCAAGTTGGCCTGGGTTTCGGCCACCACGGCGGGGGGAGCACTTTGTGCGAATTTCGGGTTGTTCAATCGCCCGCGCAGACCACCCAGTTCCTTGGCCAGCTTGCCCAGGGACTTCTCAAGCCGGGCGATTTCTTCGTCCACGTCGATGATTTCGGCCAGCGGCAGGGCAAAGGTGCCACCTTCGACCGGCACCGTGATGCAGCCCTTGGGCAGCTCGGCCATCTCAACCATGCTGTCGATGCGGGCCATGCGTTTGATCAAGGCCTCATTGTCTGTCCAGGCGGCGCGCCCGGCGTCATCCATGGATTGCATGATCACCGGAATTTTCAGACCGGCGGGCACATGAACCTGCGCGCGGGCGGATCGGATGTTTTCGATTGCCGCGATGACCCAGTTCATTTCGTTGACGGAGGCCGCATCAATCAGATCGTCGCCATATGTGGGCCAATCTGCATGCACCAACATCTTGGCGCGGTCCGCAATGTCGCCCCACAGCTGTTCGGTGATAAACGGCATGATCGGGTGCAGCAGCACCAGGCATTGATCCAGAACCCAGGCCATGGTGGCGCGGGTTTCTGCAATGATCGCAGGGTCTTCGCTGTTCAACAGCGGTTTCGAAAACTCGACATACCAGTCACAGACCTTGCCCCAGACATAGGCGTACAGCCCGTTGGCGGCGTCGTTGAAACGGTAAGCCTCCAACGCCTCGTCCACCATGATCCGCGCCTTGGCTGTTTCGCCCACGATCCATTTGTTCACGGTCTGGGTGACGCTGGTCGGGTCGAAATCGG
>DFBF01000065.1 GCA_002367285.1 Rhodobacteraceae bacterium UBA3087 | reverse complement strand
AAAACCACGCTTTTTGGCCTGATCCGGGGCGAGCTGACGCTGGAAGGCGGCGACATCCGCCTGCCCAGCCGCGCCCGTATCGGTGGCGTATCACAGGAAGTTCCGGGTTCTGACGTGTCATTGATCGACACGGTGCTGGCGGCCGACACCGAGCGCGCCGCTTTGATGGCCGAGGCCGAAAAAGCCACCGATGGCGCCCGCATTGCTGAAATCCAGACCCGTCTTAGCGATATCGACGCCTGGTCGGCCGAGGCGCGCGCGGCCTCGATCCTGAAGGGGTTGGGGTTTGATGATACCGAGCAACGCCAGCCCTGCTCTGACTTTTCCGGCGGTTGGCGGATGCGCGTCGCCCTTGCCGGTGTGCTGTTTTCGCAGCCTGATCTGCTGCTTTTGGATGAGCCGACCAACTATCTTGATCTGGAAGGCGCGCTTTGGCTTGAAAACTATCTGGGGCGCTACCCGCACACGGTTATCATCGTCAGCCACGACCGGGCCCTGTTAAACCGGGCGGTTGGCGGCATTCTGCATCTGGAAGACCGAAAACTGACGTTTTATCAGGGCAATTACGATGCTTTCGCCGCCGCCCGCGCCGCCCGTCTGGCTGGCGCAGCGGCCGAAAACCGCAAGATCGAGGCCCGACGCGCCCATTTGCAAACCTATGTGGACCGGTTTCGCTATTCGGCCTCAAAGGCGGTTCAGGCACAATCGCGTCTGAAAATGATTGCCAAACTGAAACCGATCACAACCCCGCAGGAAGCCGCGCTAAAGCGGTTTACCTTCCCGAAACCCGAGGAACTGTCGCCCCCGATCGTTTCGCTGGAAAATGTCGCCGTTGGCTATGACGGCAAGGCGGTTTTAAGCCACCTGAACCTGCGCATAGATCAGGATGACCGGATCGCGCTGCTGGGCAAGAACGGCCAGGGAAAATCGACCCTTTCCAAGCTGTTAGCAGGACGCCTTGATGCGTTAGAGGGGCGGGTCACCACCTCGAATAAACTGCGGGTCGGCTATTTCGCCCAGCATCAGGTCGAAGAATTGCACAGCGATGAAACGCCCCTGGAACATATTCAACGTCTGCGCCCCGGCGAAACGCCAAGCAAATTGCGCGCCCGGCTTGGTGGTTTTGGCATCGGCGTTGAACAGGCCGATACCACCGTTGGCCGCCTGTCAGGCGGCCAGAAGGCGCGCCTGTCACTGATGCTGGCAACCCTTGATGCGCCACACATGCTGATCCTGGATGAACCGACCAACCATCTGGACATGGAAAGCCGCGAGGCGCTGGTCGACGCGCTGACCGCTTATACGGGCGCTGTGATCCTGGTCAGCCACGACATGCACCTGCTGGGTCTGGTCGCCGATCGGCTGTGGCTGGTGAAAGACGGTCGGGTCGAACCATTCGAGGAAGACCTTGAGGCCTATCGCAAGCTGTTGCTGGCCTCGGATGCCCCGGCAAAGGCCGAAAAACCCAAGCCCAAACGCCCGTCACGCGATGCCATCCAGGCGCTGCGCGCCGAGGTGCGCAAAAGCGAGGCGCGGGTCGAAAAGCTGCATGATATGGCCCATAAACTGGCCAAGAAATTGGCCGACCCGGCGCTGTACGAAGCTGACAAGATTGGCGAAATGGAAGTCTGGCAGAAGAAATATGCCGAGGTGATGGAGGCCCAGGACCGGGCCGAGGCCATGTGGCTGTCAGCGCAGAATAAACTTGAAAAAGCAGAGGCTTGAGCGTGGATCTTCAGGCGCTTATCCCGGTTTTTGTCACCCTGTTTGTGGTGATCGACCCCATCGGGTTGATGCCGCTGTTCGTGGCCCTGACCAAAGGCGCAACCACGGCTGAACGCCGCTCTATCGCGATCCGCGCCACCACCATTGCCGCCGTCCTTCTGACCCTGTTCGGCCTGATGGGCGAGGCCGTCTTGGGCTTTCTCGGCATCTCCATGTCCGCCTTTCGCATCGCGGGCGGCGTGCTGTTGTTCCTGACGGCCATCGACATGCTGTTTGAACGGCGCAGCCAGCGGCGCAAGGATCAGTCGGAAACGGGGATCGACCCGGCCGATGACCCTTCGGTTTTTCCGCTGTCCACGCCGCTGATCGCGGGCCCCGGATCGATTGCCGCCATCATCCTGCTGTCCGGCGAGGCCGACGGCTGGGCCGGCGTTGTCGCTGTGCACGGCGCCATGTTGGCGGTCATCGCCATGGTGCTGGTGTTCTTCCTCAGCGCCGGCGTGTTGGAACGGCTGCTGCGCAAGACCGGCATCAACGTGCTAACCCGGCTGCTGGGCATGCTGCTGGCCGCGCTGGCGGTGCAGTTCGTGCTGGACGGGATGAAGGATTTCGGCTTCCTCGCCGGATGACAAAGCCGCCCCGCGTGCCTATATCTTTCGAAACACGGGAGATTTCACCATGAGCGGCGATGATTTCGGCCAAATGATCTATCTGGTCCTGCTGGGCGCGGCCATCGCGGGTTATTTCCTCGCGGAAAATCGCCAAAACCTGGGCAAGGTTGCAAAACAGGCGACCGTTTGGGGGCTGTTGTTTCTGGGTGTGATCGCCGGATACGGGCTGTGGGACGGCATTCGCGACGATGTCATGCCGCGCCAAAGCGTCGTCGCAGAAACCGGCCAGATTGAGGTGCCGCGCGGTTTTGACGGCCATTATTATCTGGTGCTGCGGCTGAACGGCAAACCGGTGGAATTCGTCGTCGATACCGGTGCCTCGGACGTCGTCCTGACCCAGCAAGACGCGCGCCTGGTCGGGATTGACCCGACCACGCTCGCCTACACCGGTCGCGCCTATACCGCGAATGGCGAAGTGCGCACCGCCCCGACCAGGATCGCGACCGTCAGCCTGTCGGGCATCGAAGACCGCAACCTGCGCGCGGTGGTGAACCAAGGCGACATGGACCAATCCCTGCTGGGCATGGCCTATCTGTCGTTGTTCGAAAAGATCGAGATTTCGAGCGACAAGTTGATCCTGACACGCTGAGCGCCTGGCCCTTCTCCCTGCCCTTTTCCTCTTGCCCAAAATATCCCGGGGGCGCGTCGCATCCGTCAGGATGAGACGCGGGGGCAGCGCCCCCATTCACAAAAAAAGCGTCGCGCAGCGACCCAATTTGGGAACGGGCGATCAGCTCTCGGCTTTCATCTCCCAGCGCCCGCTTTCCTGGCTCCAGTATTTCGCCTTTACCCCGGCGCCGGTGATCGCCGTCCACTGGGTGCGCGCCTGGGCGACGGCATCGGGGTCATTGCCATCAAACAGAATGGACGCCCGCGTCAGTCCCGCGACCTCCTCGGCCGTCACCTTGGCCCCATCGACGGACATCAACGCCTGTACGCCCTCGGGCAAAGCCGCGTCCGTCGTCAACAACACCGGTTGCGCCGCGTCATGCGGCCCGCCCGCCAGGCCATGCGGCAGGAACCCGGCCTCATCCCCCAGCCACAGACGTTCATCCAGCCAGGTCAGGTGGTCGGGGGACCGCCCCCGCACCACGACCCGCCAGCCCGCCTCAAGCGACCGGCCCAGGATCACCGGCAGGGTTTGTTCCAGCGGCGTATGCGTCATGTGATAGAAAAAGACTTCGCTCATGGGCGCGTCACTCGCCCTCGTACAGGTCCGCGATCAGACGGTTCAACGCCATGACGCCCCAGCCGGTTGCGCCTTTCGGCGCCAGCATCGTGTCCTGCGCAACCGAGGCCACGCCCGCAATGTCCAGGTGGATCCACGGCGTGCCGTCTTTGACAAACCGTTGCAGGAATTGCGCTGCGGTGATCGATCCCGCAGGGCGCCCGCCGACGTTCTTCATATCGGCCACACGGCTTTTCAGCTGCTTGTCATAGGACGCGCCCAGCGGCATGCGCCAGGCGCCTTCGCCTTCGGCCTCGGCGGCCTTCAAGAAGGCTTTGCACAGATCATCGTCATTGGAGAAAACACCAGCGTTTTCATGGCCCAAGCCGATGATGATCGCGCCGGTCAGGGTGGCCAGATCAATCATGGCGGACGGTTTGAATGTCTCTTGTGCGTACCACATGATGTCGCACAGTACCAAGCGCCCCTCGGCGTCGGTGTTGATGATTTCAACCGTGTCGCCCTTCATCGAGGCAACCACATCGCCCGGGCGGCAGGCCTTGCCGTCGGGCATGTTTTCAACCAGGCCGATGACGCCGACAACATTGGCTTTTGCCTTGCGCGTCGCCAACGCTTTCATCACACCCGTGACCGTGCCCGCGCCGCCCATGTCCATGGTCATATCTTCCATGCCCGCCCCCGGTTTCAGGCTGATGCCGCCGGAGTCAAACACCACACCCTTGCCGATCAGCGCAAAGGGTTGGCCGCCTTTTTCGCCGCCCTGCCATTCCATCACCACGACCTTTGAGGGGCTTTCAGACCCCTGCCCGACCGCCAGCAACGTGCGCATGCCCAGCTTTTCCAGCGCGGGTTCGTCCAGCACGGTGACCTTCAGGCCAAGCGCTTCCAGCCCCTTGGCGCGGGCGGCAAATTCGGTGGTGGTCAGCACGTTGGACGGCTCGTTGACCAGATCGCGGGTCATGAACACACCTTCGGCCACGGCCACCAGCGCGGCCAGTTTTTCTGCCGATTCTTCGGGTTTGGAAACGGTCAGGGTCAGGCTGCCCGCCTTGACTTCGCCCGCTTCACCGGTGCGGTGGGGGTTGAAGGTATAGTCACGCAATGCCGCGCCCATGGCCATCTGTTCAGCGTGGCGAATGGTGCCGGCCAGCGCCAGAACCGCCTTGCCCGCCCCCGCTTTGCCAATCGTCGCCCCGGCCCTGCGCGCATCAATGATCGAGGCACGACGATCCAGACGCACGACCTGCACGGCCTCGGCAGCCATACCAGCAGGCATGGACAACTCCACCGCGTCGCCCTGTTTCATCTTGGCAAAGCCTTCGCTGTCCTGCACCCGTTCGACCGCACCGCGCGTCAGCCGGTTCACCCGGCGCGCGCCCTTGTCCAGCGGTCCATCAGCGGACAAAAACAGCACCACGCGCCCTTCGGTCGTGGCCAGCGTGTCGATGTCAAGTTCGGCAAATGTCGGGACGGTCAGATTGGTCATTGGAAATCTCCTGTCAGGCGGGTTTGTGCCATTGGTAGCGACCAGCCAGAGAAATGACCAGATCAAGGTTTTCCCCACCCCGGCGATCCTATAGAACCTGAGATAAGAGGAATTGGGCCTTAGGGGAACAGATTGGCGAGATTCGACAGATATCTGCTGTCACAGCTGATGGTGCTGTTTGGCTTTTTCGCCCTGGTGCTGGTGTTGATCTATTGGGTCAACCGTGCGGTGCGGCTGTTTGATCAGCTGGTGGCGAATGGCGAAAGCATGCTGGTATTTCTGGAATTCACCGCGCTGAGCCTGCCGGGCTTGATCGCGGCCGTGGTGCCTTTTGCGGCGCTGGCCGGGTCGATTTTCGTCACCAACCGGCTGAGCTCGGAAAGCGAACTGGTGGTGGCCGAAGCCGCCGGGTACAGCCCCTTTCGCCTGGCCCGCCCGGTGCTGGCCTATGGCCTGATCGCCGGGCTGTTCGTCGCCCTTCTGAGCCACCTTCTGGTGCCGCTCAGCCAGCAGCGGCTGGGCGAACGACAGGCCGAGATTTCGCAAAACATCACCGCACGGTTTCTGGCGCAGGGCAGTTTTGAGCACCCTGCCGAAGGCATCACGATCTATATTCGCGAAATCAGCCCTGAGGGCGAGCTGCGCGACATTTTCCTGGCCGATACGCGTAACCTGGAAGAACAGATCACCTATACCGCGCAGCGCGCGCTGGTGGTGCGCGCAGACGGCGGGCCGAAACTGATCATGTTCCAGGGGTTGGCGCAGATCCTGCATGTCAGCGACCAGCGGCTGATCACCACGACCTTCAAGGACTTCACCTATGATATCGGCGCGTTGATCGACGCCGACATGATTGCGCTGCGCACCGTGCGCACCCTGTCCACCGCCGCGCTTTTGCGTGCGGATCCTGCGGTGCTGGCGGAAATCGGTGAAACGCGGGCCAGCTTTCTGTACGAGGGTCACCGGCGAACCGGGCAGGCCCTGATGACGGTGATTGCGGCGCTGACCGGGTTCAGTGTGCTGATGCTGGGCGGGTTCAGCCGGTTCGGCTTGTGGCGCCAGATGTTGGGGGCTGCGGTTCTGTTCATCGTGCTGCTGACGCTGGACAATTCCCTGTCTGATCAGGTGCGCAGTGACGCGGCCCTGTGGCCGCTGGTCTATGTGACACCGCTGATCGGCCTGGCGGCGAATGGCGTTGTATTGTGGATGTCGGCCCGCCCGGCCCTGTTCGCGCCGCGCCCGCGCAAACAGGCGGTTCGCGAGGTGACCCCATGACGCTGCATTTGTATATCGCGCGCCGTTTTCTGCGATCGCTGCTGACAACCGCGCTTCTGTTGGCGGCTGCGTTCATGCTGATGGACATGGTTGAACAGATCCGCAAATTCGACAGCGCTCAGGTCGGATTTTCTGAACTGGTCGCCCTGGTGGTCACCAATATGCCGGAATGGATGTACCGCGTGTTGCCGTTGATCGTGATCCTGGCGACATTGTCGATGTTCCTGAGTCTGGCGCGGTCGTCCGAAATGATTGTCACCCGCTCGGCGGGGCGGTCGGCCTTGGTGACGCTGATTTCCCCCGTCGTGACGGTTCTGCTGATCGGACTGCTGGCGCTGGCGGTGTTCAACCCGCTGGCGGCGGCGACCTCCAAGCAATACGACCTGCTGGCGTCAAAATATGCAGGCGATTTTCGCCAGGTGCTGTCGATCAGCGACGCGGGCGTCTGGTTGCGCCAGGGCTCGGATGACAGTCAGACGGTGATTCGGGCGGCGCGCTCTGGCGCCACGGGCACGCATCTGTTCGATGTGACGTTTTTCTCGTTCGACACCGAAGGCGAGCCAGTCAGCCGCATTGCCGCCGCCGAGGCCAAGCTGGAGACCGGACGCTGGGCCCTGCGCGATGCCAAGGTCTGGGATCTGTCCGCCAATAACGCCGAACAACAGGCCATCGAACACCGCGCCTATTGGGTCGCCTCGAGCCTGACACGCAGCCAGATCGAAGACGGGTTCGGCGCGCCCTCGACCATTTCCATCTGGGACTTGCCGGGCTTTGTGGCCCAGCTGGAACAGGCCGGATTTTCAACCCATGCGCACCGCGTCTGGATGCAAATGGAGCTGGCAACCCCGCTGTTTCTGGTCGCCATGGTGCTGATCGGCGCCGGGTTCACCATGCGCCACACCCGGTTTGGCCATACCGGGGTGATGGTACTGATGGCGCTGATCTTCGGTTTTGGCATCTATTTCATTCGCAATTTCGCCCAAATCCTGGGGGAAAACGGCCAAATCCCGGTGATGGTCGCCGCCTGGACCCCGCCTGTGGCCGCGATCCTGATGTCGTTGGGCATTCTGTTGCACCTGGAGGACGGCTGATGCGGCGTGCCCTGATCGCACAAACCTTAGCCCTGACCCTGGCCGCCTGGTCGGCCATCGCCGCCCCTGTGCTGGGCGCAGAGACCACGACCTCGGGCGCGGTCAGCCTGGTCGCGGACCGGGTTCAGGTGCAGGGCCCCGACCGCATTCTGGCCGAAGGCAACGTCGTTATCCTGTATGGCGATGTGCGCCTGAAGGCGACGCGGGTGCTGTATGATCGGGCCAGCGACAGCCTTGAGATCGAAGGGCCGCTGACCTTGTCACAAGGCGAAGCGATCCTGATCCTGGCCGATGCCGCCACCCTGTCGACGGACCTGCGCGAGGGGTTGATGCAAAGCGCGCGCGTTGTGCTGGACCAACAGTTGCAGATCGCCGCCGTTGAAGTGCACCGCACCCAGGGGCGTTATACGCGCATGGACAAGGTCGTGGCCTCGTCCTGCGAGGTCTGCATCGAACGCCCCGTGCCGCTGTGGGAAATCCGGTCCAGCCAGGTGGTGCATGACCAGCTGGAACGCCAGCTGTATTTCCACAATGCCCAGTTCCGGGTCATGGGCCTGCCCATCCTGTGGCTGCCGCGCCTGCGCTTGCCTGACCCAACGCTGGACCGCGCCACCGGGTTCTTGCCGCCGCGTGCTTCGACTTCGACCCTGTTGGGCAAGGGCCTGCGTCTGCCCTATTTCATCCGAATGGGCGACCACGCCGACCTGACGTTGACGCCGCTGCTGACCTCGGCCACCACGACGCTGGAAGCGCGTTATCGCCAGGCGTTTCGCACAGGTGACATCAGCTTCGAAGGCGCGGTCAGTAGCGATGACCTGCTGCCCGGCACCACACGGTATTTTCTGTTTGGTGAAGGACAGTTCGCCCTGAAACGCGATTTCAAGCTGGAATTCGGCATCGAACTTGTCTCGGACGAGGCCTATCTGTCCGACTACAGCTATTCCGACGATGATCGGCTGGAGAGCTTTGTCGCGCTCAGCCGGGCGCGGCGCGATGAATATATCTTCGCGGGGCTGACCCAGTATGACACGCTGCGCGCCGATGAAATCCCGAACTCGACCAAGCTGCCATTTGGGCAGATTGATCTGTTGTATGAACACCGGTTCCAGAACGGCCCCCTGGGCGGCAGCGGCAGCTGGCAAATCAGCGCCCTGGGCCTGTGGCGCGAAAGCGACATGGACCAGATGGGTCTGCAATATGGCGGGCGCGACATGACCCGTGTGGGGGCGCAGGCGGACTGGGGTCGCGACTGGGTTCTGGCCGATGGCCTTGTCGCCGAGCTGCAAGGCAGCCTGTCGGCGGATGCCTATTGGATCGGACAGGACAGCACCTTTGACAGCACGCTGACCCATGTCACCCCGACCGCCGCCGTATCGCTGCGATATCCGATGTCCCGCAACACCGCAGGGGGGGCGATTGACGTGATCGAACCTCAGGTTCACCTGGCCTGGACCGACCGGATCGGCGCCGATGTGCCCAATGAAGACAGCGTCATGGTCGAGTTCGACGAGGCCAACCTGTTCGCTCTGAACCGGTTCCCCGGCCATGATCGGTACGAACGGGGCCTGCGCGCCAGCATTGGCGCGACCTGGACGCGGTATGATCCCACCGGCTGGACCTATACGCTGGCGGCGGGGCGGGTATTTTATGACAAAGACCTGGGGCAGTTTTCCGATACATCGGGCCTGTCGGGGACCAGTTCCGATTGGCTGATCGCCGGTCAGGTCCAGCTGGACACACGCTTTGCCCTTCAGGGGCGCACCCTGTTCAACGACGCCCTTAGCCTCTCAAAATCCGAAATCCTGGCCATGTGGCAAAGCGACCGCCTGGCCCTGGCCACCGGTCATGTCTGGGTCGAGGCCGACGCCGCCGAAAATCGCGCCGACGCGATCCACGAATGGGCCCTTGATGCGGATTGGCAGATCAACGACAATTGGCGGGCCAACTTCGATTGGCGCTATGACCTGCAACTGGATGACATAACCAAGGCCGGGCTGGGGCTGGAATACAGCAATGAATGCGTCACGGTCGACCTTTCCCTCTCGCGTCGCTTCACATCCTCGACTAGTGTGACCCCAACCACGAATATCGGCGTCGGCGTTTCGCTGAACGGGTTCGGGGGCGGTCGGGGCACCAAGGCGCGGCAATGCGGAGGCTGAGGCGCGCGCGCGTGGCTGAAGATGGACCGAACGATGGGCCCGAAAACAGGCCCGAGAGCCGACGAATGCCC
>DFBF01000320.1:7742-12493 GCA_002367285.1 Rhodobacteraceae bacterium UBA3087 | reverse complement strand
ATTCAATGCCTATATGGCGCAATTCCGGGACGGGGACCGGGTGTTGGGGATCGGAGCCCCCCTTGTGGCTGGCGCTGATTCAGGATCAACGCCTGGCCCTGCTGGCCCATGAGGTCGCCCATCTTGCACAGCACGATCCGGCCCGACGTAGGGTAACGGCAAACGGGCAAACCACGTTGTCAGGCTGGCTTGACCTGGTCACACCACCGGCTGTTCTGGACGGCGAAACCGGCACCATGGTGGTGATCGACGACAGGGCGATATCGGTGAAGCCTTGGGCAACCTGGCGCGCCTGGGGATCGAAACACTGGCCCTTGGGTACGAACGATTGATCTATGCCGACAGTCAGCGGGCGGAATACCTGGCCGACCTGGGGGCCACGCGGATAGCGGGAACACCTGCCACCCGCACAATGCTGGAGACGCTTGTTCTGATACCTTTGGCCTATGACGCCCTGTCTGGGTTGCATCTGGATGGGCGCCACAAGACGGACCTGTCTCGCAAGATGGCAGCCGCCATAAGCACCCCGGATGCCGGTGCCGCCGCCCCGCTGCGGAGCGCGGCCGCGCAAACGCTGCACAGCGTGGACAACAATCATCCCCCACGCGCTTTCGGATCGAGGTGATCGAAGCTGCTGACCAGCAAAGCCCCCTTATGTCCGCTGGATGTCCGCTGGGGACATTGCCTGGGACCAGATCGACACAGAGCTTTCACAAGGGATCACGCAGCAAGAGGGCAAGCTCTTGTCCATACTTCTGGTGCAATAGCACGGCAAATTACAGCTCTCCTAATGCCGAGTTGCGCCTTTTCCTTCATCCGCCTCCGGCGATCTCGTCAAAGTCGCGGCAAGGCGGTGGCCGGGGCGGGCTTTGCCCGCCCCGGCCACCGCCCCCCACCGACCAAAAAGGAGTGTCCGCGCAGCGGGCATGACGTTTGGGTGGACCCCCGTGCCCTTTGTTCTATGCAAAGCCTTGTGCAATCACCGGACGGCGCAAACCGCACAGAACCGCCGACAGCAACGGCGCCGATTGTGTCTGCCGTCCACACGGGCCTATGGTAGGTCGACCACAGGAGGCACCACATGGCAATCACGCGGCGCGGCGTTATGGCGGGGATGGCAGCACTTCCCCTGACCCATCCGGCATGGGCCCAGACCGGGTTTTCCGCCTGGCTGTCGGGGTTTCGCACACGTGCCCGCGCTGCCGGGATCAAGGCCACGACACTGGACAACACCTTGGGCAGCATCACGTATCTGCCCAAGGTGGTCCAACTGGACCATAAACAGGCCGAAACCGCCCGCAGCTTGCAGGACTATATCTCCGCCGCCGCCTCCTCAGGCCGGATCAGTGGCGGCACATCTGCTCTGCGCAAATACAAAACTCTGCTGGGCAAGATCGAAAAACGCTATGGTGTGCCCAAGGAAATCGTCACCGCCATCTGGGGCATGGAGAGCAGTTTCGGCGGCTTTCGCGGCACCCAACCTGTGCTGTCCGTGTTGGCCACCCTAGCCTTTGATGGTCGGCGCGCCGCCCAGTTCGAGACCGAGCTGATCGCCGCCCTGCGCATCCAGCAACAGGGCGACATCACCGCAAATCGCTTGGTCGGCAGTCATGCGGGCGCCATGGGACACACGCAATTCATGCCTTCGACCTATCAGGCCCATGCGGTGGATTGGGACGGCAACGGGCGGCGCAATATCTGGTCGGATGATCCGTCCGACGCGCTGGCCTCGACCGCTGCCTATCTGAAATCGCTGGGCTGGAAAAAGGGCCAACCCTGGGGGATCGAAGTCACCTTGCCCAATGGGTTCGACCCGGCCCTCAGCGGGCGGGTGCACAAAAGGTCGCGCCAGGATTGGGCCAAACTGGGGCTGCGCACGGCCCGTGGCGCCAAGCTGCCCGACCACGGCAAGGGTGGGCTGATCCTGCCCGCAGGCCCCCGCGGTCCGGCCTTTCTGATCTATGGCAATTTCCAGGTACTCAAGGGCTATAACTATGCCGACAGCTATGTGTTGGGCGTGGGCCATCTGGCCGACCGTCTGGCCGGGGGCGCACCGATCCGGTCGGGATATCCGCAAGACCCCTGGGGCATGACCACCAGCGAACGCCAGGACCTGCAACGCGGTCTGAATGACGCAGGCTTTAACGCCGGGCGCCCTGACGGGGTGATCGGCGAAAGGGGCCGTGCCGCCATCCGCGCCTGGGAAAAGGCCAATGGGCGACGCGAAACCGGGGTGCCGTCACGCCACTTGCTTGAGGCCGTACGATAACCCCCCCGGCGCAAGGAAATATCAACCAATTTGATCCAGTCTGATCCCTGTCCCGAGCTATCGGAGAGAGGTCAGAATGATCCCGAACCCCACTGCTGGCATGACTGCTGCACTGACTGCCGCCCTGATCGCGGCCCTGGTCCTGTTTGTCAGCCTGCCAGGCGTCGCCATGGCCGAAGCGAATTCACTGTTTCAACCAGCCGCGCCGCTGATTGTCCAAACCCAGAACGCCGCCCTTGTCGGGGCCCGCGCCCCGTTGGTGCAAATGCGACCAACGGCGCCAGGCGGCCCGCAGCACAGCGCGGCTAGCCTGTTTTCCGGGCGGGAAGGGGCCAGCCTGTTTGCCCCCTATCCGGCACGCCCAGCTGCCGCCCAACGCGTCGCGGCCCGTCAGACTGCCCCCGTCAGCCTTTTGGGCCCTGCCCGCAGCGGGTCACAGGTTGAACGCGTGCGCCACCTGATCGCCCAGGCCGAAGCGGGGGCAAAAGGCTATGATGCCGTGCAGCATGGCGCAAAGATCAGACCGGTCAAACCACCGACGCAGATGACCGTTCAGGAAATATATGATTGGATCGCCGCCACGCCGGGCCAGCCCCACGCAATCGGTCGGTATCAGTTCATTCCGGCAACGCTGAAACGGCTTGTGACCCTGGTCGGCATCCACCCCAACGCCCGTTTCACCCCAGCGGTGCAGGACCAACTGGGCGATGTCCTGTTGATCGAGGCCGGCATGAACGATTTCAACCACGGGACAATGACGCGACATGCTTTCATGAACAATCTTGCCAAGATCTGGGCCGGCCTGCCCAATTCCAGCGGCAAGTCGCATTACGACGGATATGCCGGTAATCACGCGACAATGACCTGGGCCCGTTTCGACGCGGAAATGGGGCGGATTTTTCCGGCCCAGACCAGTTGAGATCGCGTTGGGGACGATCAGACCTGCTGCACGCGCGCGTGACAGGGGCAGGTCACCAGATGGTCATTTACCAGACCACAGGCCTCCATCCAGGCATAGGTGATCGTCGGGCCACAAAACCGGAACCCCAGTTTTTTCAGATCCTTTGACACCTGCGTCGACAAGGGCGTTGCCGGCGGCACATCGGCCAGCGTTTCGAACCGATTGACCAAGGGGGCACCATCGACATAGGCCCACATCATGTCACTGAAGGCTTGCGCGCCGCCCAGGTCCAGAAAGGCCTGTGCGTTGCCGATCGTCGCCTCGATCTTGCCGCGGTGGCGAATGATGCCCGTGTCACCCAACAGACGAGTCACCTCGGCCTCGCCCCACCCTGCAATCACATCGGGATCGAACCCCTGAAAGGCCACGCGAAAATTGTCGCGCTTTTTCAGAATGGTGATCCAGCTCAGCCCGGCCTGAAAACCGTCGAGAATCAGCTTCTCCCACAAAGCGCGCCCATCGCGTTCCGGCACGCCCCATTCCGTATCGTGATAATTTACGTAAATCGGCTCATCGCCGCACCAGCCGCATCGATCCATTTCGCCCTCGTTTTCAAGCACCTACGCCCTCCTGGCCCAAGCCGATAAAAACCTAGGCAAATTGGCTCTTTTACAAGTTCTTAGCACGTCAGGCAGCAATATGACCCCAGATTGCACGGAGTGAAACCGGATGAAGGAGCGCAGCATGATGAATTCGCTGGACCAAGCGGTAGATTTGGGCAGTCCGCTGGACCATGCCATTACCCAACGCGACCGCGACACACTGGACATGGTGCGTGTGGCGGTTCAGTCGAAACAGGTCATGCTGGCCTTCCAGCCCGTGGTCCAGGCCCTCAAACCCGATCAGGTCGCCTTTCACGAAGGGTTGATTCGCATCCTAGATGACACCGGACGCATCATCCCCGCGCAGGAATTCATCGACGCGGTGGAAACCCAGGAACTTGGCCGGGTGATTGATACGCTGGCCCTGGAAAAGGGGTTGGAGGCCTTGGCCGAAGAACCCTCTCTGCGCCTGTCCATCAATATGTCTGCCCGCTCCATCGGGTATCCGCGCTGGAACGAAGTGATGAAACAAGGGTTGCAGAACGACCCGACCATTGGCGAACGCCTGATCCTTGAAATCACCGAACGCACGGCCATTGTCATGCCGGAACTGGTCCAGGTCTTCATGGCCGACCTGCAACAAAAGGGGATTTCCTTTGCACTGGATGACTTCGGCGCGGGGTATACCGCGTTCCGGTATCTCAAGGATTTCTACTTCGACATCATGAAGATTGATGGTGAATTCATCAAAGGTATCCATGCCAACCCGGACAACCAGATCCTGACCCAGGCCCTGCTGTCCGTTGCGCGCCATTTCGACATGTTCACAGTGGTGGAATGCGTGGAAACCTTGGAAGACGCAGAATTCCTTGCCACCCTTGGGGTTGATTGCATGCAGGGATATTTCTTCGGCGCGCCGACCGTGCGGCCCTGGTGGCGTCAGGAAGAATTGCGCGCGCAGGCCTAAGTATCAGGCCTG
>DFBF01000320.1:5795-7655 GCA_002367285.1 Rhodobacteraceae bacterium UBA3087 | reverse complement strand
CCCCGACGGAATGACGCGGGAGGAGGATTCGGACTGTTCCACCGAACGGACCGACCCTAAGGTGACCGCGACGTCTGCATGTCACAGGTAGAGGACCACAACATGACCAATGTCGTAATCGTTTCCGCCGCACGCACCGCGGTGGGCAGCTTTTCAGGCGCATTCGCCAACACCCCCGCCCACGACCTGGGCGCAACCGTGCTGGAGGCGATCGTTGCACGCGCCGGCATCGACAAGGCCGAAGTTTCCGAAACCATTCTGGGCCAGGTGCTGAGCCACGGTCAGGGTCAAAACCCCGCCCGTCAGGCCCACATCAACGCCGGCCTGCCAGTTGAAAGCGCCGCTTGGGGCATCAACCAGGTGTGCGGATCAGGCCTGCGCACCGTGGCCCTGGGCGCACAGCACATCCAACTGGGTGACGCAGCAATCGTCGCCGCCGGTGGCCAGGAAAACATGTCCATGTCACCCCACGTCGCCAACCTGCGCGCGGGCCACAAGATGGGCGACATGAAATTCATCGATTCGATGATCAAGGACGGGTTGTGGGACGCTTTCAACGGCTACCACATGGGCCAGACCGCCGAAAACGTCGCCGCCAAGTGGGAAATCACACGCGAGATGCAGGACGCATTCGCCGTTGCCTCGCAAAACAAGGCCGAAGCAGCGCAAAAAGCGGGCCGGTTCGCCGATGAAATCACACCCTTTACGGTGAAAACCCGCAAAGGCGACATCATCGTTGATCAGGATGAATACATCCGCCACGGCGCCACCCTGGAAGCCCTGCAAAAACTGCGCCCGGCCTTTATGCGCGACGGCGGCACCGTGACCGCCGCCAACGCATCGGGCATCAACGACGGCGCCGCCGCTGTTCTGTTGATGTCGGCCGANNGGTCTGGACCCGTCGATCATGGGCGTCGGCCCGATCCATGCCTCGACCAAGGCGCTGGCCAAGGCAGGCTGGAACGCCGCTGATCTGGATCTGGTCGAAGCCAACGAAGCCTTCGCGGCCCAGGCCTGTGCCGTGAACAAGGACATGGGCTGGAACCCCGAGGTGGTCAACGTGAACGGCGGCGCCATTGCCATCGGTCACCCGATCGGCGCCTCGGGCTGCCGCATCCTGAACACCCTGCTGTTCGAGATGGGTCGCCGCGACGCAAAAAAAGGTCTGGCCACGCTATGCATCGGCGGCGGCATGGGTGTTGCCATGTGCCTGGAGCGCCCATAACCCGCGCCCGATACGATTACAAAAGGGCGCCTCGGCGCCCTTTTTTGTTGCAGTGCCGCAAAAAACCCTGCAATGCGGCGAATGTTTGCGCAATAATGTTGCGCGCAGACGAGCGAATGGGTAACAGATTTACCAACACGATTTGCCAGACTGGAGGATATCATGGCTAAAGTTGCACTCGTCACCGGGGGTTCGCGCGGCATCGGCGCGGCCATTTCCAAGAAACTGAAAGCAGACGGATACGACGTCGCCGCCACCTATGCCGGCAACGACGAAGCTGCCGCCGCCTTCACCGCCGAAACCGGTATCAAGACCTACAAATGGAACGTCGGCGATTATGACGAATCGGCCGCGGGCATCGCCCAGGTTCAGGCGGATCTGGGCCCGATCGACGTGGTTGTCGCCAACGCTGGCATCACCCGCGACGCGCCGTTCCACAAGATGACGCCCGAACAGTGGCATCAGGTGATCGACACCAACCTGACCGGCGTGTTCAACACCGTGCACCCGATCTGGCCCGGCATGCGGGAACGCAAGTTCGGCCGGGTGATCGTCATCAGCTCGATCAACGGTCAGAAGGGTCAGTTCGCACAAGTGAACTATGCCGCGACCAAAGCGGGCGATCTGGGCATCGT
>DFBF01000320.1:0-5692 GCA_002367285.1 Rhodobacteraceae bacterium UBA3087 | reverse complement strand
GCCGGTCGCTTGGGCGAACCCGAAGAAATCGCGCGCTGCGTGGCCTTCCTGGCCGCCGATGATGCGGAATTCATCAACGGGTCGACCATTTCCGCCAATGGCGGCCAGTTCTTCGTGTAATCCACACGTCAGACACAAAGAAGGGCCGGTCATTGCGACCGGCCCTTTTCTGTTCGCGCCTCTCCCTCGGAGAAAGCAGATCAGCGGCGACCAGTAATCCAACGCCAGGCGACGGCAACAGCCTGAGCGCGTTCGCGGTGTGCGCGGCAATAAATGACGGCCATTTCGGGCCCTGCGGCAGTTTCCAGCATGGTGTCCCTCCTGAAACAATTTATCTTGACTTGCAGACCTTATGCGCCCTTTCCACGTGCGCAACAAACGAGACTTTTCAACCTATCAGTTAAGTGATACTTTAGTGAAATGCCTGAACGCCTGCCCCCCCTCACCGCCCTTCGTGCCTTTGATGCCGCCGCGCGGCACATGTCGTTTCAAGACGCAGCTGCCGAGCTGAACGTCACCCCTGCCGCGCTGTCTTTTCAGATCAAATCGTTGGAACAGCATCTGGGGGAAGCCCTATTCATTCGCCTCAATCGGGTGGTGGAATTGACCGAGGCAGGCCGTGCGCTGGCCCCTGGCGCAAAGGACGGGTTCGAAACCCTGACGGCGGCATGGCGGGCGGCGAAACGGTTGCAGGACCATCGCACGTTGAACGTGACCGCAGGCCCGGCGTTTACGGCGAAATGGCTGGCGCCCCGGCTGTATGAATTCGCACGCGCCCACCCGGACATCGACCTGCGGTTCACAGCATCCCTGCGTCTGATGGATTTCGCCCGCGAGGAGGTCGATGTGGCCATTCGATTTGGTTACGGCGACGATTCCGGTCTGTTTTCCGTGCCGTTGCGGCGCGATTGGGTAACGCCGGTGATGACGCCGGCGCTGGCAAAACAGTTTCCGACGCCCGAAAGCTTGAAACACGCACCGCTGATGTTTGACACCTCGATTGACTTTCTGGACCCGCCTTGCGACTGGCCCACCTGGTTTCGTGCGGTCGGCGTGGATTTTAACCCGACCCATGGCGCGCGGTTTTCACAGGCCGACCATGCCGTTGATGCGGCGCTGGCCGGGGTCGGCGTGGTGCTGGGACGCCGGTCGATGGTGGTGACTTCCCTGGCCGAAGGAACCCTGGTCGCGCCATACAAGATTGCGCTGGAGACCAAGGCACAGTTCCGGTTTCTGTGCCAGAAAGGGGCGGAAGATCGGCCCAACATCAAGGCGTTCCGCGACTGGGTTTTGGACGAGCTTGAGAAAACGGCCTATGTGTCAGACGCCTTGACCATCATTCCTGTTGAGGGGGTCCCCGCCGCATGACCCGTACGAACGCCACCGCCATCGGTTTTGTTGCCGTGCTTTTGTGGGCGCTTTTGGCGCTTTTCACGGTGGGATCCGCGCCGGTGCCGCCCTTTCAACTGAATGCGATCTGTTTCGCCATCGGCGGCACGCTCGGGCTGCTTTGGATCGCTGCGACGGGCAGCTTCGCGATGCTGCGCAGCATTCCGCTGCGCGTCTATGCCTTTGGTACCCTTGGGTTGTTTGGCTATCATTTCCTGTATTTTTCAGCCCTGCGCATGGCGCCTGCCGCCGAGGCCGGGTTGATTGCGTACCTTTGGCCGCTGCTGATCGTATTGTTTTCCGGTCTGTTGCCGGGCGAACACCTGCGCAAGGGGCATGTCATTGGCGCGTTGATTTCATTTGCAGGTGCCGCGTTGATCGTATTGGGCGGGGCGACCGGGTTTGATGCATCGGCCTTGCCCGGCTTCGCGCTGGCCGCCCTGTGCGCCCTGACTTGGAGCGGCTATTCGGTGCTGTCGCGTCTGCTGGGGTCAACGCCGACGGCGTCGGTCGCCGTATTTTGCGTCGCCACCGCCGCCCTGTCCACCATGGCGCATCTGGCGTTGGAGGAGACGGTCTGGCCCACAGAGGCCATCGGTTGGGCATCCATCATCGGCCTGGGCCTGGGCCCTGTGGGTCTGGCGTTTTATGTCTGGGATATCGGCGTGAAACAGGGCGATATTCAGCTGTTGGGCGTTGCCTCATATGCAGCGCCCCTGCTGTCCACCCTTGCGTTGATTGTGGCCGGGGTTGCTGCGCCCAACTGGCCCCTGCTTGTCGCGGCGGTTCTGATCACCGCAGGTGCGGCACTGGCGGCACGCGCCAGCGCCAGATCGTAAGCTGCGTCAGGCGTCGGCGAGACGTTCAATCTCTTCTTTCAACTTGAGCTTTTGCTTTTTCAAGTCGCTGATCTCCTGGTCGCTGGTACCAGGCGCGCGTTGCGCCTGTTCGACCTGATCAGAGAGGGTTTCGTGTTTCTTGCGCAGTTCTTCCAAATGCGAACTGATGCTCATGGCTTTCCTCCTGATTTGAATGCACCTTCAGTGCACCACACTATTTTGCGCTTGTCACGCTGTCGTTGCACGAATGTGATTGCATCAGCGTCGCACCGCCGGGGTTAACAGCAGGTTAAGCCGGTCGCGCTGCGCAAGGTATTACCACAGTGGGAACGCCGCCCCATCCCGCAGAATCGCGCTGACTTCGGGGCGATAGCTTTCGCGGTCCCCCACATGTTCCACGCCATCGTGCAGGATCAGAGGCGTCGCAAGACGGAACGCCCCGCGCCCCCCCTTGCGGGCCTGCACCAGAACCAAAACGGCCGCGCGGCCTTCACGTGGACACAGCGGTTTGACCATCACAGATCCCAGGCGATCATCCATCGCGTTCAGAACCTCGGGAAGACGTTCCGCCTTTTGGATCATGGTCATAAAACCTTTGGGCTTCAGCCGTTTGGTTGCGGCGTCAATCCATGTCTTCAACGGTGTGTCTTCGCCCAAAGCGGCCTCTCGGGCCGGGTTTGGTGCCGCTGTGCCGCGGTCGCGCAGATGATAGGGCGGGTTCATGATCACATGATCAAAACTTTCTTCCTTCACCGCCGCAGGCATGTGTTCCAGATCGCTTCCATACACATCCAACTGGATCGAATTCTCAAACGCATTCTTTTCGGCCAGGTCCGCATATTCCGTCATGCGTTCGACCCCCACCAGACGAAGCCCGGGAACCCGGCGCCCAAGGCAAAGCGCCGCCGCCCCCACACCGCATCCCAATTCCAACACCGATTCCCCGGCATGAGCCGCAATTGAGGCCGCCAGGAAAACAGGGTCCACCCCCGCTCGATACCCATCGCGCGGCTGAAACAACATCACGTCGCCACCAAGAAATTTATCCGCGGTTACTGCGTCACGCGCAAATCCCATGCTAACCCTCCAATTCAACGTCATTATCCCGCAGAATCGCACGGGCTCTAAATAGGTCCTGATCTCGGACCATAAGACGACGAGGTAAAATTCCTATTGATCCCTCAAGCGTGCTCATATGGACGTCCATTGGAAAGCAGGGTATATCCTCGCCCTCAAGAAGAGCGGATACGTACGGGATGAGTGTCGGGTTTGTGGTGCGGATAAGCTCTTTCATGTTCAAAGACTTAAGTGCAAACCATGGGGTTTGTCGAGATGGATGACAGGACTGTGAAGATGTTGGATGAAGCCGCAACAAAGCCGCATGAGCGCCTGGCAACCCATTTGGCCGAGGACATGAATTCGGTAAACTTGTTGATACGTGAGCGCATGGCGTCCGAACATGCACCGCGAATCCCCGAAGTCACCGCCCATCTGGTCGAAGCGGGTGGCAAACGTCTGCGCCCGATGCTGACCTTGGCGGCGGCGCGCATGTGTGGCTATGACGGCCCCTATCATGTGCATCTGGCCGCGACGGTTGAATTCATTCACACCGCCACCCTGCTGCACGATGATGTGGTCGACGAAAGCGGCCAGCGGCGTGGGCGCCCGACGGCGAACCTGTTGTGGGACAACAAAAGTTCCGTTCTGGTTGGCGATTATCTGTTCTCGCGGTCGTTCCAGTTGATGACGGAAACCGGGTCGCTTGAGGTGCTGCGAATTCTGTCCAATGCCTCGGCCACCATTGCCGAAGGCGAAGTGCTGCAACTGACCGCTGCGCAGGATCTGGCCACGACAGAAGCGATTTATCTGCAGGTCGTGCGCGGCAAAACCGCCGCTCTGTTCGCCGCCGCCACCGAAGTGGGCGGCGTGATCGCTGGCGTGGACAAGGACAAGGTGCAGGCGCTGAATGCCTATGGCGACGCGCTGGGGATCAGTTTCCAGATCGTCGACGACCTGTTGGATTACTGGGGCGGCGACGCGACCGGCAAAAACATCGGCGATGATTTCCGCGAACGCAAGCTGACGCTGCCTTTGATCAAGGCCCTGGCGGCGGGTGACGCGCAAGAGCGCGCCTTTTGGAAACGCACCATCGAAAAGGGTCACCAGGAAGATGGTGATCTGGACCACGCGCTGGAGCTGCTGAACAAACACGGCGCCTTGGAAGACACGCGGGTTGAGGCGCTGGCTTGGGCTGAAAAAGCCAAAGCGGCTCTGACAGCCCTGCCCGAGGATCCGATCCGCGACATGCTAAGCGATATTTCCGACTATGTCGTGGCACGCGTGAACTAGGCGACTGTTTTCTTTAAAAGAATTCGGTGTCGGTGACCCACCATGCCGGGTGCTGATCGGCCAGCTTTTTTGCCTGGGCACGGGCCGCGTCCCGGCTGTCAAACAGCGCAAAACAGGTGGCCCCGGACCCTGACATGCGCGCAAGCCGTGCCCCCGGCAAGGCCGACAGCGCCGCCAAACAATCGCCAATCACCGGCGCCTGAGCAATGGCGGGCGCTTGCAGATCATTGCGTTGATCGGCCAGCCATTTCACGAAAGCGGGCAGTTTCTGCCCCTGCGGCAGACGCTTGGGCATCGACCTGTTCTGCTTGTGCGAAAGCGCCTTGAACACGGCGGGCGTGGGCACATCGACGCCGGGGTTGGCCAGCACGGCGAACAGCGGTGGCAGGCCGGTGACGGGCGCGACCACCTCGCCGATCCCTGACATGCGGGCCGCCTGACGCATCAGGCAGACGCGCGTATCAGCGCCCAGAACGGATACATCCGGCAGGCGCGCATCGCCGGTCAGCTCCGCCAGCGCCAGCACGGTCGCGGCGGCGTCCGCGCTGCCCCCGCCGATCCCCGCCGCAGACGGCAGATATTTCGACAACAGGATGCGCACGGGCTGATCGTACAAAGCGGCGGCTTTCAGCACCAGGTTGCTGCCGTCGGTCGGCACCCCCGCCGCCATGGGGCCTGATACTTCAAGCGAGGTGTCATCGGCCGCCATCACCGTCACCCGGTCGCCCACATCGGCAAACACCACCAGACTGTCGAGCAGGTGATAGCCATCCTTGCGCTGCCCCGTCACGTGCAGCGTCAGGTTCACCTTGGCAGGGGCAAACAGTTTCGAAATGCTCATGCGCCGCTCACTGTGTGGCTTGAAGCGGATCGGCGCCTTCTTCTTCCAGAACCACATCCAGCCCGACCTCAAGCTTGCGGCGGATGCGGTCCGGTTTGACCTCGTCCAAGTCCGTGTCATCGGTGATGAAGGACAGGGCGCGCGACCATTGGAATTCCGCCTCGCGGTGGCGCCCGACGGCCCAATATGTGTCGCCCAGGTGGTCGTTTACCACCGGGTCCACGGCCATCAATTCGACCGCGCGTTCCATCTGGGTGACCGCTTCTTCATAGCG
>DFBF01000033.1 GCA_002367285.1 Rhodobacteraceae bacterium UBA3087 | reverse complement strand
GGGCTGGGGCTTTGCGCCGTGGTCTGGTGGGCCCCTGTCCTGGCTGGACATGATCGGAGCTGCCAAGGCCGTCGAAATCTGCGATGAGCTGACCGCGAAACACGGCGAACGGTTCACCACCCCCGTCACGTTGCGCGACATGCAAGCCAAGGGCGACGGGTTCTACGACCGTTTCGCCGCCTAAGGCCCTCGATTTTTCGCAGAAAAATCAACGCCTAAACAAATGAAAACGCCCGGACCGAAAGGCCCGGGCGTTCCTCCTCCCGACAGACTGAAATTCAGGCTGCCAGTGCGAACGGGTTCTCGTGGGTCAGAATACCCACCATCGCCCGCGCCTGTTCCATCCCCAGAACAGTGAAAAATTTCGACTTGGTTTCGCGCGCCTCCATCTGGCCCGTCGCCGGACAGTGCAGCATCGCCCCGGTATTGCCGTAAACGACTTCTTCCTCATCAAAGCCCAGCGTCACAATCTCGACGCGTTCCTGCCCATCTTGCCAAGCGATACCGTTGTATCCAGCCAAGGCAGCAGCGGGGACCAGCACCAGAGGGGAGCCGAACGCCTCCTCGGCGATATCCGCGTCCAACAGCACATGTTGGCCGGGCAGCAGCAGCATCTCGGCACAGTTGTCCAGCGCCCCACCGGGCACAAACAACTGACGGCGCGGTGTCATGTCTTCGCGTTGAATATCAACGATTTGGCGCAAGCCGCCATCCAAGGTATAGACCGCATCGCCGCGCATCAGGCTTTCCACAGGGCGCCATCCGCTGGCGGCCTCCAGCCGGGTTCCGGCGACAATACCGGCCTGTGCGCGGGCTGCATTGTGCAGCAGGATATCCAGGTCAACCGGTTGGGCCTGGGCGAAAGCTTTCGTGTCTTGCATGAACATGGCGTGTCTCCTGGGTGACTGTTGTCTGGCTGCCCCGTTGGGCGATGACATCAGGAAGCATCCGAAATCTGCCATGATTTCGCCGCGATTCAGGCAAGATTGTGGCATCATTTCGGCAACTGCCCCAATCCTGTCAGGAATGCGGCAATTTGATGATGGCACGGAAACAGTCGTTAACCGAATGTAAACCATGACGGCCCCGGCGACGCGATTGTCCCTGTCCGCGCACCGGGGAAAGCTGAGAGAATCATCGCCTCAGGCGGCGTGAGTCGCAGCCTTCTGCCAGCGGTTCACACCATGCGCGGGCACGCTGGGGCCAACTTCGTCTTCATCCCAGCCCAAACATTCGACCAAAAGATCGGCCTGATCACGGCTCAGAACGTCATAAGGAACCGGCTGGTGGTCTGCGGTCATGAAATCCACACTGGCCACACCGGCAATCGCTGCGGGGCACAGGATCAGAGCGCCGCCATCGGCATGGACCACTTGATCCGTTTCGAAATGCAGCGTCACGACGTCAAAGTCTTGCCAAGGGCGCAGGCGGTCGGCGCCACGAAAGCCCAAAAGCGTTTCGGCAGGCACCAGCGCGAAAGGGTCGCCGAACAGCTCCTCGGCCGCATCGCTTTCCAGCATGACGCTTTGTTCCGGCAAAGTCACCATGCGGCGATCGTTGCCCAACACGCCCTGCGGCACCATGATTGGCAAAAGGTGGTCGGGGCAGTCCTGGTCCTGCGCCCAATAGGCGCCGCGCGTGACAGCCGCCACCGGCTGCATACCATTGTCAAAGGTCAGAACATGGTCGCCCACCGTGATCGCCTCGACTGAACGCCAGCCCATCTGGGTGGCTACAACGGTGCCAGCGGCAAATCCGTGCAAGTGGACCGGCGCTTGATAGGCCATGCCCCCCGTCCAGGCGGCGCCCGGCTCGGCAACAGATTTCGTCATCCCCTGGTGTTTTTTACGCAGACCAAACATTTCACATCCCCTTGTCACAATTTTCCGGTGGCAGCCCGGGTCTCGAAGCAGGACAGTCGTCCGACGGGTGGCAGCCCATTGCTTCGGAATTTAATAAAACTTGATTGATTCCCGCGACAGGAGTGGGACATGAAAACGGCCATATTGGGGCAATGGTGCCGCATCCGGGACAATCCTGGGGCAGCGGGGCAGATTGTCATCAGGTCTGCCGGAAATCCTTACCCGAACCGGTAATTGAACCGGGAGATGTCCGCACCACACAGGTTGGCGACCAACGCCTGGGTCGCGTCATTATAATAGAGGCGGTAATCCGCATCTCGGTCCGAGGAATTGATCCGCTGTAACGGGCCCAGGCGAAACCCCAGGTGTGTTTCCAACGGTTCAAGATCCTGGTCCAAGTGTTCCAGCCGGATAAACAAATCGCAACGCTCTTGCCCCCGGGCATCGGTGACGTAGCGCCCATAGGGCGTGTTGCGCATGGTGGCCGTCGTCTGAGGATGGTGCAGAAAGGCGGCGAAATCCAGCGTCTTGGCCAGGGTCACGGCGGGGTGGTCAAACCCCTGCCTCTGTAACCAGTGGTAGTAGCTGACCATGCGATCCCAGGGGTTGCGCACCAAGGTGAAGACGAAGAAATCGGCAACCTCCTCAGGCGTCACAAGGCCATAAAGGTCTGACAGCATGGAATGCTTCCACAACCGCCCCGCCGCTTCCACATCCTTTACACGTCCACGACGCCGGATCGCCTTGGGCGTGTCGCCCAGCATCACGTCATCCTTCATCGCCCGATCTTCCAACGCAAGCGACAGCGCTGTGCCGCCCGTCTTGGGCGCATGGATAAAGATATAGCGGCGACCGCGTGACAGGATCATATGCGTACTCTAATGCGTTTCGCCGCTTTGTTGACTCGAAAACAGAAGCGCCCCCCGTCCCGAAAACTGGCATTCCAGCCTGATTGCAAAACAATCTGGCGGCGGGACCGGGATTTTCAAACCCCACGCCCCGCCAATGGCTCAGCCTTCTTTCAACGATTTTCGCAGCTCAAACTTCTGGATTTTCCCGGTCGAGGTCTTGGGCAGCTCGCAGAACACCACAACCTTGGGTGTCTTGAACCCGGCCAGACGTTCGCGCGCGAAAGCGACCAACTCGGCCTCCTCCACGTCCTCGCCATCCTTCAGCTCTACAAACGCACAGGGGATTTCGCCCCATTTGTCGTCAGGCTTCGCCACCACCGCACAGAGCGACACCGCCGGATGGTGCATCAAAACGCCTTCGACCTCGACCGACGACACATTTTCCCCGCCTGAGATGATGATGTCCTTGGCCCGGTCCGTGATCTGGATATAGCCGTCTGCATGCTGCACCGCGATGTCGCCGGAATGGAAATACCCACCCGCGAACGCCTCTTCGGTGGCGGCGGGGTTCTTCAGGTATCCCTTCATCACCGAATTGCCGCGGATCACGATTTCTCCGGCGGCTTCGCTGTCCATCGGCACCTGTTGCATGTGCTCGTCCATCACCGTGATATGTTCCATCATCGGCATCATGACCCCTGTGCGCGCCTTGATCGCGGCTTTGCCAGCCTGATCCAGCCCGTCCCATTTCGGCCCGTTCCAGGTGGTTTCGGTGACATGCCCATAGGTTTCGGTCAGCCCATACACCTGCGTCACGTTAAAGCCCAGCGGCTCGACCGCAGCCAGCGTCGCGGCGGGGGGCGGAGCGCCTGCGGTGAACACCTCGACCGTGTGGTCGAACGCGCGACGGTGATCTTCGGGCGCGTTGATGATCGTATTCAGGACAATCGGCGCGCCGCCGAAATGGGTCACGCCTTCGTCCCCGATCGCATCATAAATCGCCTTGGCGCTGACATCGCGACAACAGACAATCGTGCCGCCCAGCAGCGGCATCATCCAGCTGTGGTTCCAGTTGTTGCAATGAAACAGCGGCACGATGGTCAGGTATTTCGGATACAGGCCCATGTTCCAGCTGACCGGCGTGCCCATGGTCATCAGATATGCGCCGCGATGGTGATACACCACGCCCTTGGGTCGCCCGGTGGTGCCCGAGGTATAATTCAGCGCTAGGCTTTCCCATTCGTCCTGCGGCATGATCCAGTCGAAATCTGCGTCGCCCGTGTCCAGAAATGCCTCGTATTCCATATGGCGGCCCGTGGCGGGGAACCCGGCGGCCTCATCGGCGACCTCGATGATCTGCGGCGCGGGGCCGTCCATCCGGGCAATCGCCGCCTCGACCAGGCCCAGGAACTGGGTATCGGCCAGCACATATTTCGCCTCTCCATGGCTCAGGATATAGGCCACCGTGTCCACATCCAGCCGGATATTGATCGTGTTCAACACCGCGCCACAGGCGGGAATGCCGAAGCTGGCTTCGACTTGGGGCAGAATGTTGGGCAGCACCGTTGCCACCACATCGCCCGACGCAATCCCGGCGCGCGACAAGGCACTGGCCAGTTGGCTGACCCGACCATGATATTGTGCATAGCTCAGACGCCGCGCGCCATACACCAGTGCCTCGCGGTCGGGAAACACCACCGCCGCGCGGCGCAGGTGTGACAGCGGTGTCAGTGGGACAAAATTCGCAGCGCGTTTGCCCAGGCCAGCCTCATCAGCCATCCAACCCATAAGTTCCCCCTTTTGGATGTGAAATGTCGTCTTCCGAACAAACCTCATTCTCGCCCCGATGGTCAATGCCCAAGACCGACGGAGAAGACATGGGGCTGATCTTTCGCGGCTATCAATTGGGTGACGCCAGCCAGATCGCAATTTTCGAATACTCCCTGCTGGTTTTCGCCGCCGGTTGGAGCTTTGTGCTGTTTGGCCAGACGGTGGACCGCCTTGCGAGCCTTGGCATGACACTGATCATCCAATCCGGCATCATCATCGCCATGCGATCACAGCCATGAGCGGCAGTTGCGAGGGGGGCCGCCCTGCGCTATCCTCGCGTCAAAACAAACAGGACCCGAGCAGGATATGACGGCCCTCAAAGATTATGACAGGCTGGAAAGCCCCGGCCTGTGGCGCGCGGGCGAAGGCGTGCAGCGGCGCAATGTCATTGCCTCGCTGGGCGAAGCGACGCTGACCATCGCCGACACCCATGATCATCCGCTGATCCACTGGTCCCTGCCCGCCATCATCCGCCTGAACCCCGGCACGCGCCCGGCTCTGTTCGCACCAGGCATCGACAGCGATGAGGACCTGGAACTGGACGACGACACGATGATTGATGCGATCGAAAAGGTCCGCAACGTCATTGCCAAACGCCAACCCCGCCCTGGTCGCCTGCGCCATGTATTGACCGGAGGCCTGGTTGCCGCCGTGGCCGCGCTTGGCGTGTTCTGGCTGCCCGGCGCGCTGACCTCTTATACCGCGAAAGTCGTGCCCGCCCCCACCCGCGCCGCCGTGGGGCAGCGGCTGTTGACCCGTATCAACCGCGTTGCCGGCGCGCCCTGTGTCGTCCCCGCCGGGGTGTCCGCCCTTGGTCGCCTGTCGACCCGCGTACTGGGGCCGGGCAAGGCACAGGTCGTGGTTCTGCCCGACGGGGTGGCCCAAACCAGCCACCTGCCCGGCGGCATCCTGCTGTTGAACAAATCGCTGATCGAGGACTACGAAGATCCCGATGTCGCCGCCGGGTTCATTCTGGCCGAAGCCCTGCGCGCCGCCCAGACCGACCCGATGGAGGCGCTTTTGACTCAGGCCGGCCTGTTGGCGACGGTGCGTCTTTTGACCACCGGCCAGGTCCCGGATGATGCATTGGACAGCCATGCTGAAACGCTGTTGACCTCGGCACCCACGGCTTTGCCTGCCCCTGTTCTGTTGGCGGCCTTCAGCGCGGCAAATCTGCGCGCCACGCCCTATGCCTATGCGCTGGATCAAACCGGCGAGGCGACCCTGGCCCTGATCGAGGCCGACCCGGTCGCCCTGTCTGACGCCCAACCCCTTCTGGACGATGGCACCTGGATCAGTCTGCAAGCCATCTGCGGCGAATAACCCGCAACGCAAAAGCCCCACCACAGGGGCGGGGCTTTGCGCAGGATCTGGGTTTCGGCCTTAGGCCCAGATCTTATTTCACATAGAACGCATCGCCAAAGCCCGCGCCGCGCACCTTGCCCAGCGCCGATTGCAGGTCGGCCTGGCGGGTAAAGGGCCCGGTCAGAACCACCTTCAGCTCTTTGCCGCCACGGTTGATTTTTCCCATGCGCACCGGCAACCCCAGCCCGGCCAGACGTTGTGCCGTGCGCTGTGCGTTCGCTGGATCACCAAAGCTGGCGGCCTGAACGAAACGATGCGTCGCCGCACCACTTGCGGCCGGGACTGACGCCCGGGTCGGAGTGATGGCCCGGGTCGGGGCCGACATGGTCGACACCGTTTCACCCTGCCCCGGCACACGCGGGTAGCGATATTGCGGATAGCGCGCAGTCACGTCACGCCCAGTGGTGCGATCCACCAGACGACGCGGCACCGTGTTGGTCCAGACCAACGCCATCTGAGCCGTGCCCTGCGCCGTGCGTGGCCCCCGGTTCGGGTTCAGCCGGTCGTCATCAAACGCGGCGCGATAGCCTGCGGGAACCGGTGCGGATGCCGTGGCGGTCGCGCCCCCCGTGCTGCGCCCGGCTGCGGGGGCAGCCTGCGCCCGGCGCGGACGCTCGGACACATAGGAATGCGGCGATTTCGTCGCGATGATGCGCAGCTGCTCGCCATTGGACAGGTTCAGCGTCTTCACCACCTGTTCGCGATTGTCGCAGGTATAGATCACCTTCATACCACCGCCGATCGACACTTCTGTGCGACCGGGTTGCGCGCAAGCAACGTGAACTGTGCGCACCAAAGGCTGGCTTGGGGGCGTTTCAGCAGCAGGAGACGCGGGGCGGCTGATCACGGTCGGGGCCGGAGCCGGGGTCGGGGCGGCGCTCGGTGTGCGCACCGTGGGGGTCGGGGCGGCAATCCGAGGCGCACGCACGGGTTCAGGCGCCGCGCTGGGACTGGACATGACCGTTGGGGCCGGGGCCGGGCTGGGCGTGCGGGTCGTGCGCACCGGTGCCGGTGCGGGTGCGGGGGTCGCCGTGCGCGCCGCCGGTGCAGGTGTCGGGGCGGCGGCTGGCCCACGGGCAAAGGTCGGGGCAAGGCCGCACACCACTTTGCGATCACGGGACACGCGCGGCACCCAGTTCACCGTGCCACCAACTCCGGCGCGCACATAGACGCAGCCTCGGCTGTCGACATAGACGTCGCCGCGGTAACTGGCTGGCGGCCGTTCGGCCGGTTGCGCACCTTGCGCCAAGCTCAACGCCTGGGC
>DFBF01000285.1 GCA_002367285.1 Rhodobacteraceae bacterium UBA3087 | reverse complement strand
CCGCAGATTTTCCTGTCCCGCACCGCGCCGGAATTCATGGCCGAGCTGTTCAAGATGGAAGTCCCCGAGATTTACGACAACATCATCGACATCAAGGCTGTGGCCCGTGACCCCGGGTCGCGCGCCAAGATCGCTGTCATCTCGTATGACAACTCGATCGACCCCGTCGGGGCCTGTGTCGGTATGCGTGGATCGCGCGTGCAGGCCGTCGTGAACGAACTTCAGGGCGAAAAAATCGACATCATCCCGTGGAACGAAGATATGCCCACCTTCCTGGTGAACGCGCTTCAGCCCGCCGAGGTGACCAAGGTTGTTCTGGACGAAGACGCCGAGCGGATCGAAGTCGTTGTGCCGGACGAACAGCTGAGCCTGGCCATCGGCCGTCGCGGCCAGAACGTGCGTCTGGCCAGCCAGCTGACCGGTCTGGACATCGACATCATGACCGAGTCCGAAGAAAGCGAACGTCGTCAGGCAGAATTTGCCGAACGCACCAAGCTGTTCATGGATACGCTGGACCTGGACGAATTCTTCGCTCAGCTGCTGGTTTCCGAAGGCTTTTCCAACTTGGAAGAGGTTGCCTATGTCGAGCTGGACGAGCTGTTGGTGATCGACGGTGTCGACGATGGCACCGCCGAGGAATTGCAGGCCCGCGCCCGCGATTACCTGGAAGCACAGAACAAGAAGGCTCTGGAACGCGCCCGCGAGCTGGGTGTGGAAGACAGCCTGATCGCCTTCGAAGGCCTGACACCGCAAATGGTCGAAGCCCTGGCGGAAGATGACGTGAAATCGCTGGAAGATTTCGCAACCTGTGCTGACTGGGAACTGGCCGGTGGTTGGACCACCGTGAATGGCGAGCGTTCCAAAGATGACGGTGTGTTGGAGAAATTCGGCATGTCGCTGGAAGAAGCGCAAGACATGATCATGACCGCCCGCGTGATGCTGGGCTGGGTCGACCCCGCCGATTTGGTGGCTGAAGAGGACGAAACAGACGGCGAAGGCGGCGAAGCTGACACTCTGACCACAGAGACATCTCAGGAGGCTGGGGCCTGATCCCAGGCCTCAGAGTTTGTGCATGACGCGCGGCGGTCAGAAAAAGCGGCCTGAAGAGCCCGAACGGCGTTGCATCGCAACCGGCGAAACCCAGCCCCGTGCTGGGCTGATCCGGTTCGTGGTTGGCCCCGATGACACGATTGTGCCCGACCTGTTGGGCAAGCTGCCCGGTCGCGGCATCTGGGTTACAGCAGATCGTGATGCGTTGGAGAAGGCCGCCAAAAAGGGCCTTTTTTCACGCGGAGCGAAACGCGCGGTGAAGGTGCCCGATGGCATGGCCGATACGATCGAGGCCGCACTGGTTGGTCGGGTGGTTCACCTGATCAGTCTGGCCCGCAAGGCGGGCCAAGCGGTGGCCGGATACGAGAAGGTGAAAGACTGGTTGGTAAAGGGTGACGCAGATGTGTTGCTTCAATCCAGTGATGGTTCAGAACGCGGCAAATCCAAGCTGCGTCCGCCCGAAGATACAGGTCTGTTCGTGGGGGTTTTGACCGCTCAAGAATTGGGTTTGGCTTTCGGACGGGAAAATGTGATACATGGCGCGCTCGCGGCTGGCGGACTCTCGACGCGTGTTGTAGAGGAAGCCGCAAAGCTTGAAGGCTTGCGCGGGAAAGACGGGGGCAAGGGCCCTCGGAAAGGTACGAAGACCAGATGAGCGATAATGATGGCAAAAAGACCCTGGGTGTGCGTGGCGGCGGTGGTCGTCCCGGTCAGGTGAAGCAGAGCTTTTCCCACGGGCGCACGAAAAACGTCGTTGTGGAAACGAAACGCAAGCGCGTTGTCGTGCCCAAGCCGGGTGCGGCTACGCCAAGTGTTGGGACGGGTGTCGCACGGGGTGACCCATCGCGTCGTCCGGCCGGGATCACCGATGCGGAAATGGATCGTCGCCTGAAGGCGCTGAAGGCCGCGAAGGCCCGCGAGGCGGAAGACGCCGCTAAGCGTATTGCCGAAGAAAAGGCCCGCGAAGAAGATCGTGCCCGCCGCCGCGCCGAGGCTGAAGCCAAAGACCGCGAAGAAAAAGAACGCGAAGCCCGTGCCAAGGCGAAAGCCGAGGAAGATGAACGCAAGAAGCGTGAAGCCGAAGAGGCCAAGACCAAGGCCAAGGCAGCTCCTGCTGCCGCTGCGGCGCCCGCTGATCCGGCTGCCGCCCAGGCTGCCGAAGCCCGCGGGACGGGCAAACCGTCCTCGGCGCCGCGCAAGACTGATCGCGATCAGGCGCAGAAACAGCAACCGCGTGGCAAAGGTGGCCATAACGACGGTCGCCGGTCCGGCAAGCTGACCCTGAACCAAGCCCTGCGTGGCGGTGAAGGTGGGCGTCATCGTTCGATGGCCGCCATGAAGCGGAAGCAGGATCGTATGCGCGCCAAAGCCATGGGCAATGGCGAGCCGCGCGAAAAGGTTGTGCGCGACGTGCAGGTTCCGGAAACCATCGTGGTGTCCGAACTGGCCAACCGCATGGCGGAACGTGTTGCCGAAGTCGTCAAGGCGCTCATGAACATGGGCATGATGGTGACACAGAACCAAGCGATCGACGTGGATACGGCAGAACTGATCGTCGAGGAATTTGGCCACAAAATCGTGCGCGTTTCCGACGCGGACGTCGAGGATGTGATCGACTCGGTCGACGATGCGGATGAAGATCTGAAACCGCGTGCGCCGGTCATCACCATCATGGGTCACGTTGACCATGGTAAGACTTCGCTTTTGGATGCGGTCCGCAATGCAAAAGTGACCGCTGGCGAAGCTGGTGGTATCACGCAGCACATCGGCGCCTATCAGGTGACCACCGATGATGGCGCGCTGCTGACCTTCCTGGACACGCCGGGCCACGCTGCGTTCACATCAATGCGGGCGCGTGGTGCTCAGGTGACGGACATCGTCGTTCTGGTTGTTGCGGCGGATGACGCCGTGATGCCGCAGACGGTCGAGGCCATCAACCACGCCAAGGCTGCCAATGTGCCGATGATCGTGGCGATCAACAAATGTGACCGTCCGGCGGCAAACCCGGACAAGGTGCGCACCGATCTGCTGCAACACGAAGTCGTCGTTGAAAAGATGTCTGGTGACGTGCAGGACGTCGAGGTTTCGGCCATCACTGGTCAGGGCCTGGATGAATTGCTGGAAGCCATCGCGCTGCAAGCCGAAGTTCTGGAACTGAAGGCCAACCCGACACGCGCCGCATCCGGTGCCGTGATCGAAGCACAGCTGGACGTGGGCCGTGGCCCGGTTGCCACCGTTCTGGTTCAGAACGGGACACTGAAGCGCGGCGACATCTTCGTTGTCGGCGAACAGTGGGGCAAGGTTCGTGCGCTGGTCAACGACAAGGGCGACCGCGTCGAAGAAGCTGGCCCCTCGCAACCGGTTGAGGTTCTGGGTCTGAACGGCACACCCGAAGCGGGTGACGTTCTGAACGTGGTCGACACCGAAGCCCAGGCCCGCGAAATCGCAGAATATCGCGAAGATGCAGCCAAGGAGAGGCGGGCCGCCGCCGGGGCTGCGACAACATTGGAACAGCTGATGGCGAAAGCCAAGGCCGATGAAACTGTTGCCGAGCTTCCGATCCTGGTCAAAGCCGACGTGCAGGGGTCTGCCGAGGCAATCGTTCAGGCGATGGAAAAAATCGGCAACGACGAGGTTCGCGTGCGCGTTCTGCACTATGGTGTGGGCGCGATCACGGAAACCGATGTTGGTCTGGCCGAAGCGTCTGGTGCCCCTGTGATCGGGTTCAATGTTCGTGCTAATACATCGGCGCGTAACACCGCGAACCAGAAGGGTGTTGAGATCCGCTATTACTCGGTCATCTATGATCTGGTGGACGATGTGAAAGCTGCTGCCTCGGGTCTGTTGTCGGCAGAGGTTCGCGAGAACTTCATCGGCTATGCCCAGATCAAGGACGTGTTCAAAGTGTCCAACGTCGGCAAGGTCGCTGGCTGTCTGGTCACCGAAGGCGTCGCCCGCCGGTCCGCCGGTGTGCGTCTGCTGCGCGACAACGTCGTGATCCACGAAGGCACGCTGAAAACGCTGAAGCGCTTCAAGGACGAAGTGGCCGAGGTTCAGTCGGGTCAGGAATGCGGCATGGCATTCGAGAACTATGACGATATCCGCGCCAATGACGTGATCGAGATCTTCGAACGCGAGGAGGTCGAGCGGTCGCTCGACTGATCCGCGCAAGGATGGACAAAGAAAAAGGGACGGCCCAGCGCCGTCCCTTTTTGCATTCATGGATCGAGTTGATCAGGCAGCGTTCGCCATGTCGACGGGATATCCTTGGTACAGGCGATCACCGACACGAACGACAATCCTGCCGTTTTGCAGATCCCGTACATACAGACCTTGAACCGATACACAGCTGCCCAAAACAATGGTTCGCATCATGCGCGTTTCCTTCCCCAGGTTGGAAATTGCTGTGCCCAATGTATGCCCAATTGGTTAACAAATCATCACCAATTTTCGTTAAACGGTCATGATTTCGACGCTGACGTGTCTAGAGCCAGTCTCTGAGGACCGAAATCAGCGGGATATCCGCGGCGGGCATTGGGTAGTCACGCAGTTGATCGACACGGGCCCAGCTAAGGCGCTGTCCCTCTTGCGGCAGTGGCGTGCCCTGCCATTTTCGGCAGGCAAACACCGGCATCAACAGGTGGAAATCATCATAGCTGTGGCTGGCAAAGGTCAGAGGTGCCAAGCAGGACGCCCAGGTGTTGATGCCCAGTTCCTCGTGCAACTCGCGGATCAAAGCGGCCTCAGGGGTTTCGCCGGATTCAACTTTTCCACCGGGAAATTCCCATAGACCGGCCATGGATTTCCCCTCGGGCCGCTGTGCCAGCAGAACGCGCCCGTCCGGGTCGATCAACGTAACAGCCGAGACCAGAACGATTTTCACGACCGGTAATCCGCGTTGATTTCAATATAGCCGTGGGTGAGGTCGCAGGTCCAAACAGAGGCCTTGCCGTTGCCCAAGCCCAGATCGACATCAATCAACAGCTCATCATGTGCCATGTGTGCGGCGCCGTCTTCTTCGCGATAGGTCGGTGCAACCCAGCCGTTTTCGGCGACCAGAACTTCCCCGAACCGAATGGTCAGTTTGTCACGTTCCGCATAGGCACCGGATTTGCCGATTGCCATGACTACGCGGCCCCAGTTCGGATCTTCGCCCGCGACGGCGGTTTTCACCAGCGGGGAATTTGCAATGGCCAGGGCATGCACCCGGGCGTCCGCGTCGGATTTTGCGCCGCTCACGCGGACTTCGACGAATTTCGTGGCGCCTTCGCCGTCGCGCACAACCTGATGGGCGAGGTCCAGCATCACGTCATGCAAGGCCGTACAGAACGCTTGGGTGTCGGCGTCAACTTCGACCCCAGATGCGCCCGTCGCCGCCAGCAACAAGGTGTCCGAGGTTGATGTGTCGCTGTCCACAGTGATGTTGTTGAAGGTCTTGTCCGTCAGGTTTGACAGGATCGATTGCAGCACGGGTTGGTCGACCTTGGCGTCGGTAAAGATGAACACCAACATGGTCGCCATATCCGGCGCAATCATGCCTGACCCCTTGGCAATGCCTGCAATATGCACAATGCGGTCGCCGATCTTGACCTCGGCCTTGGCGCCCTTGGCAAAGGTGTCGGTGGTGCGGATCGCCTGAGCGGCTTGCTCTAGCGTGTCGGGCATCAGGGTGCCGTTCAATTCGTCCAGGCAGACGGTGATCTTTTCCCAAGGCAGCGGTTCGCCGATCACGCCGGTTGAGGCGGAATAGACCCTGTTTGCAGGCACATCCAAGGTCTGGGCGACTGCGCCGGTGATCGCTTCGACCGAGGCAAAGCCGTTGTCGCCGGTAAAGGCGTTTGAATTGCCCGCGTTCACGATGATTGCCGCGCCGTTCGTCGGGTCACTGCCCAATTTTGCCTGGCAATCCAGCACAGGGGCGGACCGTGTGGTGGATTTGGTGAACACCCCGGCAATCGTGGTGCCCGGTTGCAGTTCGGCCAACATGACGTCCAGCCGGTCGGCATATTTCACGCCCGCCTTGACCGCCGAGAACCGCGCGCCTGCAATGATTGGCAGTGCGGGGAATTCGGCGGGGGCCAGTGGCGCGACCGCATGGGTATGCGTGGACGCCTTCTTCAGCTGTTTTTCCAGCTTCTTCAGACGCTTCTTCAGCTTCTTGATCTTGGCCTTGTTACCCATGGGTCGCGGTCTTTCTGTTTAGTCGATCAGGGATGCGTCTTTCAGGATCGCGGGGTCGATACCGGTGGTATCGGTGCGTTCAATGACAGCGGTTTCCATCAGGACTGCGATGGCACCATCGGCGGCGGCGGTTTCCATTTCGGCAACCAGTTCTTCGCGAACGTCCTCGAATGCGGGCGCGCCCTGCATGCGGACTTCGTTCAGTTTGACGACGTGCCAGCCGAATTGAGTCTGCACGGGGGGCGACACCTGGCCGGCCTCAAGGTCCTTCACAGCGGTTTCAAAGGCGGGAACCATCATGCCGGTGCCGAACCACCCCAACTGACCGCCACTGGGGCCAGAGGGGCCAGTGGATTTCTCTTTCGCCAGTTCTGCGAAATCCGCGTCGCCATTCAGCGCCTCGACCAACGCTTTGGCTTCGTCTTCGGTTTCGACCAGAATATGCGAGGCGTTCCATTCCTGGGACGGTTCCGCGTTGGCGTATTTCGCGTCATAGGCGCCTTGCAGCGCGTCGTCGGTCAGGGCCTCGTCGACAGCACCCTGAAGCACTTCGGAGGCAATCAGCGCGCGACGTTCGTTTTCCAGCTGAACTTCAGTGCGACGAGAGATTTCGCCCATCGCTTGGGTCAGAACGGTCTGTTGGATCAACTGCTCCATCAGGCCTTCGAACAGCACATCGTCGGGCAGTTGTTGGTATTGCGGCGGAAGCGCCAGGCGCGAGGCAACAAGGTGCGCCATGGTGATAGCATCGCCATTCACGGTGGCCAGAACGGTGTCGCCGGTGATGTCTTCGGCGCTTGCGGGCAGGGCCAGGACCAGCGCCATCGCGGCCCCCATCAGAAAGTTGTGACGTTTCGACATGAATTGATCCTCAAAAGGTGCCAGAACCCCCGGCAACATTGACAGTTTTGCACCCGGCGCTTACATCCCACAAAGGCTTGAGAGCGTCGGTTCTTGAGGTCCTAGATACGGGGCCACGCAAGGACGGGCAAGCATCCTCTCATCAAATTGAGATTGAACCTGTCGGGGCGGAAAATATGCTTGGTATCGGAACGCTTGCACGCAAGGTCTTTGGCACGCCAAATGACCGCAAGATCAAGGCAACCCGCCCCATTGTGGCGAAGATCAACGCGCTGGAAGACGAATACATCGCGCTGAGTGATGAGGGCATCATTGCCAAAACGCACGAGCTTCAGGAGCGCGCCAAAGGGGGCGAGGCCCTGGATGATCTGCTGCCTGAGGCCTTTGCCAACTGTCGCGAAGCCGCCAAGCGCGCATTGGGTCTGCGGGCCTTTGATACGCAGCTGATGGGCGGCATTTTCCTGCACCAAGGTAACATCTCCGAGATGAAGACCGGTGAAGGCAAGACCTTGGTCGCCACCTTCCCGGCCTATTTGAACGCGCTGACCGGCAAGGGGGTGCATATCGTCACGGTGAACGATTACCTGGCCCGGCGCGATGCGGACTGGATGAGCAAGGTTTACGGCGCTTTGGGTCTGACCACCGGTGTGGTGTACCCTCAGCAGCCCGACGCCGAAAAGAAGGCCGCGTATGAATGTGACGTGACCTATGCCACGAATAATGAACTTGGCTTCGACTATCTGCGCGACAACATGAAATCCGAACTGAAGGACATGTACCAGCGGTTCCACAACTTCGCGATCGTCGATGAGGTTGACTCCATCCTGGTGGACGAAGCCCGCACACCGCTGATCATCTCAGGCCCCGCCGAGGATCGGTCCGAGCTGTATATCACCATCGACAAACTGATCCCCGAGCTGACCGAGGAACACTACACGCTGGATGAAAAATCCCGCAACGTGACTTTTACCGAAGAAGGCAACGAATTCCTGGAACAACGCCTGTCCGGTCTGGGCATGCTGCCCGAAGGTCAGACGCTGTACGATCCCGAAAGCACCACGCTGGTCCACCACGTGAACCAGGGTCTGCGGGCGCATGTGCTGTTCACCAAGGACAAGGATTACATCGTTCGTGACGGCGAAGTCGTGCTGATCGACGAATTCACCGGCCGTATGATGTCTGGTCGGCGTCTGTCCGATGGTCTGCACCAGGCAATCGAGGCCAAGGAAGGCTGCAAGATCCAGCCTGAAAACGTGACGCTGGCCCAGGTGACGTTCCAGAACTACTTCCGGCTGTATGACAAGCTGGCGGGCATGACAGGCACCGCGCTGACCGAAGAAGAAGAATTCGCCGAGATTTACAAGCTGGGCGTGGTCGAAGTGCCGACCAACAAACCGATCGCGCGGGTGGATGACCATGACGCGGTCTATCGCACCGGTGACGAAAAATACGCTGCCGTGGTCGAAGAAATCCGCAAGGCGCATGAAAAAGGCCAGCCGACGCTGGTTGGCACCACCTCGATTGAAAAATCCGAGATGCTGTCGAACATGCTGAAAGCCGCGGGCATTCCCCACGATGTGCTGAACGCCCGTCAACACGAACGCGAAGCCCAGATCGTCGCCGATGCCGGCAAGTTCGGTGCGGTGACCATCGCCACCAATATGGCCGGTCGTGGCACCGACATTCAGCTGGGCGGCAACGTCGAGATGAAGGTGATGGACGCCCTGGCCGCTGATCCCGAAGCCGACCCCGATGCCCTGCGCAGCCGGATCGAAGCCGAACACGCCGAAGAAAAAGCCAAGGTGCTTGAGGCTGGCGGGCTGTATGTTCTGGCCACCGAACGCCACGAAAGCCGCCGCATCGACAATCAGTTGCGCGGTCGTTCAGGCCGTCAGGGTGACCCAGGCCGGTCCTCGTTCTTCCTGTCGCTGGAAGATGACCTGATGCGTATCTTTGGCTCGGACCGTCTGGACAAAGTCCTGTCGACCTTGGGCATGAAAGACGGCGAAGCCATCGTGCACCCCTGGGTGAACAAGTCGCTGGAACGCGCGCAGGCCAAGGTCGAAGGTCGCAACTTTGACATCCGCAAACAGCTGTTGAAATTCGATGACGTGATGAACGACCAGCGCAAAGTGATTTTTGCCCAGCGTCGCGAAATCATGGAAACCGCTGACCTGTCGGACATCGTGCAAGACATGCGCCATCAGGTGATTGATGACCTGGTCGACATCCACATGCCTGCGAAATCCTATGCCGATCAGTGGGACACCCAGGGGCTTTATGCTGCCGTGATCGAAAAGGTCGGCGTTGATGCGCCGGTCATTGATTGGGCTGCCGAAGAAGGCGTGGACGACGACAGCATTCGCGAACGCCTGTACGACGCTTCCGATGCCATGATGGCAAAGAAGACCGTCGATTTCGGCCCCGAAACCATGCGCAACATCGAAAAACAGGTGTTGTTGCAGACGATCGACAAGAAGTGGCGCGAACACCTTTTGACATTGGAACACCTGCGGTCTGTCGTTGGCTTCCGGGGTTATGCCCAACGTGATCCGCTGAACGAATACAAAACCGAAAGTTTCCAATTGTTCGAAGGTCTGCTGGACGGGCTGCGCGAAGATGTGACCCAGCAACTGTCGCAGGTTCGCCCGATGACCGAAGAAGAACAGGCGGCGATGATGCAACAGATCATCGCACAGCAACAAGCCGCTGCCGGGGGGGCTGCACCCACCGCAGAACCTGCTGACGATACGACTGGCGAAGCCTTGGCCGGGTTTGATGAAAACGATCCGACCACCTGGGGCAACCCGGGCCGGAATGACGCCTGCCCCTGTGGCTCAGGCAAAAAGTTCAAACATTGTCACGGACGTTTGGCGTAAACAGCCCGACAATCGAAACAATCCCATCGGCCCCGTGATTGCTGTTTCCCAGCCGCGGGGCCGAAATCTGTCTGGATCATGGCCGTGGTGCGGCAATCTCAATCTTTCCTAAGGAATTCGGGCGCATCCTGCGTGCGAAAAGCCATGCGAGCTCCATCAGTTCGGCGCATTCGTTGGCGATTATGACGTTGGGTTTGAGTGAGAGGAGACCGCCATGCGTGGGATCGACAAGAAAAGAGCAATGACCGCTGGCGCAACACTGTGTATCGCTGCCGCCGCGGGATACTTCATGCAAACGGGCACGCCGCTTCCGGGTGGCAACCGGGCTGCACCGACACCGCAGCCGGTGATCGCATCCGCCACGCCGGGTCTGATCACCCCCGTGGTGCCCGAAACGGCCGAAGTCACACGCGCCGACAATGATCCGATCCTGCCGTTTGCAGCACCACAAAGTGCGGAACCCCTTCGGTTGGCAGCGCTTGAGCCTGACATCATGCCGGACATCCTTCCCGAAACTGTTGAGGTTTCTGACGACACAGGGGAAATGGCGTGCGATGTCGGCTTTACCGCCACCGCGTCCCCGAGTGCTTTGGTTGCCTTGACGCTCGAGGCCCCTTGTTACGCGGGCCAGGTGGTCGAATTCTTTCACGCTGGTATGCGGTTCAACGAAGAACTGGATGATGCGGGCCTGGTCCTGGTGCGCGTTCCTGCTCTTGAGGAAGACGCGACATTTGCTGCCAGCTTTGCCGATGGCAATACGGTTGGCACTGATATCTTGATGCCAACCCTGTCGCGCTTTGAACGCGCGGCCCTGGTCTGGCAGGGTAACACCGGCCTGGGCCTTCATGCGTTGGAAAACGGCGCGAGTTATGGTGACGATGGACACATCTCGGCCAACGCACCCGGAAACCCCGAACGCGCCACATCGACCGAGGGCGGCTTTATCACGGTTTTGGGCAGTGTCCCGGGCGGGTGGGCTGTCGATATCTATACCTATCCCAAGGCCATGATCGGCGCTGGACCTGACCCCGAAGTGTCAGTCGAAGCCGAGGTTTTGCAAGCCACTTGCAACCTGCCTGTGCGCGGCACGTACCTGCGCGCCACGCCGACCGGTGCACCTGTCGAAAGCGATCTCAGCTTTGGTGCGGCGGGCTGTGACGCCGTGGGTGAATTTCTGGTGTTGAAAAACCTGCCCCAAGACCTGAAGATCGCGCACAACTGACGCGAACCCCAGGGGCCTTTCTATGAGCATCCTTCGTGCGGCGGCCATCGCCGCACTTTTCCTTGTGACAGCGCCCTTTGCAGCGGTCGCTAATGATGTCACCCTGACCGCCCGCGACGGGTCGGTCGAACTGACCGGCATGCTGTTGGGCTATGACGGCGAATTCTATCGCATCGACACGGAATACGGTGTGTTGACTATTGATGGGTCCGGCGTCACCTGCGATGGACCTGGCTGTCCGGGCCTTGGGTCCTTTGTGGCGGAATTCACTATCTCAGGGGCACAGGAAATGGGCGCGGTGCTGATCCCGGCGCTGGTCGAAGGGTTTGCTCTGCGCCATTCCTATGCCCTGAAACGCGAAGAACTGGCGGGTGTCGGGTTTCTGTATACCCTGTTCGAAGGCGACGCGGGGCGTGAAGCCGCGCGGATCACCATCAAGCTGACCTCATCTGATGAAGGTTTTGCCGACCTCTTGGGCAATCAGGCCGACATGGTCATATCAATGCGCGAAGCCACTGGGCGCGAACGCGCCATGGCACGCGAGGCCGGAATGGGCGATTTGCGTTCGCTGCGCCAGGTGCGTGTCATTGCCTTGGACGCTTTGGTGCCTGTGGTTGCGCCGGGCAATCCCGTGCGGCGCCTGTCGATGACCCAACTGATGCAGATCTATTCTGGCCAGGTGACGAACTGGTCCGAACTGGGGGGTGAAGACGCCCCGATCACCCCCTATTTGCGCGACGCATCGCTGGGATTTGGGCGTGTTTTCGTCACGGATGTTGTGCGCGCGCAGGGCGGCGCCTTGGCTGACAATGTTCTGACGCAGGTCAGCGACGCAGCGCTGACACATGCGGTGTCCGAAGATCCGTTCGGCATTGGCATCGCCGGTTTTTCGCACTCCGGCAACGCCGAGGTGGTGACCCTGTCCGGCCCCTGTGGTTTTGACCTGGCGGCAACGCGCAATTCAATCAAGGCCGAAGACTACCCGCTGACCACGCCGATGTATCTGTATCTGCCGGCGCGGCGGCTGCCGAAACTGGCACGCGATTTTCTGGCCTACATGCGTTCGGATGCGGCGCAGTTTGTCACTCGCCGTGCCGGGTTCGTGGATCAGGCGTTTGGCGAAATCCCGGTTGGCGCGCAAGGCGACCGACTGGCCAATGCCATTCGTGCCGCTGGGCCCGAGGTCGGTTTGGACGAGCTGAAACGCATGGCCGAAATCATGGCGAATGCCACCCGTCTGTCGTTGACCTTCCGGTTTGAGGGTGGGTCGATTGTGTTGGATGCCCCGTCACGATCCAACGTCGCCCTGTTGGCGCGTGCGCTTGAGGCCGGAAGATTTGATGGACGACAGATGGCCTTTGTCGGGTTCGGGGATGGACAGGGGGCTGCCAGCCTGAACCAGAAAATCGCCCGCCGTCGGGCCGCAGCGGTGCGCAAAGCGGTGTTGGCCGAGATGGAAGGTGCGAAACCGGACCTGGCGATCGAAGCCTTTGGCGAGGCCCTGCCAATGGCCTGTGACGATAGCGCCTGGGGCCGTACGGTGAACCGCCGCGTGGAAATCTGGCTGCGTTAAAGATACCCCTGCGCGCGAAAGCTGAGTTCGCGGGATTTGCCAATGATCAGGTGGTCATGCAAGGTCAGCCCCAACGCCTGTGCAGCGTTGTTGACCTGGATGGTCATGGAAATGTCGCTGTCAGATGGGGTCGGATCCCCGGACGGGTGATTGTGCACCAGGATCATCGCCGATGCATTCAGCTCCAAAGCCCGTTTCACCACTTCGCGTGGGTATACCGGCACATGATCGACCGTGCCCTGTGCCTGTTCTTCGTCTGCAATCACCGTGTTTTTCCGGTCCAGATACAGCACCCGAAATTGTTCCGTGTCGCGGTGCGCCATGGTGGTGTGGCAATAGTCCAGCAGCGCGTCCCAAGAGGACACGACGTGACGCTCCATCACGCGTGATCGGGCCAGCCGATGCGCGGCGGCTTCGACGATCTTCAATTCCTGTACCACCGCAGCGCCGACACCTTTCACGGACGTTAGGCGTTCGGGTGGGGCGGAAAGAACGCGATTAAAATCGCCAAATGTGTCCAGCAACAGGTGCGCCAGGGGCTTTACATCCTGACGGGGAATGGCGCGAAACAACACCAATTCCAGCATTTCATAGTCGGGCAGGGCAGCAGCCCCCCCGGTCAGGAACCGATCGCGCAGACGTTTGCGATGATCCTTGATATAGGACGGCAACTGGCCCCTGGATTTGGGAATTGGCACGACGGGTGCCTCGTCCGTCTCAAACAGGTTTTGGGGCATCTCGCCAAAAGAAAAGGGCCGGTGCGTCATACACCGACCCTGTCATGTCTTGGTAAACCGAAGGTTAACCTGTCATGTCATCCCAGAAGCTCTTCACCTTGGTGAAAAAGCTGGAGCTTTCGGGGTTGTTCTCTTCGCTGAGCGCGTCGAACTCTTTCAACAGCTCTTTCTGCTTGCTGGTCAGCTTCACTGGGGTTTCGACGCCCAGTTCGATGTACATATCACCGGCCCCACCGCCGCGCAGTGCGGGCATGCCCTTGCCACGCAGGCGCATCTGACGGCCGTTTTGCGACCCAGCCGGGATTTTCACCCGTGTCCGGCCACCATCAATTGTCGGAACCTCGACGTCACCACCCAGTGAGGCGGTGGTCATCGACACCGGAACACGACAGTGCAGATGAATGCTTTCGCGATCAAACAGCGCGTGTTCGGCGACTTCGATGAAGATGTACAGGTCGCCCGACGGCCCACCGCGCATCCCGGCCTCGCCCTCGCCAGCCAGACGAATGCGGGTGCCGGTTTCGACACCGGCGGGGATGTTCACGGACAGCGAGCGGTCTTTTTCAACACGCCCAGCGCCGTGGCAGGTTTTGCACGGGTTCTTGATGGTTTGGCCCATGCCCTGACAGGTCGGGCAGGTGCGTTCGACGGTGAAAAACCCCTGCTGGGCGCGGACCTTGCCCATGCCGGAGCAGGTCGGGCACATCTGCGGTTCAGCGCCGCTTTCGGCACCCGTGCCGCTGCATTCACCACAGGCAACCGAGGTCGGTACGTTGATGGTTTTCTGCAACCCTGCGAACGCTTCCTCCAGGGAAATACGCAGGTTATAGCGCAGGTCAGATCCCCGCGCGGCACGTTGTCCTGCGCCGCCCCGTTGGCCACCCATAAAGTCGCCGAACAGGTCGTCGAACACGTCCGAGAACGCGCTGGCGAAATCGCCCTGGCCCTGGAAACCGCCACCGGAGCCGGGACGTCCACCGCCGCCCATGCCGCCTTCGAAAGCCGCATGGCCATACCGGTCATAGGCCGATTTTTTCTCAGGGTCCTTCAGGACGTCATAGGCCTCGTTCGCTTCTTTGAACTGGGCCTCGGCGTCCGGGTTGTCGGCATTACGGTCGGGGTGAAGTTCCTTGGCCTTCGTGCGAAAGCCCTTTTTGATTTCATCCGCCGACGCGCTCTTGGCGACGCCCAGAACCACGTAATAATCACGCTTTGACATGGATATTGTTCCTTTGGGGAACGGGAGACCGGCCCGAGGTGCACCCAGGCCGGTCCTTTATGTGGATCGGATTACGAACGTTTGTCGTCGTCCAGATCCTCGAAGTCGGCATCGACAATGTCGTCGTCCACGCTGCGCGGGCCGTCTTCTTCTTCTGGCGCTTCGCCAGCGGCTTCTTCCTGGCTGGCCTTATAGATGGCTTCGCCCAGCTTCATTGCCGCTTCGGTCACGTTCTGGATGCCCGCCTTGATCTTGCCGGCGTCTTCGCTTTCCAGCTGATCGTTCAGCGCGGCAATGGCCAGTTCGATGGCCTCGATCGTCGTCGGATCGACCTTGTCCTTGTGCTCTTCCATCGACTTTTCGGTCGAGTGGATCAGGCTTTCCGCCTGGTTCAGAGCTTCGACAAGTTCCTTGCGCTCTTTATCGGCCTCGGCGTTTTCTTCGGCATCTTTGACCATGGCGTCGATGTCGTCATCCGACAGACCACCCGAAGCCTGGATCGTGATCGAATGCTCTTTGCCGGTGCCTTTGTCTTTGGCGCCGACTGACACGATGCCGTTGGCGTCGATGTCAAAGGTCACTTCGATCTGCGGCATGCCACGCGGTGCAGGCGGGATTTCTTCCAGGTTGAACTGACCCAGAATTTTGTTGTCAGACGCCATTTCACGTTCGCCCTGGAACACGCGCAGGGTCACGGCGTTCTGGTTGTCTTCGGCGGTCGAGAAGATCTGCGACTTCTTCGTCGGGATCGTCGTGTTGCGATCGATCAGGCGGGTGAACACGCCACCCAGCGTTTCGATGCCCAGCGACAGGGGCGTTACGTCCAGCAGAACCACGTCTTTCACGTCGCCTTGCAGAACACCGGCCTGAATGGCGGCGCCCATGGCAACGACTTCGTCCGGGTTCACACCCTTGTGCGGCTCTTTACCGAAGAACTTGGTCACTTCGGCGATCACTTTGGGCATACGGGTCATGCCGCCAACCAGCACGACTTCGTCGATGTCGCTGGTGGACAGGCCCGCGTCCTTCAGAGCGGCCGCACAGGGCTTCATCGAAGCCTTGATCAGGTCGCCAACCAGGCTTTCCAGCTTGGCGCGCGTCAGGCTCATCACCATGTGCAGCGGCTGGCCGTCAGCGCCCATCGAGATGAACGGCTGGTTGATTTCGGTCTTGGACGAGGCCGACAGTTCGATCTTGGCTTTTTCAGCGGCTTCTTTCAGGCGCTGCAAGGCCATCTTGTCCTTGGTCAGGTCG
>DFBF01000182.1:5108-14596 GCA_002367285.1 Rhodobacteraceae bacterium UBA3087 | reverse complement strand
CCGGTTGGCAAGTGGGGAGATAGGATTGTTTGCTGTAAAATCAAGGTTTTAACCTATGCAAAACTTTCAAACCAGACAAAACGCAAAAAAAACTGGCTTAGTGTTGACCGATCGGTCAACGGCTCCTAAATGGACTGTACCGGGCGGTCAAGATGACGGCTCACACACTCAATCAGGTTAGGAGCCACCCGATGACGGACAGCGTAACACAGGACCCCAGAACGGGTTTCGCCGCGCTTTCGTTGGGGCGGTTTCGACCCAAACCCGGCCATCTGGCCTGATCCCTTCAACCAACCCAAATCAATCTGTAAGGAAACCCAAAATGACACGTTTTACCTCCATCGCTGCCTCCGTCGCGCTGTCCCTGGCCGTTGCCGCCCCGGCATTCGCAAATGATCAACTGGCCAGCGCGGCCGGTGTGGCCTCGGGTGCCTTTACCAACGGTGAGCTGTCCCAGATCCTCGTGGCTCAGGCTCAAAATGACCACGCCCGGGTGGATTTCATCAAAACCTATGGCGGTCGCTCCGGCGCTGCATTGGCTGGCGATGACCGGTCCGGCGCTGGTCACATTCAGCTGGCTCGGACGGCCAATGTGAATCCGGCGGAGTTCACGACCCCCGAGCTGGTCCTTCTGAACGCCGCGATCCGGGACAATGATGAGAAAACTGCCCGCTTCTACCTGTCGCATGAAAACCGCGCCGGTGAAGGCTCGCGCAGCTCGGCAGGCCATGTGCAACTGGCCCGTGGGCTGGACGTTGATCCTGCCGCGTACTCAACCAACCAATTGCTGCGCTTGAAAGTGGCGCTGGAAGGCAATGACGATGGGCTGGTTCGCTTCATCCTGAGCCAGGCGTCGTAAGCCGGCGATCAGGACTGGGGACAAGAACTGAGGGGGCGCGATGATCCGCGCCCCTTTTCGTGTCAGGTGCCCACGGCAGGGCCGGATCAGTTCGCTGTTTCGCCGCCCGCAATCATGCCCTGCATGGCTTCGATCGCCGATTTCGCCGCGCCATCCAGCATCATGCGGGCCTTGTCGACAGCGCTGACAAACCCGTCCAAAAGCGGCGCCAGCGCGGGCACGGCTTCGGCCAGTTTCGGGGCCATGATGTATAGGATCACCACCAGCGCGGCCAACGTGATCATGAACAGGAACCCGCGCCGGAACCCGCCACCGCGCCGTTTGCCAATGGTCACGTCCGGGGGCAGGTTGCCCACGTCGTCGCCTGAGGCATCCAGGGTCGAATTGATTTCTTCGATATCGGGCAGCAGATCGCGCCGTGCGCCGGTGCCGTCTTCGACTTCGGGCTCGTCCTCGGGCAATCCGCGCAGGCGGGTCATGCGTTCCTTGACGCGGGCGCGGCGGTCGTCTTCGTCGTCCTCGGCTGTGGCGTCCAGACCCAGGTCCGGCTGGCTTTCCAGTTGCTCCTGCTCATGCGAGCGGTGCTCCATTTCGCGCTCAGCTTCCTGACGCAGGATGTCGCGCACCCCGTCATCCAGGCCCTGGGGAACGGGGGCGGGGGCGTTGTCCTGATCTGCCGTGTCGCCCTGATCCAGGCGGTCCTCGGAGTACTCGTCGCCGTAATTGTCGTCATAGGTCTCGGCCACGGGATCCGGCGTGGCGTCTTGCGCCGCATCGTCCTGCGCCACATCATCTTGCACATCGGCCTGCGGGGTCGGGTCGCTTACGGGCGGTACCGTGCCCAGTTCATCGGCCAGGTCCGCGTCACGATCGGGATGTTTCTGGAACCACGCATGGCCACAGCTGGAACATTGCACATCACGCCCGGCGGCAGGCACCACCCGGTCGTCGATCTCATATTGAGCCCCGCAATTCGGGCATACTAGCCGCATCTTTGCCCCCGTATTCGTCGCCCTTTGGGCGTCCGTACCCTGCCTTGATTGGCCGCAGTATGAGCGCAATCATACGGAAAATCAAACCTTTGCAATCGGCGGATTGAAACAAACCCCAACCTGAGGCAAAACTGTTGCGAAAGCGTAACCGGGGATATGATGTGATTGAGCTTGAAGATGTTTCCTATGGCTATGGCGGTGGAACGCTTCTGACCGAGCTCTCGTTAAAGCTGGCGCCGGGGTCTTTCCACTTCCTGACCGGCCCGTCCGGGGCGGGCAAAACAACCCTGCTGAAACTGTGTTACGGCGAATTGCTGGCAACGCGCGGCCGGGTTGCGCTGTTTGATCAGGATGCGCGCGGCCTGACCCGCGACGATGTCGCCCTGATGCGGCGGCGCATTGGCGTGGTGCATCAGGATTGCCAGTTTCTGGACCATCTGTCGGTGGCTGAAAACATCGCGCTGCCGCTGACCGTGTCAAATCGCGCCGTTGATCCGGCGGAATTGAACGAGCTGATGAAATGGGTCGGGCTTCAGGCCCAGGCCGGGGCCCACCCGCCCGAATTGTCCGGCGGGGAACGGCAACGCGCGGCCCTGGCGCGCGCCATCATCATGTCGCCCGATGTGATCCTGGCGGATGAACCCACAGGCAATGTCGATTGGGAGATGTCGCTGCGTCTGCTGACCTTGTTGGTCGAGCTGAACCGCATGGGCAAGACCGTGATGATCGCCACCCATGACATGAACCTGATCCGGTCGGCCAAGGCGCAGGTATCGGCGCGGGTGTTGCGGATTTCGGACCATAAATTGCAATTGGCGGGGGCGGATCTGTGAACGCGTATTTGTCCAAAACCCTGCATTTTGTTGCCGGTGACGCCCAAGCCGACCGCGTTGTGCCGCCCACCGGGTTCACCGCCCGCCTGACCGTGTTTGCCGCCGCGGCCATGGCCTTTCTGACGGTCTTTGCGCTGGCCTTGTCGCTGGCGACGGGGCGGTTGGCGGATCGCTGGGGGGACGCGCTGGCGCAAAGTTCAACCATCCGTATTTCTGCGCCTGAGGGCCAGATGGACGCACAGATCCTGGCCGTGATGGAGGTGCTGGCCACCACCCCCGGCGTGAAGGATGCCCGCCCCCTGTCGGACGAAGAACAACACGCCCTGCTGGAACCCTGGTTCGGCCCCGACCTGCCGCTGGACACCCTGCCGATCCCCCGTCTGATCGAGGTGGTTGAGGACGATGACGGATATGACGCCGCCGGTCTGCGTGCCCGTCTGGCCGGTGAAGCACCCGGTGCGGTGCTGGATGACCACACCCGTTGGCGCGAGCCGCTGGTGCGTGCCGCCGAGCGGTTGCGCGCGCTGGGCCTGGTGTCGATCCTGTTGATCGCCGCCACCACCGCCGTGATGATCACGCTGGCGGCCAGCGCGGCGCTGGCAGCCAACGCCCAAGTCATCCGCGTGCTGCGTCTGGTCGGCGCGCTGGACGCCTATATCGCGCGCGCGTTTGTGCGCCGCTACACCCTGCGCGCCTTGGCCGGGGCCACCGTGGGCACGGTTTTGGGCATGGTCGCGCTGGCCGCTTTGCCCAGTGCGGATGCGGCGGGCGGGTTCCTGACCGGGCTTGGCTTTCAGGGCGCACATTGGCTGTGGCCTCTGACCATCCCACCCCTGACCGCGCTTGTGGCCTTTGCCGCCACCCGCAACGCCGCCATCACCACGTTAAAGGAGCGCAGCTGATGCGAACCGCTTTCCAATGGATCATGTCGCTATTGTTCGTCATCCAGATGTACGTTTCCATGGTTCTCATCGCGCTGTTTTTTCTGCCGCAGGTGATGGTGAAGCGTGACCGTGTGTTTGTGACCGTTCACACCTATACCAGTTGGGTGCGCTGGACCGCGTCCTGGATGATCGGGCTGAAAAGTGAAATCCGGGGCACGCCGCCGACGGACGAGGTGATCATCGCCTCAAAACACCAGAGCTTTTTTGACATCATCCTGATCACCAATGTGACGCCGCGCCCGAAATTCATCATGAAAAAGGAAATCCTGTGGACCCCGATCGTCGGATATGTCGCCAAAGCGATGGGCTGTGTGGCGGTGGATCGGGGCAAAGGCGGTCAGGCGATCAAGAAAATGGTGGCCGACGTGTCGTCCGGCGCGGTCGCCCCCGGCCAGTTGATCATCTTTCCCCAAGGCACCCGTGTCGCCGCCGGAGCGCATAAGAAATACAAGATCGGCACGGGGGTTTTATACAAGGAAACCGGACAGCCCTGCGTGCCCGCCGCCACCAATGTCGGCGTGTTCTGGAAACGCCATGGCATCATGCGATACCCAGGTATGGCGGTGATGGAATTCCTGCCGGCGATAGATCCGGGGCTAGAGATGGGTGATTTTATGGTCGCGATGGAGACGGCTGTGGAAGAGGGCTCGAACCGTTTGATGGCCGAGGCCGGTTTCGTGCTGGAGGCCCCGCATGAAATTCCTGACAACTGAGACGCTCGAGGCGCTGTATGGCGACCCTGGCGAGGCCGCTCTGGTCAAGGTCGCCGACCGCCTGACACCGACCTATCGCGCTTGGATCATGACCAGCCGGTTCTGTGTCTTGACCACGGTGGGGCCTGAAGGCACCGACGCAACACCGCGCGGCGACGATGGCCCGGCGGTGTTGGAGCTGGACCCCAAGACGCTGGCCTTGCCCGATTGGCGTGGCAACATGCGCATCGACAGTCTGCGCAATATCGTGCGCGATGGGCGCGTGTCGCTGATGTTCATGGTGCCGGGGTCAAACAACGTGGTGCGCGTGAACGGAGAAGGCCGCGTGACGGCGGACGCCGACCTCTGCGCCCGGTTTGAAAAGGGCGGCGCGCAGCCCCGCACGGTAACTGTCATCCGCATTCACGAGGTGTATTCCCAATGTGCCCGCGCGGTGATGCGCGCCGGGCTGTGGTCGCGCGATGACAGCGCGGGTCTGCCCAGTGTCGGCGATATGCTGCGCGAGATGACGTCGGGCGATTTCGACGGCGAAAGCTATGATCAGGACTGGGCAATACGGGCGGCGAAAACCATGTGGTAGGGGCCGATTTGACCCACGTCATGGCGCTGTGATCCAGTGCCGCTAGACCGGGGTCAGGAGATGCGCCATGATCTTGTCCCGACGTTTCGTCATTGCCGGAGGGGTTTTGGCCGTGGGCGGCGCGGGTCACAGGGCGCATCGGCCCACTGTCAGGCGATGACAACGCTGCGCGCACCCTTGCCGAAAACGCCCGACCTGGCCGACCTGACCCGCTTTGCCACGCTGGCCGCCAATGGCCACAACACCCAGCCCTGGCAGTTTCTGCCTGTGCTGGGCGGGCTGCGTATCCTGCCAGATCCACACCGCTGCACGCCGATTATTGACCCGGATGACCACCATCTCTGGGCCTCGCTGGGCTGTGCGTTGGAAAACCTGTCGCTGGCGGCGGCCGCACGGGGGATGGGCGGGGAAACTGCCCTGGTGACAGAGGCTGCCCACGGTCGAACTGACGCCCGGTCCGGCGACGCCCAGCGCGCTGTTTGAGGCCATCACGACCCGCCAGACCACCCGCAGCCAGATCGACAGCTCAGCCGCCATCGCGGTGCTGGTTGCGCCCAGCAACGCTCCGGCGGGGTGGGTCAAGGCGGGCCAAGCCTGTCAGCGCCTGCAACTTCAGGCCACAGCCGATGGTTTGAAAACCAGTTTCGTCAATCAGACGGTCGAAGAGCCCGGCCAGCGTGCCCAGCTGCAATCGCTGCTGGGGCTGGGTGACCAACGCCCCATTCTGGTGTTGCGGATCGAGCGCGGCGCGGCCTTGCCACAGTCCCTGCGTCGCCCGGTCTCACAGGTGTTGAAACGCGCGCCTGCCTGAGCCGGCGGCGCAGCTGATGGCAAGGCATCAAGCGCGCCGTCAGGCGCACATTTGAATTATGCCGCCAGCCCCTTGGAGCCGATTTTCAGGAATTTTTCGCGGCGTTGTTTCATCAACGTGTCGCCGTCCATCTTCTTCATCAAAGCGGTCAGTTCGACCTGCAATGCGCGGCCAACGGCGGCCATGGTGTCTTCGGGCGCGCGTTGCGCGCCGCCCACGGGTTCGGCGATAATGCGGTCGATCACGCCCAGTTCCTTCAGGTCCTGCGCGGTCAGGCGCAGCGCCTCGGCGGCCTCGCGCATTTTCTCGGCGTCCTTCCACAGGATCGACGCACAGCCCTCGGGGCTGATCACCGAATAGACCGAATGTTCCAGCATCATGACCTTGTTCGCGGTCGCCAGCGCCACAGCCCCGCCCGAGCCGCCTTCGCCAATGATCACCGAAATGACCGGGCTTTTCATGTTCAGGCTGCGTTCGGTGGCGCGGGCGATCGCCTCGGACTGGCCGCGTTCTTCGGCGCCTTTGCCGGGATAGGCCCCCGTGGTGTCCACCAGCGTGATCAGCGGCAGGCCGAACCGGTCCGCCAGATCCATCAGGCGGGCCGCCTTGCGATAGCCTTCGGGCCGCGCCATGCCGAAATTGCGCAGGATGCGGGTTTTCGTGTCGTGGCCCTTTTCCTGGCCCAGAACGACCACGGGCTGATCCCCCAGACGGGCCAGCCCGCCAATGATTGCCAGATCGTCGGCAAAGTTTCGGTCGCCCGCCAGCGGGGTGAATTCGCTGAACAACGCGTTCACGTAATCCATGCAGTGGGGCCGGTCGGGGTGACGTGCGACCTGGCATTTGCGCCAGGCGGTCATGTCCTTGTACAGCTCGCCCAGCAGGTCCGCGGCCTTTTTGTCCAGTGCAGCGGCCTCTTTTTCGACATCCATTTCCTCGTTCGCCCGCGCCATGGCGCGCAGCTCTTCCGCCTTGCCTTCGATTTCGGCCAGGGGTTTTTCAAACTCGAGGTAATTGGTCATGTCACGCTCCCGCTGTTCACTTGCGTGGATATATGGACCTGACGGCGGGTCAATGCAACTCGTGGCGTGCGGGGATGTGTGAACGCGAAGGAACCGGCCCTGTGCATGCAAAGGCGCCGCCCGCTGCCCCCCCCGCCAATCCAGCCCCGGGCAAAACGCTGGCGGTTTTGGTTTGACGCGATTGTCCGGTCAGGGCCGTCCGCCCCGGCATTCAAGCCAGATTGATCCGCGCCCACAAGAGTTCTGTTTTGACAGCCTGCGACCGCGTCGTCACAAACGGCGCAGGAGGTGCCGGGATGCATACAGGACCACACGACAACCTGCGCGGGGCCGCCTGGATGGTGGCCGCCATGGCCGGGTTTGCCGTCGAAGACATGCTGATCAAGCTGGCGGCGCAGCAGCTGCCGGTCGGTCAGGTGATCATCACGTTTGGTCTGGGCGGTCTGGCGGTATTTTCTGCTCTGACCCTGCGGGCAGGACAGCCGATTTTGCACGGTGCAATCCGGTCGCGCGCTATGGTGCTGCGGTCGGTCAGCGAAGTGGTCGGGCGGCTGTTCTTTGCGTTGGCGATTACGCTGACCCCGCTCAGCTCGGCCTCGGCGATCTTGCAGGCAACGCCTTTGGTGGTGGCGCTGGGGGCGGTGGTGTTCTTTGGCGAACATGTCGGATGGCGGCGTTGGGCGGCGATTGCGGTGGGCTTTGGCGGTGTCCTGATGATCCTGCGCCCGGGACCCGAGGGGTTTGACGTTCTGTCGATCCTGGCCGTCATCGGCATGTTGGGCTTTGCCGGGCGCGATCTGGGATCACGTGCGGCGCCCCGGGGCATGTCGAACCTGCAATTGGGTGTGCTGGGTTTTGCCATGCTGACGCTGTCGGGCATCGTGATCCTGTCCGTCACCGGAGGGGCGGTGATGCCCGCGCCCAGCGTTTGGGCGATCCTGGCGGGGATCATTGCGTTTGGCGTGTTCGCCTATAACGCGCTGACCAAATCCATGCGGCTGGGCGATATCAGCGTTGTCGCGCCGTTCCGCTATTCACGTCTGGTGTTGGCCATGGGGCTGGGCGTTCTGGTGTTCGGCGAACGCCCGGACATGTGGACCATTGCGGGCAGTGTGGTGATTGTCCTGTCGGGGCTGGTGTTGATCAAGCGAGGCTGATCGGTGATCAAGCGAAGCTGATCGGTGATCGAACGAAGCTGATCCACGTCATGGGCGGGCGGCGTTTTGTGCGATAAACTTGGCGTATCCAGGGTGCTGGATCGGCCAGCACCCATAGCTGAGGGAGCGTCACATGTTGCGCCGTATTGCCCTTCTTGCCGCCGCCGTTTTCACCTTTGCCGCCGCACCTGTGATGGCCGGGGATTGCACCGGATATGTTGTCGGGGTGAAGCCCGTCAGCCAGTATAACCACAATGCCGGTAACGGGTTTCTGGCCGTGCGCACAGGCCCCGGTACGGGATACAATCAGTTGGGTGAGCTGTATCGCGGTGACGAGATTTCAGTCTGGGATCGGGCTGGCAACTGGTACCGCGTGCAATGCATGTCCGGGCGTTGTCTTGACCCGTATTGGGGTCAACCAGACCCGAATGGCTGGGTCTATGGTCGCTATCTGAACATCGGCGGCGTGTGCCCATAGCGGTGCCAAAACGAGTTGCTTACAGCAACGCTTGATACCTCGCGGGGGCAAGCCCCGCTCAGGATTGGGACGTGGGGCGGGCTTTGCGGCCCGCCCCGGACGTATTAGTTTGCCGCGATCAGTTCGGACTGGGCCACGATGACCTCGGCCTGTTTGATCGACGCGATGTCGACCAGACGGCCCTTGTAGACGGTCGCGCCTTCGCCATTGGCTTTTGCGGTTTCCATCGCGGCCAGGATTTCGCGGGCTTCGGCGACGGCCTCGGCCGAGGGGGTGAATACCTCGTTTGCCAGGGCGATCTGTTTCGGGTGGATGGCCCATTTGCCGACCATGCCCAGCGTGGCCGAGCGTTTGGCCTGCGCGATATAGCCCTCGTCATCGGAAAAGTCTCCGAACGGGCCGTCGACCGGTAGAATTCCATGGGTGCGGCAGGCGGCGACGATGGCTGTTTGCACCCAGTGCCACGGATCGGAGTAGTGGCGCGTATCGCCGTGCAGCATATAGTAGTTTTCCTGCGTGCCGCCGATGCCGGTGGTTTGCATGCCCATCGAGGCGGCGAAATCCGCAGCGCCCAGCGACATGGCTTGCAGGCGGGGGGACGAGGCGGCGATTTCTTCGACATGGGCCAGACCTGCGGCGCTTTCGATGATGACCTCAAAGCTGATCGGTTTCGTGCGGCCTTTGGCGCGTTCAATCGCGGTGACCAGCGCGTCGACCGCATAGACGTCTGCGGCGCAGCCCACTTTCGGGATCATGATCTGGTCAATCCGGTCCCCGGCCTGTTCCAACAGGTCGACAACGTCGCGATACCAGTACGGCGTGTCCAGCCCGTTGATGCGCACGGACATGTATTTGGTGCCCCAGTCGATCGTGTTCAGGGCTTCGATGATATTGGCGCGCGCGGTGTCCTTGTCGCTGGGGGCGACCGAATCTTCCAGGTCCAGGTTGATCACATCGGCGGCCGAGGCGGCCATTTTCGGGAACAGTTTGGTGTTCGATCCCGGACCGAACAGCTGGCAGCGGTTCGGGCGTGCGGGGGCGGTGGGTTGGATGCGGAAGGACATGGCGGTCTCCTTGTAAGGAAGTTACGTCTAGCTTT
>DFBF01000182.1:1154-5020 GCA_002367285.1 Rhodobacteraceae bacterium UBA3087 | reverse complement strand
GCACTCTTGCGAGCCTTTTGCCCAAAGGGCGCGCGATTATCCTGCGAAACAACACCGTGACACACGAATCTTGCGAGGCTGCCATGATCAAGACCCCTTACCTGCTGTTCCTGGGCGACGCGCCTGACCAACTGGCCGCGAAAGTGGCGCAGGGCATCAAGGACTGGCGCCCGGACAATGCGATTGGCCAATTCCGTATGGACGGCTGCAAGGCCGATCTGGGTCTGACCGACATGAGCCTGGAACAGGCGAAAGCGGCGGGCGCCAAGACGCTGGTCATCGGGGTGGCCAACCGGGGTGGCGTGATCAGCCAGGCCTGGAAAAAGGTGCTGGTGATGGCGCTGGAGGAAGGGTTCGACCTGGCCTCGGGCCTGCACAACCTGTTGCGTGACGAAGCGGACCTGGTCGCCGTTGCCGAGGCCTGCGGGCGCGAACTGCACGATGTGCGCGTGCCCGAGGTGGAATATCCCATCGCCAATGGCGTCAAGCGCACCGGCAAGCGGTGTCTGGCCGTTGGCACGGACTGTTCGGTCGGCAAGATGTATACGGCGCTGGCCATGCACCGTGAAATGGACGCACGCGGCATAAAAGCAAGTTTTCGGGCCACCGGGCAGACCGGCATTCTGATCACCGGCGACGGCGTGCCGTTGGACGCGGTTGTGGCTGATTTCATGGCCGGGTCTGTGGAATACATCTCGCCGGACAATGACCCGGACCACTGGGACCTGATCGAGGGGCAGGGCAGCCTGTTCCACGTGTCCTATTCCGGGGTGACCATGGCGTTGATCCATGGTGGCCAGCCCGACGCGCTGATCCTGAGCCACGAGCCGACCCGCGACCACATGCGGGGTCTGCCGGACTATACCGCGCCGTCGCTGGAGCTGTTGCGCGACACTGCGCTGACGCTGGCACGGGTGGCGAACCCGGCCTGTCAGGTCGTCGGCATTTCCGTCAACACGCAGCACATGAGCGAAGAGGACGCCGTAGCCTATCTGGCCGGGGTCGAGGAGCGGATGGGCCTGCCCACCGTGGACCCGTTCCGTCAGGGCGCCGGTCGTCTGGTGGATGCGCTGGCGGCTGTGTAAGCTGCGTCAACGATAGATCTGGGGGACTGGCCCCCAGACCCACGAAGCCGGGGGACCAGTCCCCCAGACCCCCTGGGATATTTCGGGCAAGAGGAAAAGGAGGGTGTCGTGCGGATAACTGTGACCCCTGATACGTTTAAACTGGCGCAAGTGTTTACCATTTCGCGTGGCTCGCGGACCGAAGCGAAAGTGTTGACCGTGCGTGTGAATGACGGCACGCATAAGGGCTGGGGCGAATGTGTGCCCTATGCGCGGTACGGTGAAACGCTGGACAGCGTAACCGAGGAAATCCTGAGCCTGCCGGGCGATGTGACCCGCGCCGGGCTGTATGACCTGTTGCCCGCTGGGGCCGCGCGCAATGCGGTGGATTGTGCGCTGTGGGATCTTGAGGCCAAGCGGGCGGGCAAACGGGTTTGGCAGCTGGCCGGGCTGGGCGCGCCGGGGCCGGAAATCACCGCCTATACGTTGTCGCTGGCAGACCCTGCCGAAATGCAGGCGCAGGCCGCCAAGAACGCTTTTCGCCCGCTGTTGAAGATCAAGCTGGGCACGCCCGATGACATGCCGCGTCTGGAGGCCGTCCGATCCGGGGCACCGCAATCTCGCATCATTATTGACGCCAACGAAGGCTGGTCTGCGGCGGTTTACGCCGATCTGGCGCCGCATCTGGTGCGTCTGGGCGTTGATCTGGTCGAACAGCCCTTGCCGGCTGGCGATGATGACGCGCTGATCGGTATGGACCGCCCGGTGCCCGTCTGTGCCGACGAAAGCGCGCATGACCGCGCCAGTCTGCCGGGTCTGAAGGGCAAATATGATGTGGTGAACATCAAGCTGGACAAGACCGGCGGCTTGACCGAGGCGCTGGCGCTGCGCAATGCGGCGTTGGCCGAGGGCTATCAGGTCATGGTCGGTTGCATGGTGGGATCATCGCTGGCGATGGCACCTGCCACGTTGGTGGCACAGGGGGCGATGGTCACCGATCTGGACGGGCCGCTGTTGCTGGCCGAAGACCGCGACACGCCGTTGCAGTTTGACACCGCCGGCGTGCATCCGCCAACACCTGCGTTGTGGGGCTGAGCTCAGGCGCGTCCGGCGATCTGGGTCAGGAACACGCCCGCCGCCATGACCGTGATGCCACCTGTGCGCGCCAGGGTCAGCGGGTGAACCTGCGCGCCAAACAGGCCGAAATGGTCGATCGCGGCGGCCGAAATCAGCTGGCCGATCAACACAAAGAACACCGCGTTGCCGATGCCGAATGTGGGTGCGATCCAGGTGATCGTCAGCACATAAAAGGCCACCAGCGTGCCGCCCAGAAACAGATGCGGCGGGGCAGACAGCGCGCCCTTCAGCGACGCGCCGGTCAGCAGGAACACGGCTCCGGTGGTCAGAAATGCCACCACAAACAGGATCAACCCGGCCGCGATGGGCGAGCCCAGACGTTGCCCCAGTGCCGCATTCAAAGCGGCCAGCACCGGAATACCGATACCCGCGACCAGCATGATCAAAGCAGAGTTGGACGAGGTCATGGCTTTCCCTTTTTCGCTTTTCGCGTTACCGGGATAGCAACAACAGGAACAGCAGGCGCGGTCAATCCATTTCGCGCCGATTGAACGCCAAGGCAAGGAGAGACACATGAGCCGCACCGTATATGTAAACGGAGAGTACCTGCCCGAAGAAGACGCCAAGATTTCGATCTTTGATCGCGGCTTTCTGTTTGCCGATGGGGTCTACGAGGTCACCTCGGTGCTGGGCGGCAAGCTGGTGGATTTTGACGGCCATGCGGTGCGTCTGGACCGGTCTTTGAATGAACTCGACATGCCCAACCCGATCTCGAAAGAGGACCTGTTGGCGGTGCATCACAAACTGGTCGCCGACAATGGTATCGACGAAGGCCTGGTGTATTTGCAAATCACCCGTGGCGCGCCCGGCGATCGTGATTTTGCCTTTCCCGACCCAGAGGTCTGCACCCCCACCATCGTGTTGTTTACGCAGAACAAACCGGGTCTTGCCGCGAAGGTGTCGCCGGTGAAAGTCATCAGCATCGAAGACATCCGCTGGGGCCGTCGTGACATCAAGACCGTGCAGTTGTTGTACCCGTCGATGGGCAAAATGATGGCCAAGGCGGCGGGGTGCGATGACGCCTGGCTGGTCGAAGATGGCTATGTGACCGAAGGCACTTCGAACAACGCCTATATCGTCAAGGGCGGCAAGATCATCACCCGTGCGTTGTCGACCGATATCCTGCACGGCATCACCCGCGCCGCCGTGCTGCGGTTCGCGCGCGAGGCGCAGATGGAGGTCGAGGAGCGGTCGTTCACCATCGAAGAGGCGCAACAGGCGGACGAGGCATTCTTTACCTCGGCCAGCGCCTTTGTCATGCCGGTGGTGGAAATTGACGGGGCAAAAGTTGGCGATGGCGAACCCGGATCAGTTGCCCTGCGGCTGCGCGAAATTTACCTGGAAGAGAGCCTGAAAAAGGCGGTCTGATCGGGGTCAAAGAACATGAAAAACCCGCGTCGTGCGCGCGGGTTTTTGCGTTCAGGGGTGGTATTCGTATCGGATACAACCGCTGTCGGCCCGAAGCCGCCCACCAGCGAAGGTCTTGTCGTCTTCGTAGTCGCTGGCCAGCTCAAGCTCAGTGCACAGCAAATAGAGCCTGTCCCCGAGCTTCTCAAATTGGATGGCGCTGCCTGAAAACGGGTCCCGTAGCCCGTCAAGCGGGCCGCAAGCGGCCTGCGCGAGCAATTCTTCCGGGATAACCATATCGTTCTGGCGGGCAAGGCA
>DFBF01000182.1:586-1024 GCA_002367285.1 Rhodobacteraceae bacterium UBA3087 | reverse complement strand
CGCATCACGCGGCGCATCACGCATCATTGTCATCCCCTCCGATTTCAGCGCGGAAATAGGCGAAGATTGATCCGGCCACCACGGCCAACACGCCGGATTTCAACGCGATTTGCAGGGTCAGATCGCCTTCGAGAAAGCGGAAGATCACAAAGACGAGATCGCCCAGCAGCGTGCAGGCGGCAAAGAACATGGTGATATAGCCGACCCATTTGCGCACCATCGACCGTCGTTTGCCCGGTGCCTTGGCAATGGCACGTTTGGCGCGGCTGTGCAGCCAGAGGAACAGGGGCGTCGACACGATCAGGGACGAGATGGAAAAGCGCATCATCTCACGCTCCCAATTGCGGAATTCATCGCCCGCCTTGGGGATCAGCACGTCGATGGCCTGAAACAGCAGGCTGGTGATGTGCCAGGCGGTAAAGGCCAGGGCGCCGAACA
>DFBF01000182.1:407-556 GCA_002367285.1 Rhodobacteraceae bacterium UBA3087 | reverse complement strand
GGCGGCTGAAACTTGGCATCAACCCAGGTTGCCAAGGCGTCGGATACTTCGTTCTGGGCCCATCCGGCCTGCTCCAATGCCTGGGCGATCTGGTCGCGTGATTTGTCTGCAATCAGGGCGTCGCGCACGAATTGTGCCAGTTGGTCTGA
>DFBF01000182.1:0-310 GCA_002367285.1 Rhodobacteraceae bacterium UBA3087 | reverse complement strand
GGCGCCCATAGGATCAGTCCTTGGCGTCCAGCACGTTTTCCTTGAACGCCACCTCAAACGCCGCCTGTTTCTGCGGGCTGGCCTCGGGTTGGCTGGCGCGCCAATCGGCATAGGGCATGCCGTAATAAGCTTCGCGCCCCTGGGCTTTGTCCATCTCGATGCCCCGTTCATTTGCGGCCTCTTGATACCAACGTGACAGGCAGTTGCGGCAAAACCCGGTCAGGTTCATCATGTCGATGTTCTGCACGTCCGGGCGGTCCTGCATCAGGTGCTTTTGCAGGCGGCGAAAGGCGGCGGCTTCGATTTCGAT
>DFBF01000249.1:6714-14468 GCA_002367285.1 Rhodobacteraceae bacterium UBA3087 | reverse complement strand
GTTTTATCGCAAAAACCTGGCCGCCGGTCAGCAGGGCGTGTCGGTCGCCTTCGATCTGGCCACGCACCGCGGATATGACAGCGACCACCCTCGTGTGGTTGGCGATGTCGGCAAGGCCGGCGTTGCAATCGATTCCGTCGAGGATATGAAAATCCTGTTCGACGGTATCCCGTTGGACAAGGTGTCGGTGTCGATGACCATGAACGGTGCGGTCGTGCCGATCCTGGCCAGCTTTATCGTCGCGGGTGAAGAGCAGGGCCACGACAAATCGCTGCTGGCGGGCACCATTCAGAATGACATTCTGAAAGAGTTCATGGTGCGCAACACCTATATCTATCCGCCTGAACCCTCGATGAAAATCATCGCGGACATCATCGAATATACCAGCAACGAGATGCCGAAATTCAACAGCATTTCGATCTCGGGCTATCACATGCAAGAGGCTGGCGCGAACCTGGTGCAGGAGCTGGCCTATACGCTGGCGGATGGTCGCGAATACGTACGCGCTGCGATCAACGCAGGCATGGATGTCGACAAGTTCGCCGGGCGTCTGTCATTCTTCTTTGCCATCGGCATGAATTTCTTCATGGAGGCTGCCAAGCTGCGCGCCGCACGTCTGTTGTGGCACAAGGTCATGACCGAATTCGGCGCGAAATCTGAACGGTCGAAAATGCTGCGTACACACTGTCAGACGTCCGGTGTGTCGTTGCAGGAACAGGATCCTTATAACAACGTGATCCGCACGGCCTATGAGGCCATGTCGGCGGTTCTGGGCGGCACGCAGTCGCTGCACACCAACGCGTTGGACGAAGCCATTGCGCTGCCGACCGAGTTTTCGGCGCGGATCGCCCGCAACACGCAGATCATCTTGCAGGAAGAAACCGGCGTGACCAATGTGGTCGACCCGCTGGCGGGGTCCTATTACGTCGAAAGCCTGACGGCCGAGCTGGCCGATCAGGCCTGGGCGCTGATGGAAGAGGTCGAAAGCATGGGCGGGATGACGAAAGCCGTCGCCTCGGGCATGCCGAAACTGCGGATCGAGGAATCGGCAGCCAAGCGTCAGGCGATGATCGACCGGGGCGAGGAAGTTATTGTTGGGGTGAACAAGCACAAGCTAGCGAAAGAAGATCCCATCGAGATTCTGGACGTCGACAATGTTGCCGTGCGCGAAAGTCAGATTGCCCGGTTGGAGACGATCAAAAGCACGCGCGATACCGCCGCGTGCCAGGCCGCTTTGGCCGAACTGACCCGTCGCGCCAAGGATGGCGGCAACCTGCTTGAGGCCGCCGTCGAAGCCGCCCGGGCCCGCGCCACTGTGGGAGAAATCAGCATGGCTATGGAAGACGAATTCGGTCGCCACCGCGCCGAAGTGAAGATGCTGGCCGGTGTTTATGGCGCCGCCTATGAAGGTGACGAAGGCTTTGCCGCAATCCAGAAATCGGTTGAAGAATTCGCCGAGGCCGAGGGCCGTCGCCCCCGTATGTTGGTGGTGAAAATGGGCCAGGACGGCCATGACCGGGGTGCGAAAGTCATCGCCACGGCCTTTGCCGATATCGGCTTTGACGTCGACGTGGGACCGCTGTTCCAAACCCCTGAAGAGGCCGCACAGGACGCCGTCGACAATGACGTGCATATCGTTGGCATCAGCTCGCAGGCAGCGGGTCACAAGACCCTGGCGCCCAAGCTGATCGAAGCCCTGAAAGAACAGGGCGCCGAGGACATCATCGTCATTTGCGGCGGAGTTATTCCGCAGCAAGACTATGATTTCCTGTATAAATCCGGCGTGAAGGCAATTTTCGGCCCTGGCACGAATATTCCCGAAGCGGCGCAGGAAATCCTGTCGATTATCCGGTCGTAACGACATCTGGTTGGGCGGGGCCCTGCACCCGCCCGGCCGCCATCAAAACGGCATATCCCAACAGTGCCGACACCAACGAGCCGGACAAAACGCCCAAGCGCACTTGGTTCATCAGCGCGGGATCTTCAAAGCTGAGCCCACCGATAAACAGCGACATGGTGAACCCGATGCCTGCCAGGCAGGCGACGCCATAGATATGTGCCCAATTTGCCCCGTGTGGCAGGCGGGCAAAGCCCAGTTTGACCATGGCAAAGGTCAGACCAAACACGCCCACCTGTTTGCCCACAACCAGACCCGCAGCGATGCCCAGAGGCAGGGGGGCGAAAAGGTCGGCCAACGACAGGCCGGCCAGCACCACACCGGCGTTGGCAAAGGCGAAAATCGGTACGATCAGGTACAGCACATATGGCGCCAGCCCATTTTCCAGCGCATGCAGCGGGGACTTGCCCCATTTGTCCTTGAGCGGGATGAAAAAGGCCGTAATGACGCCAGCCAAGGTGGCATGCACGCCGGATTTCAGCACCAGGAACCACATGATTGTGCCCAGCAACAGGGCCGGGGCCACTCGGTGCGCTCCTTTGTGGTTCAATAGGAACAGTCCGATCAAGGGAGCCAAGGCCATGATCAGGTAGTCCAGCTTCAAATCGGCCGTGTAAAACAGGGCGATGATAACGATGGCCCCCAGATCATCCAGGATCGCCAGCGTCAGCAGAAATACTTTCAGCGACGCGGGCGCGCGCGTGCCGACCAGCGCCAAGATGCCCAGGGCAAAAGCAATGTCCGTGGCCGCTGGGATAGCCCAGCCAGTCATCGTGGTGGGATCGCCCCAGTTCAGGGCGACATAAATCAGCGCAGGCACGGCCATGCCCCCCACCGCCGCCATGCCCGGCAAGATGACATCGCGCGGATTTTTCAGTTTGCCTTCAAGCAGTTCATGCTTCAGCTCAAGCCCGATCAGGAAGAAAAAGATCGCCATGAGGCCGTCGTTGATCCACAGGATCAGAGGCTTTTGAAGCCCTTCACCGTTCAAGGTGATCGCCAGCTTTGCCCCCAGCGCGTCAGCATAATAGGGTGCCAGCGCAGAGTTCGCGACCACCAGGGCCGCCACCGCCGACAACATCAACAATATGCCCCCAGCCGCATCATGGCGAAAGAAACGATCAAGGGCGCGTAGCAACATCGGGGACCTCGCTGAATTATCCGACAGTTTTACTTATGTACGCGAGATGGGGCTCTTGGGCTCAATATCAAGCCAGCTTGGGGCGAAAGAATGCATTTTCCTGTCATGGATGACGTGCCAAGATGGCGGCGCACTGTAGCGGAAGGACAGCCTATGACCTTGGCAGAACTGGATCACCTCGTCATCTGCGCGGCAACGCTTGAAGAAGGTGTCTCTTATGTCGAACAAACCTTGGGCGTTCCGATGGCTGGGGGCGGGCAACATCTGCGCACCGGCACGCACAATCGGTTGCTGTCATTGGGGCCGGATAGCTATTTGGAAGTCATCGCTGTTGACCCCGAAGCACAAGGGGCGGATCTGCCGCGAATGTTCGATTTGGACTATTTTACCGGGGACGCGCGGCTGACAAACTGGGTCATGCGTGTGAAAAGTCTAACTGATGCCCTGCACAGGGCCCCCGTTGGAACCGGCCAGGAACGGGCGCTGAGCCGGGGCGACATGCGTTGGCAGATGGCCATACCGGACAGTGGGCAATACCCGTTCAAGGGCGCGTCGCCCGGGTTGATTGAATGGCGTGGCAAACGCGCCTGTGACGTGTTGCCTGACAGCGGCTGCCGCCTGCTCCATGTCGACATTACCCATCCAGAGGCCGATGGGCTGCGCGTGGCCTTGGCGCCTTTGCTGAATGATGCGCGGGTGTCGATCACCAAGGGGGACACGGTCACGTTTCGCGCAGATATCTCGACACCGACCGGTGTGAAGGTCCTGAGGTGATCCGGCGCGCCCATCCATCGGACGCATCGGCAATCCGCGCCTTGTGGAACCTGGCAATTCTCAAGACTTTGATCACCTTTAACGCGGTCGCCAAGACCCAGGCGGAGGTCGAAACCGCGATTGCCGAGCAGGATGCGTTTTTCGTGGCTGAAGAGGCCGGGGCGGTCCTGGGATATGCCGCTTTTGCCCCGTTTCGTACGGGCATTGGTTATGCCCAAACCAAAGAACATTCGATCATGTTGGCCCCTGAGGCCCGCGGGCGTGGCCTTGGTCGCGCCCTGATGGATGCGCTGGAGGTGGAGGCCCGCGCCCAAGATGTGCACGCGCTGATTGCGGGCGTGTCAGGGTCGAACCCGGGCGGAGAGCCATTTCACGCCGCCCTTGGCTTTGTCACCGTCGGGCGAATGTCCGAGGTTGGGCACAAGTTCGACGCCTGGCATGATCTGATTCTGATGCAGAAGGTCCTGTGACCGCAAAGAGAATCCCTCTATCAAGGGCGCATGACGCTTTGGACGCGCATAACTGATGCCCTTGCGGCGCTGACGGCTGGCGAAAGCCTGTCGGATGTTTTCGCGCATCTGCGCACGCCGCCAGAACGCTCGGCCGGTTTCGCCATTGCCGTGATCGCGCTGGGGGCCAAGATGGCCAAGGCCGACGGGCAGGTCACGCGCGATGAGGTTTCAGCCTTTCGCGAGGTGTTCACGATCCCGCCCGAGGAAGAAAAGAACGCGGCTAGAGTGTTCAATCTGGCGCGCACCGATGTGGCCGGGTTCGAAGAATACGCCGCCCGTGTCGCGGCCATGTTTCACAATGATGACAAGGCGTTGTGTAACCTGATGGAAGGCCTGTTCTTCATCGCCATGGCGGATGGCGAATATCACCCGGCCGAGAATGAATACCTGACCCGTGTGGGCGAGATTTTCGGCATGAACGACATGCATTTTCGCCAGCTGCGCTCGCGGTTCGTTCCGGATGCCGACCCCGATCCCTATCAGGTGTTGGGGGTTGAACATGACGCGCCTCTTGCCGACATTCGCAAGGTGTGGCGCATCGAGGTGCGCGAAAGCCACCCGGATCGGATGATGGCCCGTGGCGTGCCGCAAGAGGCGATCAAGCTGGCTGAAAAACGGCTGATTGCCGTCAATCGCGCCTGGGAAGAAATCAACGAAACGCGGGGGTGACTGGGGCGTATGCGTATTGCAACCTATAATGTGGAATGGTTCAGCAACCTGTTTGCCCGCGACGGGCAGCTGTTGGAAGACGGCGAATGGTCTGGACGTCAGGATGTGACGCGGGGCGATCAGCTGGCGTCGCTGGGGATTGTATTCACCGCGCTGGATGCGGATGCGGTCATGGTGATCGAAGCACCAGACGACAACCGGCATCGCGACACGGTGCGGTCGCTTGAAAATTTCGCAAAGCACTATGGTTTGCGGGCGCGCAAGGCGTTGCTAGGGTTTCGAAATGACACTCAGCAAGAGATTGCGCTGTTGTATAATCCTGACCTTTTGGAGGCCGTGCATGATCCGATCGGCCGTGAGACTGGCAAGAAGGGCAACCCGTATGCGCCCCGGTTTGACGGGGTGTTTCGCTGGGATATCGACGTGGATGCCGCCCCGGAACTGATCGGGTTTTCCAAGCCGCCGTTAGAGGTGGCTTTGACGGTCAAGGCAACGGGGCGCGTGCTGCGCATGATCGGTGTACATGTGAAATCCAAGGCACCGCATGGCGCGCGTGGGCGCGAGGAAGTCATGCGCGTGGCGATCCAGAACCGGCGCAAGCAGATGGCGCAATGCATCTGGCTGCGCCAACGGATCGAAGGGCACCTGGAGGCGGGAGAAAGCCTGATCGTTCTGGGCGATTTCAACGATGGCCCGGGGTTGGACGAGTATGAGAAGCTGTTCGGCCGATCCGGGGTCGAGGTTGTGGTGGGCGAAAACGGTGCGGTGAAGCTGCATGATCCGCACGCCCGCATGGCCTTTAACCGGCGCGTGGGGGGGATGCCCGTCACCGCGCGGTTCTATATTGCCAAGGAAAAGCGGTATCTAGAGGCGTTGCTGGACTATGTCATGCTGTCGCCGGATCTGTGCGCCTTGGATCCGAACTGGCGGATCTGGCACCCGTTTAACGATCCGGTCTGTTACCGCACGCCCGAATTGCGCGAGGCGCTGTTGACGGGATCGGATCATTTTCCGGTCAGCGTTGATCTGGATTTGTGACGCGCGCGTGCCCATGTAAAGGGCATGAAACAGATCATCACATATACCGCCATCCTGGCGCTGAGCGCGCTGCCTGCGCTGGCCGAGGAGAAGAACGACACTCTGGACGAAGGTGCCGAGCTGTTGCGCGAGGGCTTTGGCCTGTTGCTGGAGGGGCTGGCCGAAGAGATGGCCCCTCTGGCCGAAGGGTGGCAGGATTTCGTCGACGATCTGGGCGACATGAGCCTGTATCATGCGCCCGAAGTGCTGCCCAATGGGGACATCATCATTCGCCGTAAAACGCCTTTGCCTGCTGCGCCTGACGTGCCGGGTGAGATAGAGTTATAGCGCCTTGCGGCGCTGCCCCGACACAGCTCCCGCCCCCATGAGTGTTGGCATTTGGGGCTAGGGCCGTGGCCTCCCACCCCGCTGCGCCGGGGCGCTATCAGCGGCGGGTTTTCACGGTGATGTCTGCGTCAAGCGCGTCGGCCAGCGATTGGAACCGCACTTGGGCAACTTCGCCGAACAGGTCGGCGGCGTCTTTCTGCAAATACAAATGAAGGTCGCGTTTCTTCGGGAACCAGCGCAGTTCGGCCTGTTTCTGTGGGTCATCCACTGCGAACATGGCGCCGAAACGCATGGCTTTTCCCAGGACCTCGGCGCGCATCGTGTCCCGTTCGGACAGGATGGCGAACAGCGGCTCAAACCGGGATCCCTCGCGCGAATTCTTATAGCGGTGCAGCAGCGCGACACCCAGAAACACCCGTTCTTCGTGGGTCAGCCCGCCCAGGTTGGCGCGTGTGGCATTGTCAAAACAGACCTCGTGACGGTAATCGGGGTGGGCGCGCCAGCTGACGTCATGCAGCAGGCAGGCGGCTTTGATTACGCGCCGTTCCGCCGGTTTCACGGACTTGAACAGCGGTTCCAGGAACTCGAACAGCGCCTTGCCAAACCCCGGAGATCGCGCGTCTTTTTGTTCGGCAAAACGGCAGGCTTCGATCAGCGGGTCGCGTTTGCGCAGCCGGTCGGGCATCTGTTCATACAGCATGCCCTCGCGGATACCATACGAGCTGACGGCGATTTCCTTGGGTTTGAACACGCGGACCAGGCGTTTGAGAACCTGCGCGGCGATCGGCACCAAAGTCATGCGTGCCGCCGAGGTCGAGGTGTGTTGGCGCACCTCTTCAAGGTCGGTCTGTTCGATCCATTTCAATGTGGCGGCCAGGGATTTAGGTGTCATGCGATATTCATGCAGCACCGTCAGGGGGTATCCGCGCCGCTCCATATCCAGCCGTGCAATGGCGCGCCACGATCCGCCGACCAGGAACAGGCGTTTGTGATCGGTGCCCATTTCTTCGGCCAACACATCCACCACGCGGTGAATTTCGGCCTTCAGCCCCTTTTTGCCCCCTGGCACACCGGCCAGTTTCAGCGGCCCCAATTCCGACGTAACCCGCTTGCCGACGTGGCCATTGTTGATCTCGGCCAGCTCCAGCGAACTACCGCCAATGTCGCACATCAGCCCTTTGGCCTCGGGCCAGCCCAGCAATACGCCCTGGGCAGACAGGCGGGCCTCTTCCTTGCCATCGATGACATAAAGTTTAAGCCCGGTTTCGCGCAGGACATCTTCGCGGAAGGCCGGGCCGTCTGTCGCATCGCGCACCGCCGCCGTGGCAACGGCGGTCAGGGGCGCCAGGTCCATGCCCTTGGCCAGAAGTTGAAAGCGTTTGATCGCCGACAGGGC
>DFBF01000249.1:0-6670 GCA_002367285.1 Rhodobacteraceae bacterium UBA3087 | reverse complement strand
AGGATCTTTTCGTTGAAGAAATAGGCTGGGCTGCGCGCCGCGCCGTCAAACACCACCAGACGGACCGAGTTCGATCCGACATCGACCACACCCACGCGCGACAGCCCGCGCGATGAAGGATCATCGAACAAAGGCCGGCCAAACGGGCCCCATTCTTCGGTGTTTCCGTCCATTTTGTCCCCCGCGCCGTTCAGTATTCACCCTGCCCAAACAGGCCGTGAAAATCAATCTTGTGAATGCGTCAATTCCGGCACATCCGCAGCGCCCGCCGATCCGCGGCCGGACAGGGACGGGTATTCCATGAAGAAACGGTGGCAGTTGAACGGGCGTTCGATGGCGGACAGGTCAGGGCGGGTAAAGCTTCCGTCCGGGTTCATGACCCAGCTTTGCGCCTCGTCGGCCAGGTTCGCGGCCATGACTTGGGATACGATCTGGGCTTTCACCGTGGCGTTGGTGCATTCGACCAGGGTTTCGACGCGCCGGTTCAGGTTGCGCCCCATCCAGTCGGCCGAAGAGATATAGACCTTGGCCTTCTTCGACGGCAGCCCGTGGCCATTGCCGAAACAGACAATGCGCGAGTGTTCCAGAAACCGTCCGACGATGGATTTCACGCGGATGTTTTCGCTGAGCCCCTTGATCCCAGGCCGCAGGCCGCAAATGCCGCGAATGACCAGCGAGATTTTCACACCGGCCTGCGAGGCGGTGTAGAGCGCGTCGATCACATCCGGTTCGACTAAAGAATTCATCTTGGCCCAGATTTCGGCCGGCTTGCCCGCCTTGGCATGGTCGATCTCGCGCCCGATCATTTCGAGCAGGCGGGGTTTCAACGTAATCGGTGAAATTGCCAGGTTTTCCAACTGGTCCGGCTGGGCGTATCCCGACAGGTAATTGAACACGCGCGTGGCGTCACGCCCCAGTGCTTTGTCACATGTAAACAAGGACATGTCGGTATAGATGCGTGCAGTGATCGGGTGATAGTTGCCGGTGCCATAGTGCGTATAGGTGACCAGTTGGTCGCCCTCACGCCGCACCACGGTCGAAATTTTCGCATGCGTTTTGTAGTTCATGAAGCCATAAACAACATGGGCGCCTGCACGTTCCAAACGGCGCGATTGGCGGATATTTGCGGCCTCGTCAAAGCGGGCTTTCAATTCGACCAGCGCGGTGACGGATTTACCATCCTCGGCGGCTTCGCACAGGGCCGAGACGATCGGACTGTCATGAGACGTGCGATACAAGGTCTGTTTGATCGCCACGACATTTGGGTCGGCTGCGGCCTGTTTCAGGAACCTGACGACCATGTCGAACGTCTCATAGGGATGGTGCAGCAGCATGTCTTTTTGGCGGATCGCGGCAAACATGTCGCCTTCGTGATCCTGCACGCGTTCGGGCACGCGCGGGGTAAAGCTGGGCCACAGCAGGTCGGGCCGTTCGGCGATCACCAACTCGCCCAGATCGGCCATACCAAGCATGCCATCAACTTCGACGATTTCCTCGTCGGTGACGTGCAGTTCGCGCTTGATCATCTTTTGCAACGCCAAGGGCGCGCCTTCGGTGATCTTCATGCGCACGACTTCGCCGCGCCGACGCCGTTTCAGCGCGGTTTCGAATTCGCGCACCAGATCTTCGGCCTCGTCCTCAAGTTCCAGGTCGCTGTCGCGCAGGATGCGGAAGGCGCAGTTGCCTTTTTCCACATAACCCGGAAACAGGCTGCCCAGATGTTCGAGCAACAGGTCTTCGAGCGGCAGGAACCGCGCCACACCATCAGGAGCGGGCAGGCGCACGAAACGGTCGATCTGGTGGGGCACGGGCAGCAGCGCTTGCAGTTTGCGTTTGCTGGTCTTGTGTTCAAGGTGCAGCGCCAGCGAAAAGCCCGTGTTCGGGATGAACGGAAACGGGTGGGCCGGGTCGATTGCCAGCGGTGACAGCACCGGAAAGACCTGGTTCAGAAACACATCGGCCAGATAGGCACGATCTTCGTCATTCAGCGTTTCACGCATGCAGATGGAAATGCCCTTGGCCTGCATTTCCCCGGCCAACAGTTCATAGGTCGCCTGTTGCCGTGCCATCAGGCGGCGCGCGTCGGCGTTGATCAGTTTCAGCTGCTCGGCGGGGCTGAGCCCATCTGCGGCGGGCGTGCTGACGCCCTCGCGCACCAATTCGCGCAGACCGGCAACGCGGACGGTGTAAAACTCGTCCAGATTGGTGGCAGAAATGGACAGGAACCGCAGCCGTTCCAACAGCGGGACGCGAGTGTTCTCGGCCTCTTCAAGCACACGCCAGTTGAAGCCCAACCAGCTGAGTTCCCGGTTGAAAAACCGATGCGGCCCGGCGATGCCCTCGGCGGGCAATTCGATGGGGGTGGGGAAGTCGGATTTCAGGAAATCTGCATGGGTCATGGCGGGCTGTATCCGACGGCTGTGTAAAGGGAATGTGACGATAGACCGGAAATCCGGCCATGCCGTTGCGCCAGATCAAACCGCGCGTTCTTTATGCGCTGATTTCCCCGGAAATGTCCAGAATGCGCGCGGCAAAGCTGCGGGTGATCGGACAGTTTTGCGCCAGGGCCGCGCGGTCCAGCCGGTCGACCATCTGGGCGGCTTCGGACAGGGATCGCGACATGCGTCGGGTCAGATAGGTGATCAGCGGATGGGACACCGTGATCTGGCGGTCATCGAACAGTTTCACCAGCACGGCCGACAGCAGCATGTCGTCGGGTGCCTCCAGGTGGGCCAGCGTCGTGGCCTCTGCCCGGCTGGTCAGATCGGGCAGCGACAGGCCCCAGCGCGACGGCGCGGTGCAGGCGGTCAGCATCAGCGACCCGCCCTCGGCCAGGATCAGGTTGTGCAGGTGAAACAGCGCCTCTTCGCAGGGGCGGTTGCCGGCGATACGGTCGGCGTCCTCGACCACCACACAGCTGCCGGCCAGGGCCGGGATGTCGGTGCTGGGCAGGTCTTTTGCCCGCAAAACAGCGGCGCCGGACAGGTCTGCCCAGACATGGGCCAGGTGGGTCTTGCCCGCGCCTTCGGGACCCACCAGCACCAGCTTGCGGTTGGGCCAGTCCTGCCAAGCTTCGACCGTGGCCATGGCGGCGGCGTTCGAGGCGGTGACATAGAAATCCCCGCGCCCCTGCGCGCTGCGCACGGGCAGGTCGAAAGTCAGCTGCTGCGGCATCAGTCTTCCATCTGCTCCGACGGGGGGGGCGAGGCGGGCTCGCAAACAGGTGCCGAATTGCCGACAACGCCCTGATACAGCCGCCCGGTCTTGTATTGGTTCACGAAGAACCGGGCAATCACCCCCAGGGCGGCGGCAACGGGCACCGCAACCAACATGCCGACAAACCCAAACAGAACCCCAAAGGCGGACAGGGCGAACAACAGCCACACGGGGTGCAGCCCAACAGATTTCCCGACCAGTTTCGGCGTCAGGATGTTGCCCTCGAAGAATTGACCAAGCGCGAAGATGGCCCCGACGCCCGCCAGGGACCACCAGTCGCCCCAGAACTGGAACAGGCCCAGGCCGATGGCCAGCGCGCCGCCCACCAGCGCGCCGATATAGGGGATGAAGGTGATCAGCCCGGCGATAAAGCCGACGATCAGGCCGAATTGCAGCCCGATCGCCATCAGGGCCACCGCATAATAGGTGCCCAGGATCAGGCAGACTGTGCCCTGACCGCGGATGAAGCTGGCCAGAGCGTTGTCGACTTCCCGGGCAATCTGACGCACGGTGTCCACATGATCCCGCGGCAACAGCTTGTCGATCTCGGCGACCATGCGGTCCCAGTCCAGCAGCAGATAAAAGGCCACGACCGGCGTGACGACCATCAAAACAACGATGTTGATGATCCCCATGGCCGAATTCACCACGGTGCCGACCAATTCACCGCCACGCTCCTGAATTTTAGTACCAAGTTCATTCAGCGACTGGCGCAGGGTGCTGTCCTGATCTATCAGCGAGGGGAATTTTTCGGTCAGAAAGGTCTGAAGTTCGCCAAACAGTGTTGGCGCCACGTTGACCAGCGATACGGCCTGTTCGATCAGCGACGGCACGATCAGCAGGAACGCGATGATGAACAGCAACACGGCACCAACAGATATGATTGCCGTTGACAAGGCGCGCGACAGGCCCATGGCTTCGAGCCGATCCGCGACCGGGTCCAGGAAATAGGCAATCGCCCCCCCCAGAACAAAGGGCAGGATCACATCCCCCAGAAACCACAGGGTCGCGACAAAGATGGTGGTGGCGATGGTCCAATATCTGGCTTGAGTCTGAACGGGCAGGGCCATGGAATTTCCTCGTTACGCCCGTTCTATGTCGCCCACAAGGCGATGTTTTTCAAGGGGCAAGCGGGGCGTGGCGCTGGCGAAGGCGTCAATCACGATTGCCCCCGCGCGCCCTTTCGCATATCCCAAGCGAAAGCAAACGCCCACAGCTATGCCATGAAGGATAAGACATGCGCCTGTCCCGCTATTTCCTGCCGGTCCTCAAGGAAAACCCCGCCGAGGCCCAGATCGTTTCGCACCGCCTGATGCTGCGCGCCGGCATGATCAAACAGCAATCAGCCGGGATCTATTCCTGGTTGCCCATGGGCTTTAAGGTCCTGCGCAAGATCGAAAACATCGTGCACGAGGAACAGGCCCGCGCCGGTCACATCGCCATTCAGATGCCGATCATCCAGGGGGCTGATCTGTGGCGCGAAAGCGGGCGGTATGACGATTATGGCGAAGAAATGCTGCGGATGCAGGACCGTCACGGACGCGACATGCTGTTCACCCCAACCGCCGAAGAAATGGTCACGGACATCTTCCGCAGCCACGTGAATTCCTACAAGGATCTGCCGCTGACACTGTACCAGATCCAGTGGAAGTTCCGCGACGAAATCCGCCCGCGTTTCGGCGTGATGCGGGGCCGTGAATTCTATATGAAAGACGGCTACAACTTTGATTTGACAAAAGAAGCCGCGCTGCACGCCTATAACCGTCATCTGGTCAGCTATCTGCGCACCTATGAACGGATGGGACTGCAAGCCATCCCGATGCGCGCCGATTCAGGCCCCATCGGCGGTGATGACACGCATGAATTTCTGGTGTTGGCCGAAACCGGCGAAAGCGAGGTCTTTTATGACAGCGCCGTCACCGATCTGAGCTTTGGCGACCGTGACATCGACTATGACAGTGTCGAACAATGCCAGGCGGTTCTGGAGGAGTTCACCTCGAAATATGCGCGCACCGATGAAACCCATGACGCAGCCAAATTCAACGAGGTGCCCGAAGACCGTCGCCGCGTGGCGCGCGGCATCGAGGTTGGTCAGATCTTCTATTTCGGCACCAAGTATTCCGAGGCAATGGGCGCGACCGTCGTTGACAATGAACAGAACCACGTGCCGGTTCACATGGGCAGCCACGGCATCGGTGTCAGCCGTCTGTTGGGCGCCATCATCGAAGCCAGCCACGATGACAAGGGCATCATCTGGCCCGAAGGCGTGACGCCGTTCCACTGTGGTATCGTCAACCTGAAACAGGGCGATGATGAAGCCGACGCCGCCTGTGACGCGCTGTACAAAGCGCTGGAGGCCGCTGGGCTGGAGCCGTTGTATGATGACCGCAAAGAACGCGCCGGTGGCAAATTCGCGACCATGGATCTGATTGGTCTGCCCTGGCGTATCACGGTCGGGCCGCGCGGGTTGAAAAACGGTGTGGTCGAACTGACCAGCCGTCGCACAGGCGAAAGCGAAGAGATGTCTCCTGAGGCCGCCGTGGCCAAGGTGGTCGCGATCTACGCCGCCCTGTGACAGGGTGCGACATTGAATGACTGACCTTTGGTATGTCACCCTTTGCCTGTGAACACAGGAGGGTGACATGCTGAAATCCTTGATGAAATTCGCGACGGTCGCGGTGCTTGCCGGGGTGGCGGGACCTGTTTGGGCCGACGTATTCCCCTATTCCAACGCCCGGTTTGGGGTGACGGGCCTGGTGCCGGACGGGTTCATTGCCCAGCCAGCACCAGCCAATGGCGACGGGCGTATGTTTGTGTCGCCCAATGGGGCGGTGACGGTGACGATTTATGGCAGTTATGATGCCATGGGCGATCTGGCCGCCTATCGGGACTTTCTGTTTGAAACCTACAGCGACAGTGGCACGGTGACCTATCAGGCTGGCGGGGCGGACTGGTTTGTTCTGTCCGGCCTCGAGGCCGCGCGCGTGTTCTATCTGCGGGTTAAACAAGGGCAGACTTGTGCGGGAGATGTCGCCTATGCGCATCTGTATGTCAGGTATGACGAGGTTGCGCGCGACCAGATTGACCCGATATTGGGCACTTTGGGGCGCGGCCTTGGCTTTGCGCCCTGCTGAGGTGCACAGGCGTCTTCCCGCGTGGTACCTTGGCGTGACCTTGACCGGGCGGGTCGGCTGCCGCAAACTTGCACGCAAAACGCAGTAGTCCACGGAGCAGTCCGATGACAGGCATGATTTCTGACAAAAGGGCGGGTCCATGATCCGCGTCCTGACCTTGGCCGGTGGGCTTGCGGGGGCTGTCAGCCTGTCGCAATTCCCTGAATTTTCACAACAATACTTGCAACGCCTGGCGGGCGCCGTGGATGAATTACAGGCGGTTGTGGCTGCGTTTGATGCCTCCGCTGACGGGTTCGGGTTGAATCGGGGTGAGGCCCTGG
>DFBF01000042.1:3252-15231 GCA_002367285.1 Rhodobacteraceae bacterium UBA3087 | reverse complement strand
TGCGCAGCCACGCCGCGCGCGGTGGCGCACGGACCGGGCGGGGCATCATGATCGGCGCCTGTCGCGCGGCGGACACTGATCCGGGCACGCTGTTCACCGGTGAAGGCTATGCCGCTTCGGCGCTGACGGATGATGAAAAATCGTTCAATACGAGTGATTTACCGGACGCTGTTGCACTGGATATGCCCGATTGGGTTATGGCTCCGTTGCAGGCCTCTCTGGGCCAGGATACCCAGGCTGTGTGCGAGGCCCTGCGCCACCGCGCCCCGGTGTTCTTGCGCGTGAATACGGCGCTGACAACGGTGGCGCAGGCGCAAGAGGCTTTGGCCGTGGAAGGGATCGCAACCCAAGCCCATCCCCTTGCCAAAACCGCCCTGGAAGTTACTGAAAACCCACGGCGGGTTCAATCAAGCGCGGCATTTCGTGATGGCGAAGTCGAGTTGCAGGATGCTGCCAGTCAGGCCATTCTTGAAACACTGAAGATCACGCCCGGTCAAAGCGTTCTGGACTATTGTGCAGGCGGTGGCGGCAAGGCCCTGGCGCTGGCAGCACGGGGCGCGAAGGTCACGGCCCATGATGTGAACGCAGCACGTATGCGCGATCTGCCGGAACGGGCCACGCGCGCCGCCGTGCATATCGAATTGGCCAGCCGCGCCCAGTTGGCTGCAAGCTATGATCTTGTGCTTGCGGACGCGCCCTGCTCGGGGTCTGGTGCCTGGCGCCGATCTCCGCAAGGCAAATGGAATCTGACCGCCGAGCGTTTGGCTGAACTTTGCGCCATTCAGGCGGAAATTCTTGATGATATCAAAGGTTTGGTCGCGCCCGGTGGCGTGCTTGCCTATGCGACCTGTTCTTTGTTCGAGGCCGAAAATCAGGGCCAGATTGCCGCTTTCTTGGCACGTAATCCGGGCTGGTCTGTGTTGCGGCAAACCTGCCTGACGCCGCTGGATGGCGGTGATGGGTTTTTCCTGGCGGCATTGACGCGGGAAAGCGCACCTGCTTAAGTCAACCGGCGGTTGCTTTTGGTCCCGCGTTAATTGGTACTTAACAGTATTCCGGCGAAATGACCCTGACCGAATCATGAACAGGGGGACAGACGTGTCGTACTCGGCGCTATCACCGCGGCCTATGACCCAGGCAGCGATCGACCTGTCACCGAAGGCAGGTTATCTCTTGCTCCTCGCCGTGTTGTTTCTCGGCGCGGCATGGTTCGTGCCACAACCGATCGCCGCGATTGGCCTGGTCCTGGTCGGGGCAACCTTCCTTGCCCTCGCGCTTTTGGTCCGACTGTTTGTTCTGCGCCACAACAAGGCGACATCGGGCTTGTTCCAAGCGGTGTCCACCTTTGTTGAACATGATGCGGCCCCCAGTTTTACCACCGATGCAGATGGCCAGATCGGATATCAGAACGCCGCTGCGATTGAACGGTTCGGTGGCAAGGATGGCGAAACGCTGGTGTCGGCGCTGGATGACCTGTTCGCCTCTCCGGCGGCGGTGCTGTACCGCCTGCAAAACAAGGCACAAGCCAAAGGCGCAGCGCGCGAAGACGTGGTGCTGCGTCGGGGCCATATGCGGCTCTCGGTACATCAGGTTGGCGACGGCGGATTTCTGTGGCGGCTCGAAGATATGGGCGATCGTGGCCCGGCGGGGCGGACTGGTGAAAACATCAGCCTGCCGATGATGACCGTGTCCAAAACCGGAACGATCCTGTTCATGAACGAAGCCTTACGCCGTCTTCTTGGCGGGCGTGAAACTACGCTGGACCGGGTGTTCACCGATCTTCCTGTGCGCGCTGGCGAGGTGATGCAGGTGGCCGGACGCGACGGCCCTGTGCGTGCCATGATCAGTGAAATTGCCAGCTCGGCCGGTCGGCGTGAGCTATATCTATTGCCTGAACCGCAAGCTGCCGTTGTAAAACCGGCGGAATGGGGTGTCGTCGATGGCCTTCCGGTCCCGTTGCTCAAGTTGAACGCCGATGGGGAAATCCAGATGGCAAATCAGCGTGCTCGCGCACTGCTGAATGATGTCGAGGCGGTGGGATCACTGCTGTCGGATCAAGTGGAAGGGCTGGGCCGTCCGGTATCCGAATGGTTGCGCGAAGCAAACGCTGGGCGCCTGCTGGGACGATCCGAAGTGGTCCGTGCTGTGAAATCCGAAGAAGAAGTCTTCTTGCAGATTTCCTTGGGGCAGGTTTTCGAAGAAGACGGCATGGCTCTCGTGGCCGTCTTGCACGACGCGACCGAGCTGAAAACCTTGGAAGCACAATTTGTTCAAAGCCAGAAAATGCAGGCAATCGGCCAGCTTGCCGGCGGTGTTGCCCATGATTTCAACAACTTGCTGACGGCAATCTCCGGCCATTGTGATCTTTTGCTCATGGGCCATGATGAAAGCGACCCTGAATATGCGGATCTCGCGCAAATTCACCAGAATGCAAACCGCGCGGCGTCTCTGGTTGGCCAGCTCCTTGCCTTCTCGCGCAAACAGACCCTGCGGCCGGAAAAGGTTGATCTGACTGACAGCTTGGCGGACCTAACGCATCTTCTGAACCGTCTGGTAGGGGAACGGGTGCAGTTGGATTTAAGCCATGATAATGCGCTGCTTCCGATCCGTGCAGACCGGCGTCAGTTGGATCAGGTCCTGATGAACCTGGTTGTCAATGCGCGTGATGCGATGCCCGATGGCGGTGAGATTCGAATTGAGACCCGGAATGCCATTCTGGACCAAGCGCTTCAACGTGACCGTGCCACGGTGCCACCCGGAGACTATGTTACCGTCAAAGTTATTGATCAGGGAACAGGTATCCCTGCGGATAAACTGCCCAAGATTTTCGAGCCGTTCTTCACCACGAAACGGGCAGGGCAAGGTACGGGCCTCGGTCTGTCCATGGCCTACGGGATCATCAAACAGACCGGCGGGTTTATTTTTGTAGACTCAATTCCTGGTCAAGGCACGACCTTCACGCTCTATTTCCCGATTTATCAAGACGCTGAAGAGCATGAGGTAACTGATCTTCAGGCATCTGCCTCACGTCATGTCGACAAAGCTCCATCTCTGTCATCCAGCACGCCGCTGCCTGAGATCACTTCGGTGGAACCACTTTCGCTAGTAAAGCAAGATGGTGACAGCGAGGGCGAGCAAGTCCTCGTTGCCCAATCGGCACCACCGACCATCGTTGAAAATGAAGGCGAGCTTCTTGCGGCTGTTGCAAAGGCAACAGAGACACCGGAAAATGCCGAACAACGTGCACCTCTCTTTGGTGAGGTCGACAAGGTGACACAGTCTGACCAGACCAACGCGGCGGAACGCGGTATTGTGCTTTTGGTTGAAGACGAGGCGCCAGTGCGTGCATTCGCCTCGCGTGCTCTGCGCATGCGCGGCTATACGGTCTTGGAGGCCGAGAGTGCAGAGGAGGCCTTGAAAACCTTGGAAGACCGCACCCTTGACGTTGATGTATTCGTCACAGATGTGATTATGCCTGGCATGGATGGGCCAACTTGGGTTGCTTTGGCTTTGGAAGAACGTCCTGGCGTTCGTGTCGTATTCGTGTCCGGCTATGCCGAAGACAGTGTCGCGGAACATCAAGCGCGTATCCCAAACTCGGTTTTCCTCCCTAAACCGTTTTCCCTGTCGGAATTAACGGACACGGTTCAGCAACAACTGCACTAGTGTAACGCGCTGTAAATAAAAGGTTTCTCAAGATTTCGAAGCGGGCTCGAACAAATTTGGGTCCGTTAAGTATTTGGTTACTTGTTTCACCCAATACTGAATGCATAAAATTTTTCTTGATTTGTTCCCTTTTTGATCTCATGTAGGAGCATGAGAACAAGAGGCGAACAAGAGCCATCATTGCCGCCACCGTGCAGCTGTGTGATAAGGGAAGAAACAATGGCAATTGCGGATTTGCTCGATATGGATAAGAAGCGCGAAGGCGACAAACAAAAAGCACTGGATTCGGCCCTGGCCCAGATCGAACGACAGTTCGGCAAAGGATCCATCATGAAGCTGGGGGCCGACAATCCTGTGGCCGAGATCGAGTCGACCTCGACCGGATCGTTGGGGTTGGACATCGCCCTGGGGATCGGCGGCCTTCCGAAAGGTCGGATCGTCGAGATCTATGGCCCTGAAAGCTCTGGCAAGACAACGCTGACCCTGCATTGCGTCGCCGAAGAACAGAAAAAGGGTGGCGTCTGCGCCTTCGTGGATGCCGAACACGCGCTGGATCCGCTCTATGCCAAGAAACTGGGGGTTGATCTGGATGAGCTTCTGATCAGCCAGCCGGACACGGGCGAACAGGCGTTGGAAATTGTTGATACTTTGGTGCGCTCTGGTGCGGTGAACATGGTTGTCATCGACTCGGTGGCCGCGCTGACGCCGAAGTCCGAACTGGAAGGCGACATGGGCGACAGCAATGTCGGCGTCCAGGCCCGTCTGATGAGCCAGGCGATGCGCAAGCTGACCGGGTCGATTTCGCGCTCCAATTGCATGGTGATTTTCATCAACCAGATCCGGATGAAAATCGGTGTCATGTTCGGTAGCCCGGAAACCACCACCGGTGGCAATGCGCTGAAGTTTTACAGCTCGGTTCGTCTGGACATCCGCCGTATCGGGGCGATCAAGGATCGTGACGAGGTGGTCGGCAACGCGACCCGCGTAAAGGTTGTGAAGAACAAGGTGGCCCCGCCCTTCAAGCAGGTGGAATTCGACATCATGTATGGCGAAGGCATCTCGAAGATGGGCGAGCTTTTGGACCTTGGTGTCAAAGCCGGGGTGGTCGATAAATCCGGTGCCTGGTTCAGCTACGGTGATGAACGTATCGGTCAGGGGCGTGAAAACGCCAAGACCTACTTGCGTGAACATGTCAGCACCGCGCTGGATATCGAAGACAAGATCCGTGCCGCCCATGGTCTGGATTTTGATATGCCAGCGGCCGAGAAAGCCGCTCAAAAGGCGGCGGACAAAGCTAAGGGCGTTGGCCCGGAGGGTGACGGTCTTTTGGAAGGCTGAGGCATCAAAACGCACTGAAATGCAGCGAAGGGTCGGGGGTTTCCTCCGGCCCTTTTTTCTTGGGCGACCGCGAACTGTAGACAGCCCCGCGCGGCCCCTGTAAACCAAGCCGAACACTCCTAACAGACAGACGATCATGGCCAGCCTGAATGATATCCGATCTACCTTCCTGAACTATTTCGAAACGAACGGCCACGAGGTGGTGGACAGCTCACCTTTGGTGCCGCGCAATGACCCGACGTTGATGTTCGTCAACTCGGGCATGGTGCAGTTCAAGAACCTGTTCACCGGTGTTGAAACGCGAGATTACAAGCGGGCAACGACCGCGCAGAAATGCGTGCGCGCCGGCGGGAAGCACAATGATCTGGACAACGTCGGTTATACCGCGCGCCACCATACGTTCTTTGAAATGCTGGGAAATTTCAGCTTTGGCGACTATTTCAAACCCGAGGCGATCCCATTTGCTTGGGACCTGATCACCAAGGAATTCGGTATCAACCCCGAACGCCTGTTGACCACAGTCTATCACACTGACGATGAGGCGTTTGAAATCTGGAAAAAGGTCGGCGTGCCGGAAGATCGCATCATCCGCATCGCGACCCATGACAATTTCTGGCAGATGGGCCCGACCGGCCCCTGCGGCCCGTGTACTGAGATTTTCTATGACCATGGCGATCACATCTGGGGCGGCCCGCCGGGCAGCGCAGACGAGGATGGCGACCGGTTTATCGAAATCTGGAACATTGTGTTCATGCAGAATGAACAGTTCGAAGATGGCTCGATGCGGGCGCTGGACATGCAGTCGATCGACACTGGCATGGGGCTGGAACGCATTGGCGCATTGATGCAGGGCAGCCATGACAACTATGACACAGATCTGTTCAAGGCATTGATCGAAGCGTCGGCGCACGCGACTTCGACCGACCCATATGGGGACAAGAACGTGCACCATCGCGTGATTGCTGACCACCTTCGATCGACCAGTTTTCTGATGGCCGACGGCGTGATGCCGTCCAACGAAGGGCGCGGCTATGTGCTGCGGCGGATCATGCGCCGCGCCATGCGTCATGCGCATTTGTTGGGCGCTCAGGATCCGGTCATGCACCGTTTGGTGCCGTCGCTGGTGAACCAGATGGGCCAAGCCTATCCGGAACTGGGCCAGGCGCAGTCGATGATCGAAGAAACTCTGCTGACCGAAGAAACCCGGTTCAAGACGACGTTGGATCGGGGTTTGAAGCTGTTGGATGATGAGCTGGAGGGGCTGCCTGAGGGGGTTGATTTGCCCGGTCAGGCGGCGTTCAAGCTGTATGACACGTTCGGTTTTCCGCTGGATCTGACGCAGGATGCGCTGCGTGAAAAGGGCCGAGGCGTGGACACGGACGGGTTTGATGCAGCGATGGGCGAACAAAAGGCCAAGGCGCGTGCCGCCTGGTCCGGGTCGGGCGAACAGGCCGATGCGACCCTGTGGTTTGACCTGGCCGAGAAAAACGGCGTGACCGAATTCCTGGGCTATGACACCGAACATGCCGAAGGGCAGGTTTTGGCCATTGTTCTGGGCACAGAGGCGGTGGATGCCGCGAAAGCTGGCGATGAGGTTCAGGTCGTTGTGAACCAGACACCGTTTTACGCCGAAAGCGGTGGGCAGGTCGGCGATGCCGGTCTGATCCGCACCGAAACCGGCGCAGCGCGGGTGACGGACACCAAGAAAGTGGCGGGCGTGTTTATCCACATTGCCACCGTTGATGACGGTGAAATCAGCACAGGGCAGGGCGCGGAATTGGCTGTTGATCACCTGCGTCGCGGTGCGATCCGGGCCAACCATTCGGCGACGCACCTGCTGCACGAAGCTTTGCGCGCAGAGCTGGGCGATCATGTCGCGCAGCGCGGTAGCTTGAATGCGCCGGATCGTTTGCGGTTTGATTTTAGCCACAACAAGGCACTGAGCCCGCAGGAATTGACCAATATCGCGTTGGAGGTGAACGCCTATATTCGCCAGAATACGGCGGTGGAAACGCGGATTATGACACCGGATGATGCTCGCGGACTGGGTGCCCAGGCGCTGTTTGGCGAAAAATACGGTGACGAAGTGCGGGTCGTGTCGATGGGTCATGCGGCCAGTGGCAAGGGCACGGACGGCCAAACCTATTCGATCGAACTGTGCGGCGGTACGCATGTGAAACAGACTGGTGATATCGGCCTGTGCGTGGTGCTGGGTGACAGCGCCTCCAGCGCGGGTGTGCGTCGGATCGAGGCGCTGACCGGCAAGGCGGCGTTTGCTTATTTGGAAGACGAAGCCAAGCGCGTGGCCGACTTGGCCAGCGTGTTGAAAGCCCAGCCCAGCGAGTTGGTGGACCGTGTGAAAGCCCTTTTGGAGGAACGCAAGGCGCTGACCGGTGAAGTGGCGCAACTGCGGCGCGAACTGGCGATGTCGGGTGGAGCCAAAGAAGCTGAACCTGCCAAAGATATCAACGGCATATCCTTTGTTGCGCATGTTTTGTCGGGCGTTTCCGGGCGTGATCTTCCGCCCCTGGTGGACGAACACAAAGCCCAGATCGACAGTGGTGCAGTCCTGTTGATCGCCGACGTTGATGGCAAGGCAGCCGTCGCCGCCGGCGTCACCGCCGATCTGGTCGACAGGCTGTCGGCTGTCGATCTGGTGCGTGCGGCTGTTGCCGAATTGGGTGGCAAGGGGGGGGGCGGACGCCCTGACATGGCGCAGGGCGGTGGCAAGGATGCCACGAATGCCGATGCGGCCATCGCGGCCGCCGAAGCGGTGATCGCTGGCTGACCAAACGGTCAAATACCACTTGGCAACTCCGGTGTTTGGGCTAAGCTCAGGCAACCTCAAATATCGGAGAAGCCCATGCCTGCCCTTTGGATCGCCCACGTCACCGTCACGGATGAAGATGCCTATGGCAAATACGCCGCCCTTGCGGGCCCGGCGATTGCCAAACACGGTGGCCATTTCATCGCCCGCGCGGGGCGCTTTGTTCAGCTTGAGGGCAAAGAACGCCCGCGCAATGTCGTTGCCAGGTTTGACAGCGTCGAGGCGGCCGAGGCCTGTTACCACAGCCCCGAATACCAAGAGGCATTGGGTCACGCGCGTGGCGCATCGGAACGTGAATTGTTGATTGTCGAAACAACTGAGTAACAAAAAACCCCGGCCACTGGCCGGGGTTTCGCGTTTTAGGTCAAAGGCTTGTCGGCCTTATTGGGTCGAGGAACGCGACTGGCGTTTGCGCTCGTGCGGGTCCAGATAGCGTTTGCGCAGGCGGATCGAGCTCGGCGTGACCTCAACCAGTTCGTCCGTGTCGATATAGGCGATCGCCTCTTCCAACGACATGGTGATCGGCGTGGTCAGGCGCACCGCTTCGTCCGTGCCGCTTGCGCGCACGTTGGTCAGCTTTTTGCCCTTCAACGGGTTCACTTCCAGATCGTTTTCGCGCGAGTGTTCGCCGATGATCATGCCCTGATACACGTCGACCTGGGCACCAATGAACATGCGACCGCGATCTTCCAGGTTCCACAGGGCGAAGGCCACCGAAGATCCATTTTCCATTGAAATCAGCACACCGGCACGACGGCCCGGGATTGGCCCCTTGTGCGGTGCCCAGCCGTGGAACACGCGGTTCAGCACGCCGGTGCCGCGTGTGTCGGTCAGGAATTCGCCGTGATAGCCGATCAGACCGCGCGAGGGCACGTGGGCGATGATGCGGGTCTTGCCTGCACCGGCCGGTTTCATCTCGGTCATTTCGCCTTTGCGCACGCCGGTGATTTTTTCGATCACCGCGCCCGAGTATTCGTCATCCACGTCGATGGTGACTTCCTCGATCGGCTCCATCGTCACGCCGTCTTCTTCCCGCATGATCACCTGCGGGCGCGAGATCGAAAGTTCGAACCCCTCGCGGCGCATGTTTTCGATCAACACGCCCATCTGAAGTTCGCCCCGGCCCGAAACCTCGAAGGCCTCGCCGCCCGGGGTGTCGGAGATTTTGATGGCGACGTTTGATTCCGCCTCTTTCATCAGACGTTCACGGATGACGCGCGACTGCACTTTCTTGCCGTCACGACCGGCCAGCGGGCTGTCGTTGATGCCGAAAGTCACGGTGATGGTGGGCGGGTCGATCGGCTGGGCATCCAGCGGGGTTTCGACCGCCAGGGCGCAGATCGTGTCGGCCACCGTCGCCTTGGTCATGCCGGCCAGGGACACGATATCGCCCGCTTGGGCTTCTTCGATGTCCTGTTGGGCCAGGCCGCGGAAGGCCTGAATACGGGTGACGCGGAACTGTTCGATCTTTTGACCGATGCGCGACAGGGCCTGGACGGTCGCGCCGACCTTCAGCGTGCCGGTTTCAACACGACCTGTCAGCAAACGGCCTACGAACGGGTCCGAGCCCAGCGTGGTGGCCAGCATCGAGAAATCTTCGTGCTGATGCGCGATCTGGCGCGGGGCAGGGACGTGGTTCACAACCAGATCGAACAGAGCGTGCAGATCCTTGCGCGGCCCGTCCAGATCGTGATCGGCCCAGCCCGAGCGGCCCGAGGCATACATGTGCGGGAAGTCCAGCTGATCTTCGTCTGCGCCCAGGTTGGCGAACAGGTCGAAACATTCGTCCAGTGCGCGGTCGGGTTCGGCGTCGGGTTTGTCAACCTTGTTCAGCACGACGATCGGGCGCAGACCCAGCGCCAGCGCCTTGGAGGTGACGAATTTCGTCTGCGGCATCGGCCCTTCGGCGGCGTCAACCAACAGAACAACACCGTCGACCATCGACAGGATGCGTTCCACTTCGCCACCGAAATCGGCGTGGCCCGGCGTGTCAACGATGTTGATCCGCGTGCCTTTCCATTCCACCGAGGTCGGCTTGGCGAAAATCGTGATGCCGCGTTCCCGTTCCAGGGCGTCGCTGTCCATGGCCCGTTCGGCCACAGCCTGGTTTTCCCGGAACGCACCGGATTGTTTCAGAAGCTCGTCGACCAGCGTGGTTTTGCCGTGGTCAACGTGAGCGATAATCGCGATATTGCGAAGGTCCATAGTACGCGCCTTTTAAGGAGTTTGCGGGCGCATACCGTGGTTAGGGAGCAAAAGCCAGCCCTAATGGGGGGAAGTGGTGGAAAAGACGTTGATAACGACGATCCCGGCAAGGATCAGCGCAAGGCCGAACAGGGCGGGCAAATCCAGCCGTTGACCAAAGGTCGCATAGCCGATCGCGGCAATCTAGGGCAAATACACCGCCGCGCTCCATTGCCTTTCCGACCCGCTTGGGGTTCATTCGCGACCAAAAAAAACGAGGGACCGCCATGTGCCGCTGGGCCGCCTATCTGGGCAAACCGATCTTCATTGAAGATGTCGTGTCAACACCGGGTCATTCGCTGATCGTGCAAAGCCAGGATGCGGATGAGGCCAAGACGGCGATCAACGCCGATGGCTTTGGTGTGGCCTGGTATGATCATCGCGCCGAACCCGGCCTGTTTCGCGATGTGTACCCCGCCTGGTCCGACCCCAACCTGCGCGCGCTGGCGCGTCAGGTGCGTTCAGGTCTGTTCCTGGCCCATGTGCGCGCCTCGACTGGCACGGCGACCAGTCGCAACAATTGCCACCCTTTCGCGGTCGGAAAATGGAGCTTCATGCACAACGGTCAGGTCGGTGGCTTTGACCGGTTTCGCAAACAGGCCGATATGCTGGTCCCGGATGATCTGTACGCCAACCGCATGGGCGCAACCGACAGCGAAGTACTGTTTTTGCTGATGCTGGGCGCGGGGATGGGCGACCCCGCTGCGGCACTGGGACATGCGGTGCGCCAACTGTCCGACCTGTCACGCACGCGCGGCGAAGCCCCGCATATGCGCCTGTCGGCGGCCTTTTCTGATGGCGAAACGCTCTGGGCGGCGCGGTATTCTTCGGACTGTATTGCGCCCACATTGTATTACCGTTGGAGCGACACGCGCGCCGGGTGGGCCGTGGTGTCCGAGCCATTGGAAAACGATGAGGGTGACTGGACCGCGTTGCAGCCCGGCCAAATCGCGCGGTTTCATGGTGATCAGATCGAGGTCATGGCGTTTCAACCCTGAAAAGGGCCGCCTGTGACAGCGGCCCCGTCTTTGATCCAGCCAGCCTTATCCAACCAGCGCTTTGTTCAGGTTCTCGTCGATCTTTTCCAGGAACCCCATGGTGGTCAGCCAGCCCTGATCGGGGCCGACCAGCAGCGCCAGGTCCTTGGTCATGTTGCCGCTTTCGACCGTGTCGACGATCACCTTTTCCAGCGTTGTGGCAAAGCGCATCAGCTGGTCGTTACCGTCCAGCTTGGCGCGGTGCTTTAGCCCTCCGGTCCACGCATAGATTGAGGCAATCGAGTTGGTTGAGGTCTGTTCACCCTTCTGGTGCTGGCGATAGTGTCGCGTGACGGTGCCGTGGGCCGCTTCGGCCTCGACGATTTTGCCGTCGGGTGTCATCAGCTGCGAGGTCATCAGACCAAGCGAGCCAAAGCCCTGTGCGACCGTGTCCGATTGCACGTCGCCGTCATAGTTCTTGCAGGCCCAGACGAATTTGCCGTTCCACTTCATCGCACAGGCGACCATGTCGTCGATCAGGCGGTGTTCATACCAGATGCCCGCCTCTTTGAACTTGTCGGCGAACTCGGCGTCGAAAATCTGTTGGAACAGCTCCAGGAACCGGCCATCATATTGCTTCAAAATGGTGTTTTTGGTCGACAGGTACAGCGGCCAACCCATGTTCAGCGCATAGTTCATGCTGGCACGTGCGAAATCAATGATCGACGCATCCAGGTTGTACATCGACATGAACACACCGGAGGAGGGCGCCTTGAACACCTCGATTTCTTCTTCGGTGCCATCTTCGCCGACGAATTTCATCGTCAGCGTGCCCGGCCCGGGGAATTTCATGTCGCTGGCTTTGTATTGGTCGCCAAAGGCGTGACGGCCGATGACGATCGGGTTGGTCCAGCCCGGCACAAGGCG
>DFBF01000042.1:0-3216 GCA_002367285.1 Rhodobacteraceae bacterium UBA3087 | reverse complement strand
CGGATCGTGCCATTGGGGCTGCGCCACATTTCCTTCAGGCCGAATTCTTCGACGCGGGCCTCGTCGGGGGTGATCGTGGCGCATTTCACCGCGACGCCGACCTCTTTCGTCTTTTCGGCCGCATCAATGGTGATCTGGTCGTTGGTGTCGTCGCGCACCTGAATGCCCAGATCGTAATACAGCAGGTCCAGGTCCAGATAGGGCAGGATCAGCTTGGTCTTGATAAAGTCCCACATGATGCGGGTCATTTCATCACCGTCCATTTCGACGATGGGATTTTCAACTTTAATCTTGGTCACGGGCACACCTTTGGCTGGCTACTGTTGCGCGGTCTTTAGCGCAAACAGGGGCAAAAGGAAAGATAGTATGCGATGGTATACAGGTATGTAGGTGCAGCCAAGGCCCCGCACCGGTGGGCTTTGGCCAGCTTAGGGTTGGGTCAATAGAACGGCGTATAGGTAAACATACGGTCGTTGCGCGTGCCGCCCGGCGTGAGGACCAGCCCGACGGCAAAAACATTTCCGTTATAGACGTTCCCGCCGCCGAAATCGTTTTCATGCCAGCCAGCATCGGCAAACAGACGCAGGCTTTCGCCAATGTCATGGCTGACCCCGATCGACACCAGCCCATAGTGGCCGAAATCGCCGTCATAGATCACATCGCGCGCAAAGGCGCGCAGCCGTGTGTTGGGCCCGACGGCATAAGATCCGTGCAGTTCGGCCAGGGTGGCGGGTTCAAGCGCGCTGTCAAACCGGCCCAGGCGGCCTTCCAGGCGCAAAGGGCCGCTGACATGGGTGGCTTCAATCGCGAACAGCCAGTCGCCGTCGTTATAGTCGTCCCAGGCCACCACAGCGCCAAGGCGCGTTGCGTCATTCACATCCCAAAACCCGTGCAGCTCGGCCGCATTGATGTGTAGAAAGTCCAGAAAGGGGTCCGAACTGCCCACTTCGGACATATGCCCCAGGCCGACCTGAACCCCGAACCGGTCGGTGATCAGGAAACTTGCATCCGCCCAGGCTTCGGCGGTGTCGACGCTGAAGCCCAAGCCGTCGTCATAGGTGGCATATTCCGCCCCGAAGGACAGGCCTTCCAGCCCCTGCGCCTGGGCGCCGGTTGCTGACATGGCCACAATGGCCAGTGATAAGATTTTGTTTTTCAAGTCTTTTCTCCGCGTTATTATCCGGGGAATGCAAAAAAAAGACTATTGGTCCCAACTATGGGGACGCTTCGCAATGAATGCCTCAATGCCTTCCTCGGTTTCCCGAAACAACATGTTTTCAACCATTACGTTACCGGTGAAATCATAAGCTTGACCCAACGGCATCGTCAATTGATCGTAAAACGCCGACTTTCCGACCGCCACGGCGGTGCCCAGTTTGGCGGCGACGGTTGCGGCCAGGTCCATGGTGGCGTCGGTCAGGTCGGCTGCGTCCACGACCCGGTTCACCAGGCCCAGCTCGCGCGCCCGGTCAGCATCAATGAATTCGCCGGTTGTCAGCATCTCGAACGCCTGTTTGCGCGGGATGTTGCGGGTCAGGGCGACCATGGGGGTCGAACAAAACAGGCCGATGTTCACACCGTTTACACCAAAGCGCGTGCCGCGCGCGGCGACCGCCATGTCGCAGGACGCCACCAGCTGACAGCCCGCCGCAGTGGCGATGCCGTGTACCTCGGCGATCACCGGTTGGGGCAGGCGGGGGATGGTCATCATCATCTTGGCGCAGCGTTCGAACAGGTCCTTGAAATAGGCCTTGCCGCCATCCTTCGTCGCGCGCCCGGCGGTCATTTCCTTCAGGTTGTGCCCGGCGCAGAACGCCTTGCCGGTACCTGCCAGAACCACCGCGCGGATTGACGTGTCAGCCGCCAGCGCCTCCAGTTCGCCCTGCAACGCCGCCAGCATGTCATCAGACAGGGCATTCAGCGTCTGCGGTGTGTTCAGCGTCAGTCGCGCAATTGACGCAGCGTCCTTGCGGATCAGAATCGGATCTTCCATCTTGTCCTCCCACGGTGTTGCACCCACGATAGGCACACAATGCGGGAGGGAAAAGCATGTCGTTGAAAATGTCCCTGGATGAATTGCGCGTCTTCATGGACGACCAATTTCCACAGGTGAAAGGCGAATTCGAGATCCTCGATGTGTCGCCTCTGCATATCACCGTGCGCAAGCTGGTCGAGGACAAGCACCTGCGCCCCGGCGGCACTGTGTCCGGCCCGACCATGTTCATGCTGGCCGATGTCTGCATGTATCTGGCAATTCTGGCGATGATCGGTCCCAAAGCGCTGGCCGTGACGACCAATTGTTCGATCGATTTCATGCGCAAACCGGTCGCCAATGCGCATCTGCGCGCCGAAGCGCGTATTCACAAGCTGGGCCGCGTTTTGGCGGTGGGGGATGTCATGATCTATTCCGAAGGCGAAGAGGCCCCCGTCGCCCGCGCCAGTTTGACCTATTCCATTCCGCCCGAACGGGATTGACCCGCGCGGTCGGCTGGGCAACCCTGCGTCAACGATAAGGAGCAGCACCATGTCCGACACCACACAGGCCCCGCCCGCCGCCCAAAATCGGCTGGAACATTTCCCCGTCACCTTCTTTGCCATCACCATGGGGCTGATGGGCATGACGCTTGCCCTACACGCGGGTGCCCCGGCCTTTCCCTGGCTGGGTGTTGCTTCGACCGGCATGATGGTCGCCGGCGCCGTCGCCTTTGGCGCCATTGCGGTGATCTTTGGGCTCAAGGCGCTGCGTTACCCCAAGGCCGTGTCACAGGAGTGGCACCACCCGGTGAAACTGGCGTTTTTCCCGACCATCACGATTTCGCTGCTGTTGCTGGCCACCGCTGTTCACAGTCATAACGCAGGCCTGGCCGAGGTCATTTGGCTGATCGGCACGGTCGGGCAGGGCGCGCTGACCATTGCGGTTGTCACCAGCTGGATCAGCCATCGCAGTTTCGAGGTCGGCCACCTGACGCCCGCCTGGTTCATCCCCGCCGTGGGCAATGTGATCGTGCCCGTTCTGGGTGCGCGCATGGGCTATATCGAGGTCAGCTGGCTGTTCTTCTCTGGTGGCATGATCTTTTGGCTGATCCTGCTGACACTGGTCATGAACCGGCTGATTTTCCATGATCCGATCGGGGCCCGCCTGTTTCCCACCATGGTCATTCTGATCGCGCCCCCCGCGCTGGCCTTCCTGGCCTATGTGTCGATGATGGGCTTTGT
>DFBF01000137.1:4717-4974 GCA_002367285.1 Rhodobacteraceae bacterium UBA3087 | reverse complement strand
ACCAAGTTCACCGAGGTCGGCTATGTTGGCCGTGACGTGGAACAGATCGTGCGCGACCTGGTCGACGCCGCCATCCTGCAAACCCGCGAACACATGCGCGAGGACGTGAAAGCCCGTGCCGAAGCCAGCGCCGAAGACCGCGTAATCGAAGCCATTGCCGGCACAGACGCGCGCGACGCGACCCGCGAGATGTTTCGCAAGAAACTGCGAACCGGCGAGCTGGACGATCACGAAATCGAGCTGGAAGTCGCCGACAA
>DFBF01000137.1:1396-4642 GCA_002367285.1 Rhodobacteraceae bacterium UBA3087 | reverse complement strand
TGGGCGACATTTTCGGCAAAGCCTTTGGCGGGCGCACGGTGCGCAAGACAATGACCGTGCGCGAAAGCTATGGCGTGTTGATCGCGGACGAAGCCGACAAACTGTTGGACGAAGAGGTCGTGAACAAGGTCGCGCTGGAGTCGGTCGAGCAGAACGGCATCGTCTTTCTGGATGAGATCGACAAGGTCTGCGCCCGGTCAGACGCCCGTGGTGGCGACGTGTCGCGCGAAGGCGTGCAGCGCGACCTGCTGCCGTTGATCGAAGGCACCACCGTGTCCACCAAACACGGCCCGGTGAAAACCGACCATATCCTGTTCATCGCCTCGGGTGCGTTTCATATCGCCAAGCCGTCTGATCTGTTGCCCGAACTTCAGGGGCGCCTGCCGATCCGGGTCGAATTGCGCGCGCTGACCGAAGAGGATTTCGTGCGCATCCTGACGGAAACCGACAACGCCCTGACCCTGCAATACACCGCCCTGATGGGGACCGAAGAGGTCACCGTCACCTTCACCGATGACGGCATTGCCGCGCTGGCGAAAATCGCCGCCGAGGTGAACCAGAGCATTGAAAATATCGGCGCGCGGCGGCTGTACACCGTCATGGAGCGGGTGTTTGAGGAACTGTCGTTCACCGCCCCGGATCGTGCGGGTGACAAGATCACAGTGGACGCCGGGTTTGTTGATACAAACCTGGGCGAGCTGATGAAATCGACGGACATGAGCCGCTACGTTCTTTAACGAACGCCCGGACCACGCTATGCGAAGGGATGAGCTTTGTTTCGTTCCTTCGCCAAAACGCCCCTTGGCTGGCCGCTGGGGCGTTGCTGTCGTTCCTGTCATCGTTCGGGCAAACCTTTTTCATCGCGATTTTCGCGGGTGAAATCCGCACCACATATGGGCTGAGCCATGGCGGTTGGGGCAGCATTTACACCCTGGGCACCGGGGCATCCGCGGTGGCGGTGTTGTGGGCCGGGGGGCTGACCGACCGCTTTCGGGTGCGCGCCTTGGGTTCGGTTGTCATCGCGGGGTTGGCCGTGGCCTGTGTGGCGATGGCGTTGAACGGATCGGTTCTGGTCTTGCCCGTTCTGGTGTTCCTGCTGCGGTTCTTTGGCCAGGGCATGGCAAGCCACGTGGCGATTGTCGCCATGGCGCGATGGTTCACTGTCAACCGGGGTCGGGCCCTGGTCGTGGCGACATTCGGCTTCATTCTTGGTGAGGCCAGCCTGCCCATCACCTTTGTCTGGTTGAAACGCTTTTTTGACTGGCAACAGCTGTGGCTGGTGGCTGCCGCGATCAGTGTCGCCATGATCCCGGTTCTTTTCCTGCTGCTTAGGCAAGAACGCCAACCACAACATGCCAACGGGAATGATGCGGTTGCGGGGATGCTGGGGCAGCACTGGACCCGAGGCCAAGCCTTGCGGCATCCGCTGTTCTGGGCGCTGATTCCCGCGATCATGGCCTTTCCGGCTTTTGGCACGGCTTTCTGGTTTCATCAGGTGCATTTCGCCGCTGTAAAGGGCTGGGATCACCTGTCGTTCGTCACCGTAATCCCGTTGGGAACAGCGGTGTTTGCGCTGTCCACATTCACCTATGGTTGGGCCATTGACCGGTTCGGAGCCGCCCGGTTGATGCCGTTTTACCTGTTGCCACTGGTCCTTGCTTTTGGGCTGCACTGGTATGCGCCCAGCCTTGTCTGGTCCGCTGTCGCCATCATGTTGATGGGGGTCGCGGGGGGCGGGCAGGCCACGTTGCCCGCCGCCTGTTGGGCCGAATTTTACGGTACGCGACATCTGGGGGCGATCAAATCCACCGTCGCAGCCTTCATGGTGCTGGGCTCGGCTTTGGGGCCGGGCTTGTCGGGGTGGTTGATCGACCTCGGGCTGGACCTGCCTGCACAATATCTGGGCTATGGCCTGGTGTTCCTGGTGATTTCTGTCGGCATGGTTGGCCCCGTGTCGCGTGCGCGGTCCGATTTGTCATCAAGCCACTAGGCATATGGCCCCTATCACGGTATCGGTGAAACCATCATGCGTATTCTTCTTGTTACCCTTCTGTTTTTGTCGGCCTGTACGCCGCGCGGCACCATCACGCTGGACCCGAACGCCGGGCAGGTGGGTCAAGTACGGTCCTTTCTGGTCGGAACCACACGCGGTTTTACCGATGACGGGCGCCCCAATGTGGAACGCCACGAGGGGTTGGAATTGAGCCGAATGGACATTTCCATTCCACCCACGCATCAGGCTGGCCAGATCGCATGGCCCGGCCGTTATCCAGACCCCGAAAAGCACATGCTGACCCAAACGATAGAGCGCTATGACCCCGCCGAATTCCGGGCCGAACTGAAACGTGAATTGCGCGCGCGGCCCAGGTCAGAGCGTTCTGTCATGCTGTTCGTACACGGGTACAACACCACCTTCGCAGAGGGAATGTATCGCTTTGCCCAGGTGGTGCATGACACGAATATGCCCGAGATCGCCGTGCATTATTCCTGGCCCAGCGCGGGCAACCCGCTGGGCTATGGATATGACCGGGATTCGATGCTGTTTGCCCGCGATGGGTTGGAACAATTGATCACCGAGATCGCCAGCACCGGGGCCGAGGTGGTTCTGATCGGGCACTCCATGGGATCGCTTTTGATCATGGAAACCCTGCGCCAGACATCCATTCGCGACCGTCACTTTGTGGATCGCAGCATCAGTGGCGTGGTCCTGATTTCGCCGGATATCGATATTGATCTGTTCCGCCAACAGGCGCTTCGGATTGGTCCGTTGCCGGAACCTTTCGTGATCTTCAGTTCCTCGAAGGACAAGCTCCTGCGTCTATCCGCGGCTATCACGGGACGACGTGACAGGTTGGGCAACATTGACGATATTCGGGAACTGTCCGACCTGAATGTCATCGTTGTTGATGTGTCCGCCTTTACCGATGCCGAAACATCTCACAATACGGCCCTGAGTTCGCCGACCTTCCTGCGATTGATGAACAGTATGGGGGAAATCGATGCGGCATTTGGTGATGATCTGAACAGCTCGATTGGTGTTTTGCCGGGCACCGTGTTGATGGTTCAGGGTGTGACGGAAATCATCCTGGCGCCGTTTTAACGCGACCGGCGCAGATAGACATAATAAGCGCCTTGGCCACCGTGTTTCAGATGCGCTTCGGTGATTTGCAGGATGTGCGGCTTCAGCGGCATGGAGTGCAGCCAGTGCGGCACCTGATGGCGTAAAACACCGTGGCGCATGGGCAT
>DFBF01000137.1:0-1356 GCA_002367285.1 Rhodobacteraceae bacterium UBA3087 | reverse complement strand
CCGGGTGGGCCTGGGCGATTGTCATGCCATGCAGATCAATCCGCGCTTCGGGCGACAGGCGGCCTTTTTTCATCCGGCCAAAGGTCTTGCGGTCCATTGCGATAGGGTGGCGGGCAATCTGGTCGGCAATCGCTGGCGCAAGATCGTGGGGTTTCGGATGTGATTTGGCAGTCTCGCCCACACGAAACCGAGGTGCGGCAACCTTGGGCGGTTTCGGCATTGGTCTTGGGGTGCTTACGGTGATTTCCAGCTGGAATTCCGGATGCATACGCTCGGTCTTGTCGGTGACCTTCTGCCACAGCTCGCGTTCATCAGGTCTGAGGCCACGGGGCTTTTTCGCCATCAGTCAGCCCTCGGGTTTCAAGGCATAGGCGCGTTGGATCGGTAACAGAACGACCATGCGCCCGGTGTCGCGGACCTTGCCGGCGGCCTGTCCGGCCTGATCACCTGTACCCAGGAAAATGTCGGCCCGCTGCGCGCCCTTGATGCGCGACCCGGTGTCCTGCGCGATCATCAGGCGGCTAAAGGCCCCCGCGCCACCCTTTTCCAGCCAGACCGGCGCACCAAGCGGTGTAAATGCCGGGTCCACCGCCAGGCTACGCTGTGCGGTGATCGACCGGTTCATCGCCCCGACCGGCCCCTTGCTGGCCGCAACCCGTCCAAGTTCGCGAAAAAAGACATAGGAGGCGTTGTGCATCATCAGGTCCTGACCCTCGACCGGATTGCGGTGCACCCAGGCCTGGATCACCCGCGCGGACACCTGATGCCGGTTGTAAACGCCCATCGCAACCAACTTGTCGCCAAGCGAACTGAACCGATGTCCGTTCGATCCCGCATAGCCCAGGCGGATCGACCCACCATCCGGCAGACGAATGCGGCCTGACCCTTGAATTTGCAGAAATTGAAGCTCGACCGGGTCCTCGACCCAAGCGATTTCCAGGCCGCGCCCCCGCAGCACGCCGTCGACTTCGATCTGGCGGCGGCTGTAGCCAGTAGAGCCGGGTGGTTTGCGATACACCGGGTGGCGATACCGTCCGCCGGGGCTGCGTGAGCCGCGAATTTCGGGCTCGTAATAGGCCGTGAACAGCGCGTCTTTGCCATCTTCGATCAGCACCGGGCGAAAGAACAGTTCAAAAAAAGTGCGCCCGCTGTCCTGGGTTTCGGCCAGCGCACAGATCGACGCCCATTCGGGGTCATCCAACAGGCGACAGGTGTCCAGAAACACGCCCAGCGCGGCCTGGTGGTCGTCACTTTCCCAGCCCTCCAGCTGATCGAAAGTCAGGATCGTAACGTCGGCCTCATCCAGCCCGGCAAGGATCGGCGTGGCCAGAAAGGCCAACACGGCTGCCAGGCGAA
>DFBF01000206.1:2837-9714 GCA_002367285.1 Rhodobacteraceae bacterium UBA3087 | reverse complement strand
CCGCAAGCGCCGTCGCAGATACGGCCAAAGGCATTGGCCCGCCCGCCGCCATGGTCCTAGAGGCGCCTTTTACCTCGATCAGAGCAATGGCACGTGCACTTTACCCGCAACTGGGCGATCTTACAGACCGCCTTCCGAACCTCTATGACAGCAAGCATTGGATCGCCCTTCGTGACACGCCTTTGCTGATCCTGCATGGGTCTGAAGACCGCCTTATTCCGGTCGAAATGGGGCAACAGCTCTTTGCGCTCTCCCCTGCGGCGGACAAGCAGATCCACATTGTCCCGGGCGCGGGGCACACCGATGTTTGGCAAGCTGACGCGCAAACGGTGCTTTACCACTTCCTCGATCGCTTTTAACACTAGCGGAAACAGGGAGGGTGTTTATGGAGCTGACCGGCACACGGACCATCGCCGCCGACCGTGAAACGGTTTGGGCGCATCTGAATTCGGCCGACACGCTGGCGGCCTGCATACCGGGCTGCGAGGAGCTGCTTGGCAGCCCCGAGGACGGCTTTACCGCCGTCGTGAAACAGAAAGTAGGCCCGGTCAAAGCCACCTTCAAAGGCGAGGTCACCCTGTCCGACATCAATGCGCCGCACAGCTATCACATCGCCGGCGAAGGCAAGGGCGGTGTGGCAGGTTTTGCAAAAGGCGGGGCTGACGTGACCTTGGTCGATGTTGCAGGCGGCACCGAGCTGTCATACGAGGTCATCGCCAAAGTTGGCGGCAAGCTGGCAAGCCTGGGCAACCGGATCATCAACGGCTTTGCCAAGAAGATGACCGACCAGTTTTTCGAGAATTTTCAGCAGGTTGTCGAAGGCCCCGCCGAAACGGACGGCGAGGCCTAGGTCGGATCAGGCCGACAGCATGCGATAGATTTCGTCCTTGAGGACGGCGCGCTGCTTGCGCATCTCTTCCTCGTTGAACTGATCTGTCGGCTCAAGGTTTTCCTCGGCGCGGTACACTTTTTCGTTCACCTCGTGATAGTCGTTGTACAGCTTCGCGAAATGCGCATCCGAGGTCTTCAGAGCGATCATTTTCTCAGCGTGTTCCGGGAATTCTTCGGGCAGTTCATGCGGCGTGTGGGACATGCGCGTCTCCTCCTGTTTTTGTTGGTCGGGACGAGCCTAGCGACAAGACGACGGGTCCCGCTTTGACACGAATCAAATCGGAACCCGGATAACCGCCCAAAGCAGCGCATTCAATGGCTGTTGGCGCTAAACCTCTATCGTTGCTGCGTTTGCCAAGCGGGATGCACCCAGGGTTCATCATTTGAGGGCGGCAATGGATCGCGCCCCAGAATGTGATCGGCGGCCTTTTCACCGACCATGATCGACGGCCCGTTCAGGTTGCCATTGGTGATGCGCGGAAATACCGAACTGTCGGCCAGCCGCAAGCCGTCGACCCCAATCACCCGCATTTCCGGGTCCACCACGGCCATCGGGTCGTCCGCTCGGCCCATGCGACAGGTGCCGCAGGGGTGATAGGCGCTTTCGGCATGTTCGCGGATGAAATCGTTCAGCTCTTCGTCTGTTTGCAGCGCCTCGCCGGGTTGGATCTCGTGTTTGACATGATCCTTGAACGCCTCTTGCTGGAAAACCTCGCGCGAGAGCCGCAGGCAGGTGCGGAAATCTTCCCAGTCCTGTTCGGTCGACATATAGTTGAAGAAGATGCGCGGCGCCTCTTTCGGATCCGCGCTTTTCAGGGTGATTTCCCCCCGTGATGGGCTGCGCATCGGGCCTGTGTGGGCTTGGAACCCGTGGCCTTCGGCAGCGGCCTGACCGTCATAGCGCACGGCGATCGGCAAGAAATGGTATTGGATATCAGGGTATTGCACGCCTGCCTTTGATCGGATGAAGGCACAGCTTTCGAACTGGTTCGACGCCCCCATGCCCTTTTTGGTGAACATCCACTGCGCGCCAATCAGCCCCTTCCAGAACAGAGTCCAATAGCGAAACAGCGTGATCGGCTGTTTCGCGGCCAGCTGGAAATAGACCTCCAGATGGTCTTGCAGATTCTGCCCGACGCCCGCGCGGTCGGCGACCACGTCGATGCCATGCTCCGCCAAATGCGCCGCCGGGCCAATGCCCGACAACATCAACAGCTTGGGCGAATTGATGGCGCTGGCCGCGATAATCACCTCGCGCCCCGCACGGATGACTTCGATCTTGCCGCCGCGCTCTACCTCGACCCCGACAGCACGCCCGTCTTCAATGACGATCTTGCGGGCAAACGCCCGGGTCAATTCGCAGTTGTCGCGCTTCAACGCCGGGCGCAGATAGGCATTGGCGGCAGACCAGCGACGCCCCTTCCAGACGGTTTGTTCAAATGGGCCAAAGCCCTCTTGTTGCTGGCCGTTATAGTCGTCAGTGACCTGATATCCGGCCTGCCGCCCCGCCGCGACAAAGGCGTGAAACAGCGGATTTTTGCGCGGGCCGCGGGTGACGTGCAGCGGGCCATCTTTGCCGCGCCAATCGGCGTCGCCCCCATGGCCACCGTCATGCCAGTTCTCCATCCGTTTGAAATAGGGCAGCACATCGGCATAGGACCAGCCATCAGCCCCCATTTCAGCCCAATGATCAAAATCCTTGGCGTGACCGCGCACATAAACCATGCCGTTGATGGACGACGATCCGCCCACGACCTTGCCGCGCGGCGTGACCAGGGTTCGATTGTCCAGATGCGGTTCTGGTTCGGTCTTAAACCCCCAGTCATAGAGGCCCATGTTCATGGGGTAAGACAACGCGGCGGGCATCTGGATGAACGGTCCCGCATCGCTGCCGCCATGTTCGATGACCAGCACACTGGCGCCGGCCTCGGACAGGCGGTAGGCCATGGCGCAGCCTGCGGAGCCTGCGCCGATGATGACATAATCTGCTTGCATTTTCCTGTCCTTAGAACGGGGCTTCAAGGTCGCTCAGGCGGACATAGACCGTCTTGAGTTCGCTATAGTGGTTGATCGCAGCCTTGGAGTTTTCGCGGCCCACACCCGATTGCTTCACCCCACCAAAGGGGGCCTCAACGGAGGCGTCGTTATAGGTGTTGATGTAACAAGTGCCTGCCTCAAACCCGGCGACGACCCGGTGGGCGCGGCTCAGATCGTTGGTGAAAACACCTGCCGCCAGGCCGAATTCGGTGGCATTGGCGCGCCTCATGACCTCGGCTTCTGTGTCGAAATCCAGCACGGACATAACCGGGCCGAAAATTTCCTCGCGCGCGATGGACATGTCGTCGGTGACATCGGCGAAAACGGTGGGCTCTAGGTAAAAACCCGGCCCGTCCAGACGCTTACCGCCATACACCAGACGCGCGCCTTCGGCGTGCCCCTTGGCAATATAGGACATAGTGATACCCACCTGATCATCGCTGATCATTGGCCCGAATGAGGTGTCGGGGTCCAGCGGGTCGCCTATCACCGCATTGCTCAGACGTTCAGAAAGACGCGCCAGAAATGCGTCTTTGATGCCCTTTTGCACGAACACGCGCGTGCCGTTGGAACAGACCTGACCCGAGCTGTAAAAGTTGCCCAGAATGGCCCCCGACACCGCGTTTTCAATGTTGGCATCGTCAAATACGATCAAGGGCGATTTGCCACCCAGCTCCATCGTCACGTGTTTCATTTGCGCAGCGGCGGCAGCATAGACCTTGCGCCCGGTCGGCACCGATCCCGTCAGGCTGACCTTGGCCACGCGCGCGTCTGTCACCAAGGCTGCGCCCACGTCACCGTATCCCTGCACGACATTGAACACCCCGGCGGGGGCGCCGGCCTCAACCAGAATTTCGGCCAGTTTCAACGCACATAGCGGCGTGGTTTCTGACGGCTTGAAGATGGCGGTATTGCCACAGGCCAGCGCCGGGGCAGCCTTCCAACAGGCGATTTGGGTCGGATAATTCCAGGCGCCAATGCCGACACAAACGCCCAGCGCCTCGCGTCGTGTATAGACGAAATCGCCGCCGCCCTGCGGGATGTGGTCGCCGGTCAAACTGCCCGCCAGACCGCCGAAATACTCCAACGCATCCGCGCCGCTGGTGGCGTCTGCCACGCTGGTTTCCTGATAGGGTTTACCGGTATCCAGGGTTTCCAGCACAGACAGGTCGTGGTTGCGCGCACGCATGATATCGGCGGCGCGGCGCAGGATCCGGCCCCGTTCGGTACCTGTCATAGCCTCCCAATCCGCCTGTGCAGCGGCGGCCGCGGCAATCGCGCGATCAACGACGGCGGGGGTTGCGGAATGCAGGGTGGCAATCACCTCGCCCGTCGCTGGGTATATCACCGAAATCGGCGTTCCGGCGGTGTCTTCGACATATTTGCCAGCGATAAAGTGGCTCGCTTGTGGTTGGGCGGTGTGCATTGGATTTTACGCCTCCGGTGGGGATGTTTCGGGATCGTTGAAAGGGTCATTCGCCACGGGGAAACCGTTGCCCGTCTTCCACATTGTCCAGGTTCATGTGATTGCGCATGTAGCGTTCGGATGCCTTTTGCAGCGGCTGATAATCCCAGGGAAAATAAGCACCATTGCGCAGGGCCTCATAGACCACCCAGCGCCGCGCCTGACTTTCGCGCACGTCGCGATCATAGGCGGCTAGGTCCCAACGGGCCTCGGATTTGGCGCGCAGCGAGGTCAACGTGCCCGCGTGGGCCGGATCATCGGCCAGGTTCACCAATTCATGTGGATCGTCGGAAATGTTGAATAACTGATCGGGATCCAGCGTACAGCGGGTGTATTTCCACGGTCCATATCGCAAAGAGACAAGTGGGGCATAAGACGCCTCGGCTGCGTATTCCATCGCGACGGGCGCGGTTCGCTCTGCTCCTTTCGCCACGGGCACCAGGCTTTCGCCATCGACCCAGGGCGTAATTTCCTCCAGCGACACCCCCGCCAGATCGGCCAGCGTCGGCGTCACATCAAGGGTCGAGACCGGCGCGTCTATGCGGCCAGGCTCCAACCCCGGCGCACAGACCATCAACGGCACCCGCGCGGATCCTTCAAAGAAGGTCATCTTGAACCAGAGCCCCCGGTCGCCCAGCATGTCACCATGGTCGGAGACGAATAGGATGATCGCCTCCTGACGGGTGCTTTCCAGGGCCTCCATGACCTCGCCAATCTTGTCATCAAGATATGAGATATTGGCAAAATAGGCGCGGCGGGATTTGCGGATGTTATCATCCGTGATGTCAAAACTGCGCCAGTCATTGGCGTCGAAAATCCGCTGTGAATGCGGGTCGTGGTCATCATACTCCATCGCCGGAATTTCGGGCAGCAGGTGGTCGCAATCCTCATAGAGGTCCCAGTATTTCTTGCGCGCAACATAGGGGTCATGCGGGTGGGTAAAGCTGACGGTCAGACACCACGGCCGGTCATCATGGCCGCGCGACAGGTCATACACCTTGCGGGTGGCGTGATAGGCGACCTCGTCGTCATATTCCATCTGGTTCGATATCTCGGCCACACCTGCGCCTGTCACCGAGCCCATGTTGTGATACCACCATTCGATCCGTTCGCCGGGCTTGCGATAATCCGGGGTCCAGCCAAAATCGGCGGGATAAATATCGGTGGTCAGGCGCTCTTCGAACCCATGCATCTGATCGGGGCCGACGAAATGCATCTTGCCCGACAGCGCGGTCTGATACCCAGCCCGGCGCAAATGATGCGCGTATGTCGGGATGTCGGACGCGAATTCAGCCGCATTGTCATAGACCCGCGTGCGGCGCGGCAACTGGCCGGACATGAACGACGCCCGCCCCGGCGCGCACAGGGGCGAGGCCGTATAGGTGTTGACAAACCGCACAGACCGCGCCGCCAATTTCTTCAGGTTCGGCGCATGGAGCCAGTCTGCGGGGCCGTCAGGAAACAGCGTTCCATTCAACTGATCCACCATGAAAATCAGGATGTTCGGCTTGCTCATATGCCTGTCTCCAACATCATATCCAGGCATTCAAGCACCTGATCACACGCGGTTTTCCCATCCGGCAGGGCAGCCTGCAACGCGTGGCGGATATACAGCCCGTCAATCATCGCCGCGATCTTGTCGGCCAGATCATCGGCCCGGTCGCCAACCAAAGGGCGCAAGTCATGGGCCAGGTTCGAATGTAGGCGCGCCTGATAGACACGCAACAGACGCCGCGCGCCATCCAGGCTCTGGGACAGCACATAGAAATTCAGCCAGGCGCTGATCACCTCAGGGCGAAAGTTGCCGGCCTCAAAGTTGGCATGAATGATCGCCTCGACCCGGTCGCGTGGCGTTTTGGTTGCACACAGCGCGGCGCGCACCTGGGCGCCATAGACCGTCAGAATGTGGCGCATCGCCGCCAAGAATATCTGATCCTTGCCGCCAAAATAGTGATGCGCCAGCGCGCTGGACATGCCTGCACGCTTGGCGATCTGCGAGACCGTCACATCCAAGGACCCTGCGCGCCCGATCTCGGTGATCGTGGCCTGCACCAGCGCCTTACGGCGGATCGGTTCCATTCCAATTTTGGGCAATTTCACCTCCTGATCGTCAGCATCCCACAAGGTCGCGGTTTTTAATTGACTCGTCAATCAATAAAAAGCAGCACTATGGGCAGAAGAAACGCGGGTTCCACCCCGACGCGCGACGCGTTAGGGTCGTGACAAGGCCGTCGATCAGGCCGCACAACGCACCGCAGAACGATACATCAGGGAGCAATTCATGCTTAAATCCACCCTTTCCGCCCTGGCCCTTTCGGCCGCCGCGACAACAGCCTTTGCCGACGGCCACTGCGCCGAAGTCACGTTCTCGGATGTCGGCTGGACCGACATCACGGCAACGACTGCCGCCACAACCGTGGTGCTGGAGGCGCTGGGATATGACACAGACGTGAAAATCCTGTCCGTCCCCGTCACCTATACCGC
>DFBF01000206.1:317-2683 GCA_002367285.1 Rhodobacteraceae bacterium UBA3087 | reverse complement strand
CATGCCGACGCCCTGGAAGGCAAGATTTACGGCATCGAGCCGGGCAATGACGGCAACCGCCTGATCCAGTCGATGATCGACTCGGACGCCTTTGGCCTGAAAGGGTTCGAGGTTGTCGAAAGCTCGGAACAAGGCATGCTGGCGCAGGTCCAACGCGCTGACAAGAAAGAAGAACCCGTTGTGTTCCTGGGTTGGGAGCCCCACCCGATGAACGCCAACTTCGACATGGGTTATCTGACTGGTGGCGACGACTTCTTTGGTCCCAACCTGGGCGGCGCCGAGGTCATGACCAACACCCGCGCCGGCTATGCCGCCGATTGCGCCAATGTCGGCAAACTGCTGATGAACCAGGAATTCACCCTGGCCATGGAAAACGAAATCATGGCGGCGATCCTGGACGATGGCGAAGCCCCCGAAGATGCAGCCAAAGCCTGGCTGTCTGCCAACCCCGACGCCTTCATGGCATGGCTGGACGGCGTCACCACGCTGGACGGTGGCGACGCCGTGGCCGCCGTGAAATCCGCGCTTGGCATGTGAGCCACGTGGCTTGAAATGAACAGCACCTTTCCCGGATCACTGGGAAAGGTGCCATTAAAGGCGCGGATGCTGGCCAAGGCGACACACCGGGCATTGCCCAGCCATGTTGGGGACCTTCCCAGTGTATTTGATGTGCCTCTGCCCTCTTTTCTGCCCACCGTTCCGCCACTGCAAGGGCGTCGGCGGGTTCCTTACCTTCTCTGGCCTGACCAAGGCCCTCAGCGAAAGGCCCTGACCCTTGGACTGGCTGACCGAACACAAAATCCCCGTGGGCAAGGCGTCAAAGAGCATCTTTGACTGGCTGAAAGATTCCGGCGAACCCTTCTTTGACGGCATGGCTTTGGTGCTAGAATGGATGATCGACGCCTTCCTGTGGATCATGCAAACACCGCACCCATTGATCATCATTGCCGTCGTGGTCGCCGCCACCTGGCGACTGCAACGCAGCTGGAAAACCTGCCTGCTGGTCGTGCTCGGCTTCTTGTTCATCCTAAATCAGGGCTATTGGGAGGAAACGACCGAAAGCCTGACCCTGGTGTTGTCCGCCTGTGTCGTCTGCATGGCCGTCGGCGTGCCCATCGGCATCGCCGCCGCCCACCGCCCACGCCTGTTCACCGCCATGCGCCCGATCCTGGATCTGATGCAGACGCTGCCAACCTTCGTCTATCTGATCCCCGCCGTCGTCTTCTTTGGCATCGGCATGGTGCCCGGCCTGATCGCCACCGTCATCTTTGTGTTGCCCGCGCCAATCCGCCTGACCCACCTTGGTGTCAGCTCAACCCCCGCGGCCCTGCTGGAGGCTGCACAGGCCTTTGGCGCCACCCCGCGTCAGACGCTGTGGAAGGTCGAACTGCCTTATGCCTTGCCGCAAATCATGACCGGCCTGAACCAGACCATCATGCTGTCGCTGTCCATGGTCGTCATTGCCGCCATGGTCGGGGCCGATGGCCTTGGCGTGCCTGTTGTGCGCGCCCTGAACCAGGTCAACGCCGCGCTTGGCTTTGAAAGCGGTTTCGTCATCGTCGTGGTCGCCATCATGCTTGACCGCATCCTTCGCGTGGAGCGCTGATATGAGCATTGCCGTAGAATTCGACGCCGTGAACATCGTGTTCGGCGACCAGCCCGAGCGTGCCCTGCCTTTGATGGACGACGGCCAGGAGCGGGGCGAAATTCAGGAAAGCACCAGCCAGATCCTGGGCGTGCACAATTGTTCCCTGACTGTGGACGAGGGCGAGATCCTTGTGCTCATGGGCCTGTCGGGGTCAGGAAAATCCACCCTGCTGCGTGCCGTGAACGGGTTGAACCCGGTTGTCCGTGGCACGGTGCGGGTTAACAATGGCGACGAACTGGTCGACGTGACCCATGCCGACGCCGCCACTCTGCGCGACCTGCGTCAGCACCGCGTCGCCATGGTGTTCCAACAGTTCGGCCTGCTTCCCTGGCGCACCGTGCGCGAAAACGTCGGGTTGGGATTAGAGCTGGCCGGTATGGCCCTGAACGACCGCAACGAACAGATCGACAAACAGCTGGGTCTGGTTGGCCTGTCCGACTGGGCCGACCGCAAGGTGGGCGAGCTGTCAGGCGGTATGCAACAACGTGTCGGCCTGGCCCGCGCCTTTGCCACGGACGCGCCTATCCTGTTGATGGACGAGCCGTTTTCGGCGCTCGACCCACTGATCCGCACCAAGTTGCAGGACGAATTGCTGGACCTGCAACGCGACCTGAAACGTACCATCATCTTTGTCAGCCACGACCTGGACGAGGCCTTTAAGCTGGGTGATCGCATTGCGATCATGGAAGGCGGGCGCATCGTGCAATGCGGCACCCCG
>DFBF01000206.1:0-186 GCA_002367285.1 Rhodobacteraceae bacterium UBA3087 | reverse complement strand
TATCAAGAAATTGTGCGTCCCAACACCGACATCCACCACGTGATGGAACTGGTGAAAGCCACCGATAAACCCGTCGGCGTCGCCTGGGAGGACGGCCATGTGATCGGTCAGGTCACCGCCGACCGCGTGCTGGAAAAACTGCTGGATCCGCGCGGAGACTGATCCCCCCACTGATCCACTCGCCCC
>DFBF01000242.1:12215-13739 GCA_002367285.1 Rhodobacteraceae bacterium UBA3087 | reverse complement strand
GCCATAGCCGGTTTCGGGGCGGTCAGGCACCACGCCAAAGGTGACCAGGTGGCCCGCCCGTGCGGCCTCAGCCCCGGCCATGACATCGGCGCGAAACCCGTCCTCGACCCCAATCGCATGATCCGACGGCGCGACCAGCATCAGCCCATCAGGATCGGTTTGCGCCAGATGCAGGGCGGCGGCCAGAACGGCGGGCGCAGTATTGCGCCCCTCGGGTTCGATCAGCACCGCACCGGGGTCGATCCCGACTTCGGCCAGTTGTTGGGTGGCAATGAACCGGTATTGCGCGCCGGTCATCACCACAGGCGCGGCGAAACCATCGCCAGACAGGCGTCGGGCGGTGGCCTGAAACAGGGTGTCATCGCCCGCCAGCCGGGCAAATTGTTTCGGATAGGACTTGCGCGACAGGGGCCAGAGCCGGGTCCCCAGGCCGCCGCACAGAATTACGGGATGGATCACGCGCGCGGGCTCCTTCAAGGCACATCAGGGCCGGTGGATCGGCCTTGCCCCATCCTGTCGCAAAGCCTGCGCGAAGCCAACCCCCGACGAACACCTCAAGGTTGCATATGCGAATTTCACTGGGGCAAACAATGGCTTGCTGCGCGCAGGCTTTGGCGGCACAGTCAGCCCATGACCGATCCTTCTGCCCCGCCCCGTTTCCGCCTGCGCGTCGTTTTCGGCCCCGAAGACTGGATGGGGCCGGGCAAGGCCGAACTGCTGGAACACATTGCCCAAAGCGGGTCGATTTCGGCCGCGGGGCGCGAGATGGGCATGAGCTACAAACGCGCCTGGCAGTTGGTCGAAGCGATGAACGAGATGTTTCGCGAGCCTTTGGTGCACAGCAGCCGGGGCGGCGCGCATGGCGGCGGCGCGGTTCTGACCCCCGCCGGGCTGGCCGTGTTAGAGGAGTATCGCGGGCTGGAAGACACCGCGCGCCGCGCCGGCGCCGCCCATATCGAGCGGTTGCACTCCATGCTGCGCGATATTCCCGACGGAAAATAACGCTTGCCCCATGGGGGGCATTTCCGTTATTCCCGAAGAAACATATCGAGCCTAAGCGACCAACCCCATGCGTAGCCTATTCGCCATTCTTGCCGCGACCCTGCTTGCCACCCCGGCGGTGGCGGACCGCGTCACGGTGTTCGCCGCGTCAAGCCTGAAAACCGCGTTGCAGGAGGTGGCTGACGGGTTCGACGCCGCAACCGGTCATGACACGGTTCTGTCGCTGGCCGGGTCATCCGCCTTGGCGCGTCAGATCCAGATGGGCGCCCCGGCGGATGTGTTCATTTCGGCCAATGTGGCGTGGATGGATGCGGTCCAGGCAGAGGGCTTGATTGACACAGACAGCCGCATTGATCTGATCGGCAATCGCTTGGTGCTGATCGGTCCTCACCCCGCCACTGTCGAGATTTCGCCCGCGCTGGACCTGGCCAAACTTTTGGGCGACGGCCACCTGTCCATGGCGCTGGTTCAGGCGGTCCCTGCGGGGATTTACGGCAAGGCAGCATTGGAACATCTGGGTCT
>DFBF01000242.1:0-12140 GCA_002367285.1 Rhodobacteraceae bacterium UBA3087 | reverse complement strand
AGCCACCCAAGGGTCACCTATCCGGCCGCAGCAGCGACCAGCGCCGGGGCGGCCGCGCATGACTTCCTGGCCTATCTACAGGGCGACGCGGCACAGGCCATATTTGCACGCCATGGCTTCCTGACGGGGGCACAGTAAGATGGCGTGGCTGGGCCCTGAGGAATGGCAGGCCGTTGCCCTGTCGCTGCGGGTCGCGGGCTGGGCTGTATTGTGCAGCCTGCCGCTGGGCATCTTCACCGCCCATGCCTTGGCCCGCTGGGAGTTCCCCGGCAAGCAGATCGTCAACGGTCTGGTGCATCTGCCGTTGGTGCTGCCGCCGGTCGTGACCGGATACCTGTTGCTGCTGACCTTTGGCGTCAACGCCCCCGTGGGCGGATTTCTGAAAGACCAGGGCATCGTCTTTGCCTTTCGCTGGTCGGGCGCGGCGCTGGCGGCGGCGGTCATGGCCTTCCCCCTTATGGTGCGCGCCATACGTCTGTCGATCGAAGCGGTGGACCCAAACCTGGAACAGGCCGCCGCGACCCTTGGTGCATCGCGTCTGTGGGTGTTTGGCACCGTCACCCTGCCCCTGATCCTGCCCGGCATTCTGGCCGGTGCTATCCTGGCCTTTGCCAAGGCGATGGGCGAATTTGGCGCGACGATCACGTTCGTGTCGAACATCCCCGGCCAGACGCAAACCCTGCCCTCGGCGATCTACGCGTTCCTACAGGTGCCGGGCGGTGAAAGCGCTGCGATCCGCCTGGTCGTGGTGTCGGTCATCGTGGCGATGGCGGCGCTGGTGGCCTCCGAGATCCTGGCCAAACGCATTGCAAAACGGGTGGCGGGCGGATGAGCTTATCGGTTCGCCTGAACCACCGCTTTGACGGGCTGGAGCTGGACGTCGCCTTTGAGGCGCCCCCCGGTGTGACCGTGCTGTTTGGCCAGTCAGGATCAGGCAAAACCACGGTGATCAACGCAGTTGCCGGGCTGTTACGCCCGCAATCGGGCCGGGTGTCGGTCGACGGGCGCACGCTGTTTGACACCGAAACGCACAGCTGGTTGCCGCCACACAAACGCCGTCTGGGATATGTCTTTCAAGAGGCGCGGCTGTTTCCCCACCTGACCGTACGCCAAAACCTGAGTTATGGCCGTTGGTTCGCGCCGCGCGATGGTCAGGGCACGGGGGAAGACTTTGACAAGATCGTCGATCTGCTGGGGCTTGGCCTGTTGCTGGACCGCCGCCCGGCTCTGCTGTCGGGCGGTGAAAAGCAGCGTGTTGCCATTGGGCGCGCGGTGTTGGCCCGCCCGCAGCTGATCTTGGCAGATGAACCGCTGGCCGCGCTGGATGGGCCGCGAAAATCCGAAATCCTCAGCTATTTCGAACGGTTGCGCGACGATCTGGCGCTGCCGATCCTGTATGTCAGCCACTCTGCCACCGAGGTCGCGCGCCTGGCCACCACCGTGATCGCGCTGGACGGCGGCAAGGTCGTGCGTCAGGGCCCGCCGACGCAGGTCTTTTCCGACCCCAGCTTTGCCCCAGCAGGTGTGCGCAGTGTCGGCGCGGTGCTGGAAGCGCGTGTCGCGTGCCACCATGACGATGGGCTGAGCGAGCTGGACGCAGGCGGTGTGCCGCTGTTTCTGCCGCATGTAAACCGCCCGCTCGGCACGCCCTTGCGCGTGCGCATTGCGGCGCAGGATGTGATGGTGTCGCTGAACACCCCCACCGGCATGTCGGCGTTGAATGTGCTGCCGGGCACGGTTGGCGCGGTGCGAACCGGTGACGGACCCGGCGCGATTGTGTCGATCGACACCGCTGCGGGCCGGGTGTTGGCGCGGGTCACCCGCCGCTCGGTCGCTGCGTTGAACCTGTCGCCGGGCGTGGCGTGCCATGCCATCGTCAAAACCGTCGCCATCGCCCCTGAGGATGTCAGCGGCCCGTCGAATGCCCGGACCAGCCATAACAAGCCGCTGAAAATCCGGCAAAATTGACGCAGACCCATTGAAAAATGCCGGAAACCGTCTGACTGTGTTATCATGGCATCCTAGAGGTGGCTTCGCCTTTTTTTACAAGGCTTTTGCACCAGCCCAGCCGGGCNNGGGCCTTGGTATTGTGGGTGACAGCAAAAGGGGTATGGATATGCGTTTTTCTTCCGTTTTTTCAAATGCTTTCGGGGCGACCGGTCTTTTGATATGTTGCGGGATCGGCCAACCTATTCTGGCCGAAGAGCTGCAAGGCGATCCTGCGACCTGGGTCACGACGGGCGAGGCGCTGTTGTGGGGCAGCGATGGCACAACAGACCCCGCACGCGCGCGCAGCCTGTTTGAAACCGCCGCCGCCCAAGGCAACCTGAAAGCCATGCGCATTCTGGGTGAACAGCTATTGGGCGGCTGGGTTTTCGATCAGGACGTCGATCAAGGCGTTGCCCTGCTGGAACAGGCCGCCGGGGCCGGTGATCCGGTGGCCCAACGCGTGCTGGGCCAGGCCTTTTTGTGGGGCACCGGGGTGCAGCCGGACGCGCCCAAGGCCCGTGCCTTTCTGGATCAGGCGGTTGCCGGGGGTGACCATGACGCCATGCGCGTTCTGGGCGAACAGTTGATTATCGGAGGCGCGCTTGGGGCCGATCCCGCCGCCGGGCGTGGCTTGTTGCGCGCGGCCATTGATGCGGGTGACGTGACGGCGCAGGTGACGCTGGGCACCTTGCTGTTGCACGGCACCGGGCTGGCGCAAGACAAAACCGGCGCGCTGGAGTTGTTCGAGGCCGCCGCGACACAGGGCAATGGCGAGGGGCTGCTGGCGTACGGCGAAGCTCTGATGTGGAGCCTGCGCGACCCGACCAGGGCCGAGGCCTATTTGAACCGGGCGGGGGATCTGGGGGCCAATGACGCCTGGGCTGTTTTGGCGAATGGCGCGATGTATGGCTATCTGGGCGGTGGCAACTTTTCGCGGGCCAAATTCGACCCCTATGCCGCAAAGGCCCGCGTGGCCGGGGTCGACAAGATCGAAATCCTAGAGGCCGAACGCCTGATGTGGGGCATCAATATGCGCGCCAGCGGGCCGCAGACCATTGCCCATCTGACCACCGCAGCCCAGGCTGGCAACAGCGCCGCCGCACGGTTCCTGATCGAGCTTCTGCGGGACGGCAACGGATTGAACCTGCACCCATCACCCGAGGACGCGCGCGCAGCCCTGGACCAGTTCGCGCCGCTATTGGACGCGGCAGATGTCGCGCGATACGACCTGACGCTTGCGGCTGCCAAGGCGCGCGACATCGCCAGTTTTGCCCGTGCCGCCGAAGCCATCGCCGCCCGCCCAGAGCTGATGTCCGCCGCCTTTGGCAAGGACATTTATAAGGCCAGCCCGAACGTCGCGTTCTATCTGCTTCAGATCAGATTGCAGCACGACGGCCTGTATCACGGCGCGTTGAACGGGTTTGCCACGGCCAACACCCTGACAGCGGTCTATCAGGCCTGTCTTCAGGACCTTGATCGCGCGTTATGTGCCGACAGTGTCATGCGGGCCGATGTGATCGGGCCGCTGCTGGCAAGATGACCGACACCAGAAAAGATAGGGACTGCACCATATGAACGAGACGACGTCCCCCGCGCCCCGGCCCACAAATGACGCCGCGCGCACCATACGGTTCGTACTTTGGGCCGGGGTCATGCTGGCGGGCATCCTGGCGGTGTGTCGCGTGGTGGCGCTGGGCGAGGCCCTGGCGACCGGCACCATCGGCCACAGGGTCGCCCTGTTGGTTCAGGGCCTGTGGCAGGACTGGTTGATCGTCCTGGGGCTGGTGCTGGTCACGCTGGCCGTTCTGCGGTCGCTGACCGACGTTGGCACACGGCGTTTGGCGGTTGCAACCTTTGTCGTGCTGGCCACGACAGTGTTGCTGATCGGCGTGGCGAACCTTGTGGCGCTGCGCCTGTTGGGCTCGCCCGCGACGACGGCCTGGCTTGGCTATGGCGATACCGCGCCCATGGAGGCCGCGCTGGCCCATGCCCGCACACGGGTCACGCTCAGCCAGATCGCCTGGAGTCTGGGCGCGGTGTTGCTGTTGTGGTTGGGCGCGTTCGGGCTTGCGGGTGTGACCAGAACCGCGGGGATCGCCAGCGTGATGATCGGGGCGATGAGCCTTGTGATCATCGCAGGCGCAGCCAGCCGTAACACCGTGTTGGGCACGACAAGGGTCTGGCTGGACAGCCCCATTGTCGCCTTTCTGGCGTCGGTCGGCACCAGGCAGGCCACGGACACACAGACAGGCGAGGCAGGCGAGGCAGGGGCAATGCCAGCGGGACAGCTCGATCTCTCCGCCACCGCGCCGCTTGTTCGACCCGACCAGCCCGCCAAGCCGCTGCGCAATGTGATCCTTTTTACCTTTGGCGCCACACCGGCCAAACAGGCCCAGGGATGGGGCGGCACACATGCGGTAACACCGAACCTGGCCAGCCGTCTGGACCAGGCGTTGGCCTTTGATCAGGCCTATGCCCATGTGCCCACATCTGACGCCTTTCTGGTGTCGCTGTTGGCGGGCGTCATTCCTGAAATGTCGGCGGACTGGGCGACCTATCGGCCTACGGGTCTGGATGTCGTGTCGCTGGCCGATGTGTTGGCGATGAATGGGCTGCGCACCGGGTTCTTCAACGCCTCCGACACCCGGCTTCAGTCCACCGCAGACCTTCTGTCGTCCATGGGGTTCCCTGCTGTGTATGACAATCGCGACTGGAGCTGTGAGACCGGAACACCTGACACCCAGACCCAAGCCCGCGACCTGTGCGGTGCCGATCAGATCACCGATTGGATCGCGCAAGACCCAGATGCGCCCTTTTTCGTGGCGTTTCACACCGGCATGACGCGGCATCCCTATGACCCCGGCGCGGCGCCGCTGACATATGTCGCAGACACGAATCACAACAACTACCTGAACGCCTTGCGGGTCGGAGACCAGGCCTTTGGTCACCTGATGGCCTATCTGGATCAGTCCGGCCTGGCCGATGAAACCCTGGTGATCGCCCTGGGGGATCACGGCGAGGCCTTTGGCGAACATGGTACCCGTGGTCCGGCCGCCGGGCTTTACGAGGAAAACGTGCACATTCCGCTGGCCCTGATGAACCCTCAGCTGTTTTCCGGCGACCGCAGCGACCTTATCGTTGGCGTCTCGGACATGGCCGCAACGATCACCGACCTCATGGGCTTTGCGACCCCGTCTTCGTGGCAGGGGACGTCGGTGTTCGCCCAGGGGCGGCGGGATAGCGTGCTGTTCTTTGCACCGTGGAATGGGGACCAGATCGGCGTCCGCATCGGGGACCACAAATACATTTATCATGGTGCCTCTGATCAGGCGCTGCTGTTTGATCTGGCCAATGATCCGGCAGAACGCCAGTCCCTTGTTGCCAGCGATCCCAAGGCTGCCGAAGCCGCGCGTGACGCGATGGGGCGGGCCTTGGCGGCCCACAACAGCTTTGCCGACTGGCTGAGACAGACACGCAGCGTTGCGCGGATTGCAAGCACCACCCCGACCGTGGTCGAAATCATCGCCTCGGGCACCCGGTTCGAAGCGGCGCCACAAGCCTGGGTGACCCTTGATGGCGAGAGCATTGGCGGCTTTGAGGTCGTCACCGCGCCGTCTAACGCGACCCGCGCGGTCACCGCCACTGAAATTGCGCAAGCCATGGCGTCCTATCGCCTTGCCGTGTCTGCGCCGCCCTGCGCCAGCACGCTTGAGATTTTCTTTCTCAATGACGCCTGGGCCGGAGAGGGGCTGAGCGGCGACACGGATCTGGTTATCCGATCCGTCCAGGTCGGCGCGACGTCCTATGTCGCCAATCAGTTCCAGTTGTTGCAAGAGGGGGGGGGCGGGCCGTTTTGGGATGACTTTCGCTTGTCGCGCAAGGGTGGCCTGCGGATCGCTCTGGAGCCGGGGCCGGACTGTCCGCCTGCGGACCCGATTGCACAGGAGTAGAATGGGCCGCGCCCGCGCGCCCGTCCTGTTCGTTTGCCCCCCCGGAAACAAGACCTTTTACCGGTGTGCGAACTGCGATAAAGTTATCCTTAAGCCGAATCGCGACACGGACCGTCGCGAGTGCGCTTCAGTTGTAACACCCAAGCATAAATCTTCCTCCGGTAGCATTCTGTTAAGAAAGTCGCCCTAAACCTGACTGAATCGATCCATTTTGATCCACTTCATTGAGGGGTTTGGGGAACTGCGGTATAATCTCTGCATAAGGAAACTCTGGGAAACACATGAAAATGCACTGGAATTTCTAATGCTCGGGAGGGGGCAGGAAAGGCGTATAGAATGGTTAACATCAAGACATTTAATCCGGAGTTTGTCGCGCAAGCCAAACAACCCGGATTTCCGGTGCAGGTAACCGTGATTGCGGGGGGCGCAGGGTTCATTGGATCAAACCTGTGCAGGCGCCTCGTGGAAGATGGTCAGAATGTGATTTGTGTCGACAATTTCGACACCGGTCGGATTCAGAATATTGCGGACCTGTTGTCCGACCCGCACTTTAGGCTGTTTCGCCATGACATTGTCGACCCGTTCGACATCACGGGACCGGTCACGCGGATTTACAATTTCGCCTGCCCGGCATCGCCGCCAAAGTATCAAAAAGATCCTGTTCACACGCTGAAAACCTCGGTCGTGGGGGCGATCAATCTTCTTGATCTGGCCGAACGGACCGGCGCGCGCGTGCTGCAATCGTCGACGTCTGAGGTCTATGGCGACCCTGACATCAGCCCGCAACCCGAGACCTATCGCGGCTTGGTCAACACCGTTGGCCCACGGTCCTGTTACGACGAGGGCAAGCGGGCGGCGGAAACCCTGTTTCACGACACGTTTCTGACCAGGGGCGTCGATGTACGGATTGCACGGATTTTCAACACCTACGGGCCGCAGATGGACCCCGAAGACGGGCGTGTGATTTCGAACTTTGCGGTTCAGGCGCTGTCGGGCCAGGCGTTGACGATCTATGGAGACGGATCACAGACGCGGGCCTTCTGCTATGTCGATGACATGCTGGATGGGCTGGTGGCGCTGATGGAAACCGACACGGCGGGGGCCGAACCGGTAAATCTGGGCAACCCCGGTGAATTCACCATCAAGGACCTTGCCGAGACGGTTCTGAGCATGACGCAGTCCACCGCCGGGATCAGTTATCACGACCTGCCGGTTGATGATCCGCGCCAGCGCCGCCCGGATATCACGCGCGCGACCAACCTTCTGGGGTGGAGCCCGAAGATATCCCTGCACGAAGGCCTGGTGCCAACAATCGAGTATTTCCAACAGGAAATCGCGCTATTGCAGGGGTTCAAAGGGGGCGCGGAATGAGCCTTGGCTGCACAGTCCCGGGCGAAGGCTCGGGAATTGGGCACACTGGGGGCGACAAGCCGGTTTGGCTCAGGTGTCCGGCTGCGGCGCGGCCTTGGGCTGCGGTCCTTTCTGCGCGTAAAGCATGACCCGCCGCCGCCATCCAGCGCTTGATCCCAGGCCATTTCTTCAGCCGATGCTGACGGGCTGGACGGCGTTGAAATACAACTTGATTGTCGGGCTGTGGCTGGTGCTGGCCGCTTGGTTCTGGGTTTGGTGGCTGGACCCCAGCCATATCCTGGGCGCTGGGCGATACTGGCTGATCACGGGCGGGATGCTGTGGATCTGGGGCATGCAGCTGTATTTCGCGTTGGTGTTCTTGCAAGCGCACAAGTCCAGCGCGCCCATGCCACAACCCGGGCAATGGCGTGTGGCGATGATCGTGACAAAAACCCCTGCCGAGCCCTTTGAAATCGTGCGCAAGACGCTTGAGGCGATGTTGGCGCAGGATTATCCGCACGATACATGGTTGGCGGATGAGGCCCCAAGCGGGGAAACCCGCATGTGGTGCGCCGCCCATGGCGTTCGGATTTCGACCCGCGAAGGGGTCGAGGACTATCACCGCGCCCAATGGCCCCGCCGGACCCGCTGCAAAGAAGGTAATCTGATCTATTTCTACGATCACTGGGGCTATGACGCCTATGATATCGTGTCACAACTGGACACCGACCATGTGCCACAACCCGGGTATCTGCGCGAAATGGTACGCCCCTTCGCCGACCCGGATGTGGGGTATGTCTCGGCCCCGTCGATCTGTTCGGCGAATGCCGATGACCACTGGGCGGCGCGCACGCGGCTGTATTCCGAAGCCGCCTTTCACGGCGTGTTCCAGGCCGGGTATACCAAGGTGCTGACCCCGATGTGCATCGGGTCGCATTACGCGGTGCGCACTGCGGCGTTGAAACAGGCGGGCGGGCTGGGCCCTGAGTTGGCCGAGGACCATTCGACCACCATGCTGATATCGGCTGCCGGGTGGCGTGGCGTACATGCGATTGATGCGATTGCCATAGGCGACGGCCCTGCCAGCCTGCCCGACCTTGTCACGCAGGAATTCCAATGGGCGCGCAGCCTGTTGACGCTGTTGCTGAAACATTCACCCCAATACCTGGCCCGCCTGCCCCTGCGGTTGAAGTTGCTGTTTTTGTTGTGTCAGAGCTGGTACGCGGCCTTTGCGGTGACCATGGCGATGATGTATTTCGTGCCCATCCTGGCGGTGACCTTTGACATTCGGTTCGCCGATGTCACCTATCCCGGATTTCTGGCCCATTCCCTGCCCCCGGTGGCGGCGATGGTCCTGTTTGCCTGGATGATGAAACGCGACGGGTTCTTTCGCCCCAGGGACGCCAAGGTGCTGGCTTGGGAGAAAGTCCTGTTCGTCGCGTTGCAATGGCCCTGGGTGTTTTGGGGTCTTGTCATGGCGCTGCGCGACCGGCTGACCGGACGGTTCGTCGATTTCCGCATTACGCCCAAGGGTGATACGGCGACGGCCATGCTGCCCACCAAGATCCTGGCCCTGTATACCGCGCTGGCGCTTGGGGCGCTGTTGCCGGTGGCCCTGCGCGGCGATATCGTCGAAGCGCGCGGCTTTTACCTTCTCGCCGTAATCAACGCGGTGATCTACGTGGCCCTTCTGATGGTCACGGTAATCCACCACTTTCGCGAAAATCACATTGGCCGGCGCGATCGTGTTCGTTTATTTTGGCCTCAATTGGCCAGTTTGATCAGCGTCATGGTATTCGCGCTGGGAGTTGGTATCCTTAGATTCGAAACAAGCGCTCAGGCTCTGTTGTTTGGACTGAGGCCTGCCCGCATAGTCAAGACCGAGTACATGGTTGCGGGCGCAGGGAATGGGCAGCCGGGGGATGTTCGAGTTCGCCTCAATGCGGATTGGCTCAAACCCGGAAACACACAAGGAGGTGACCCATGAGATTCGTGGAAAAAAAACTTATCAAGACAGCTCTGATGTCTGGTGTGGCTGCAGTGGCAATGGCAGGGCTGATGGGAATTCCCGCAGCGCTGGCAGCCCCGGTTGGCGACGTACCGTTCGGGGTTTATGACCCTGACGGGGATTTCGACAGCGACGGGGCGGTGACGATTGAACACCTGTTCCTGCCTTGGGAGGACGTCTATCTTCCCTCGCTCAACACCGCCGATGCCTATGCCAAGGAACGCGGTCGCGCCTTGCTTGTTACGCTCGAGCCTTGGACCTGGTCGCGCAGCGAACGCAACACCGCACAATTCCTGCGCAACGGGATTTTCAGCGGTGAATACGATGCCAACATGCACGCGGTCTGTCAGGTGCTGGCGACACTGGAAAGCCCGGTCACCCTGCGTTTCATGCATGAAATGGACGATGACAACGGCCAATTCATCTGGGCAGGCTGGGACCATGACGACTATATCGCCGCCTATCAGCGGATGATTGATCTGTGTCGGGCCGATGCGCCCAACATCACCGTCATGTGGTCGCCATTGGGTGACGAAGGCATGCAGGACTATTACCCCGGCGACGATTATACCGATCTGGTCGGCGTTTCGGTTTTCGGGCTGCAAGCCTGGGATCAGGCCAAACACGACCATGACCGCACCTTTGACGAGATTTTCGCGCCACGCTATGAGCTGGCCGCAAGCTTCGGCAAACCGGTGGTCGTGGCCGAATTGGGCTATGTCGGCAAGGCGCCCTATGTCCAGAATTGGGATGACACCGTGCGTGTCGACAAGGTCGAATATCCCAGCTTGGTGGGTGTTGTGTACTTCAACTATCCCGAAGTATACCCGTGGCCCGAGGGCTTTGGCATGCCGGACTGGCGGGTCAAGAACCAGATTCTTGACTAGGTATGTGTTAGAATATGGTCACACACACCAGATATGGCGGCTTTTCGCCGATCTATGATGAATGACCTCAAATCATTGAAAACGCGCAGGGTTTGCCCTGCGCGTTTTGCATTTTAGGCGTCTGACGCCTTTCTGCCATGGTCTTGGCATATTGCTGCCCCCCTTGACCATTAACCTGAAATTCATCATTCAAGCTGAAAAAAGCGGTCAAACCCGGTTTCAAGGCTTGGAATGGGTAATGGCAATATTCAGGAGGCAGAGCAATGACAACAGTTACAAAACGGCTGAAGACCACGGGTTTGACGACCGCTCTGGTCATGTGTGTCAGCATGATCGGTGCTGCAAACACCGCGACCGCAGGCCAAGGATCCCCCGAAACAGGTGCACGTAAAACAACGGTTGCCGGCAAGGGCGCGTCGCGCTTCGACTGGTTCGCAACCCGCGCCACACCGGTCGCAAAAACCCGTGTGATTGCCCGCGTAGCGGCACAGGGATCGGGAACCTGGATCTGTTCCCCCGCCGGATTTGGCGCCAAGTCCTCCTGCCGCCGCCGTTAACGGCATATCCTTTTTTCGTCACGGTACGTTACCAATGCTGCGACCTCTGGTCGCCGTTGCACGGCCCCTTCCTTTGCGAGGGACGACCCCATGTTCAAGAAACTCTGCATCCTGGTGGGCTTGTTCCTGATGAGCCATTCTGCAAACGCCGCAGAAAAGGCCGGGATCGGCGCGTGGGAAAACCACAATCACTCCACGCTGGCGTGGATCGAAGAGACCCCCGCGCTGGGGTGGTATTACAACTGGCGCCCAAGCCAAATGTGGCAAAAGGGGCAACAGAGGCGCAGCGTCGAATTCGTGCCGATGATCCACGGCCGCACCGACGTCAACACACGTATCGACAGCGACTTGCCGGTGACCACGATTCTGGGTTTCAACGAACCTGACGGGGACGATGCGGGATCTCAGTCGGCCCTCTCTGTGACCGAGGCCGTCGCGCTGTGGCCGAAACTGGAACGCCGCGGCTTGCGGCTGGGCAGCCCGGCCACGACCCAGGGCCAGACCCTTGGGCGCAATTCCTGGCAACGTCGGTTCATGGACCAGATCGAAGCCAAAGGCATGCGTGTGGATTTCATGGCGGTGCATTACTACTCCAACGACGGAAGCGTCAGCAAATTTCGAAAATGGCTGAAAGACGTCTATGCAGAATACCGCCGCCCCATCTGGGTCACCGAGTTCGCGTTCATCGACTGGTCCCGCCCCGGTGCCGTCACCCACGAACAGAACGCCCGTTTTGCCGAGGCCGCAATCCATATGATGGAAGGCCTGACCTTTGTCGAACGCCACGCCTGGTTCGCCGCCAACCCGTATGAATGGGGGGGCCATACACCTGAGGTCAACCTGTTCGACGCGAACATGCGCCCTACCCCGGTCGGTCTGGCCTTCAACCGCGTTCTCAATGCAGTCGGGTCCATCGACGTGGCAAGCCTTACGAATTGATCGCCCAGCAGTCGCGCCTCTGGCATCCTGATCGACAGCCTGGGGGCACAGGGGCACAGGCGGGCCGAACAGGCCTCAGATCTCAATGCTGCTGACGGTCTGCGCAAAGGACGCGCCGCGCATGTCCCGATCCTGTCACGTGCCCTGCACCGGTAGCCTTGGCAGGCTGAATTTGATTGTGTTCAACGCCTTGATATCAAGCCGTTTCAAGTCATCGGGTTCAATATGTGGTGGGGGAGAACCTTTGACACAGGCGAATGTCACAAGGAAATGCGGAAAAGACCTTTAAAATAAGGCCATCCATATCGGGCGGGAAAAATTTCCGATTTCACAAAGTGGGACAAAACCCGGCGGCTTTACATCACATGTGGCACAGGTGGGAACCAAACGGCGCCAAAAGTGATGTGTAAATGGTCGGTCGCGCTAAATACATCAAAACACAGAGGTGGTCCTACTTTTT
>DFBF01000239.1:23218-29410 GCA_002367285.1 Rhodobacteraceae bacterium UBA3087 | reverse complement strand
CAATGACATCAGCCCCTGGCAACCAGCCGACAGCCTGGCCATCATGAAACTGATGGGCGTGCAGATGGCTGGCCATTTGCAGGAGGAAGTGCTGCGCGCCCGCGTCAGCCTGGCCTTGCCTGAAGCGCGCGTCGCCGACATCCTGCCCGATATTCCTGGCACCGGCACCGCCGCCCTGCCCGATTTCGCCGCGCTGTTTGAGGGTGTGGACCCGACGCGCGATTTCGCCGCTTGGCAGCCGGACGCCCCCGGTTTCCTGTCACCCGTCGCGGCGCGCGGCCGAGCGGGTGCATCAAACGGATGGGCCGCCGCGCCCAGCCGATCCGCCGCAGGCGGCACGCTGTTGGCCAACGACCCCCACCTGGGATTTTCCGCCCCCGCGATCTGGTATCTGGCCCGCTTGGAGCTGTCGACCGGCGGCGTCATTGGCGGGACTATTCCTGGCATGCCCGTCATGCTGGTCGGACGCAGCGAAGATTTCGGCTGGGGCCTGACCAGTTCCTATTTGGATGATCAGGACGTATTCATCGAAGAGGTGAACCCGAAAAACCCGAACGAAGTCAGAGGGGTGGACGGTTGGGTGCCGCTGCAAACCCGGTCGTCAATCATTCGCATCAAGGACGCGCCCCCCGTCACCATCACCCTGCAATGGAGCGGCAACGGGCCGGTTCTGCCAGGCGCGCATTACAACCTGGCCTCGATCACGCCACGGGGCCATGTGGCCGCGGTGGGCTGGACCCTGTTGACGGCGCAGGACCGATCAATGAGCGCCGGGCTGAAACTGATGCGGGCGGGATCGGTGGCCGAAGGCGTGGCGGCGGGCACTGATTTCGTCGCTCCCAGCCAGAATGTGATCATGGTGGACGCCACCCAGATCGCGATGAAAACCATCGGGGCCATGCCGCGCCGCGACGCCGCACACCAATCCCAAGGCCGCATTCCCGCGCCGGGCTGGAAGGTCGAAAATCGCTGGATGGGGGTCGAAAGCTATGCCGCCAACCCGGAATTCGTTGCCCCCAGCGGCGGCATCGTTGGCAATACCAACAACAAGATGGTCGACCGTCCCTTTCCCCGCCACGTCAGTTTCAGCTGGGGCGACAGCCAGCGCATTCAACGCTGGCAACGCCTGATGCAAAGCCGCGAGGTGCACACGCGCGAGAGCTTTATCGAAGCGCAGCTGGACACTGTATCCGTCACCGCGCGCACCTTGTTGCCGCTTGTCGGCGCCGATTTGTGGTTCACCGGATCAGCCGCGCCCGAGGGCACGCAGGAACGCGCCCGTCAACACGCGTTAGATCTGTTGGCGAACTGGAACGGTGAGATGAACGAACATATGCCCGAACCGCTGCTGTATTCGGCCTGGTTGCGCGCACTTCAGACCCGTTTGATCCGCGATGAGCTGGGGCCGCTGGCGGCTGAGTTCAAACACCTGGAACCGATCTTCATCGAACGCGTTTTTCGCAATATCGACGGCGCCGGGGTCTGGTGTGACGTGATCCAGTCAGCAGCGGCCGAAAGCTGTACTGACATGGCGCGCGCCGCGCTGGATGATGCGCTGTTGTGGATCAACGAACGCCAGGGCGGGGATTATGCGAGCCTGCGCTGGGGCGACGCCCATCAGGCGACCCATGACCACCAGGTGCTGGGCGAGGTGCCCGGGCTGCGCTGGTTCGTGAACATCCGCCAGAGCACCTCGGGCGGGGACAATACGTTGCTGCGTGGGCGCACGTCCGGTGAGGGGGCCAATCCGTTTCGCAATGTGCATGGCGCGGGCTATCGCGGCGTGTATGACTTTGCCGATCCGAACAGTTCGCTGTTCATCAATTCCACCGGGCAGTCGGGCCATTTTCTGAGCCGACATTATGACGATCTGGGCGAACTCTGGCGGCGCGGTGAATACATTCCCATGTCGCTGGACCCGGATCTGGCGCGCGCGGCGGCGGTCGGCACGACCCGGCTGCTTCCCGCACAATCGGCAGGGAATTGATCAATGGCCCGTTAGGGGTACAACCTATGCGGTCCCCCCCTTTCGGTTGACGTAAAGGTCAGGCAGAAGACACCGGTTGCTGCACGTCCATTGGGATAGGTAGCACCTCGTCACTCACGGGAGGAAGGCTGCGCGATCTCGGGCGGTCTTCCACTTGAGGGATCGGATCGCAAGTTTCACAGGGCCGCGTATTGCGCCGCCTGTCGTGCGGTCCAGGTGACGGTCAGTTTCCAGCCGTCTTCGTCCTGATCTTCGCTGTCGACGATGGCTTCACCAAACAACCAGGCGCGCTTGCGCCCGTCACTATAGGCCAGCGCCAGAACCTCGGTCGTCAGCGGCTCCCCCAACGCGGTGTCAATCCCGTCATAGAGCGCGTCCAGCCCCTGCCCCGTCACGGCCGAAATGGCATGAATGGCATCTGTCCGGTCGGCTTCGGTCACGCGCCCCTCGCGGGCGTCATCGTCCAGCAGGTCGATCTTGTTCCAGACCTCAAGTCTGGGCGTGTCTTCGTCAACCCCAAGCGAGGCCAGGATGGTTTCAACATCCTTGGCCTGAGCGTCGGTATTGTCGGCGGAAATATCGCGCACGTGCAGGATCAGGTCAGCGCCCAGAACTTCCTCCAACGTGGCGCGAAAGGCGGCGACCAGCTGTGTCGGCAGAGAGGAGATAAAGCCGACCGTGTCGGACAGGATCACCTTGCGTCCCGAGGGCAGTTCCAGCTGGCGCATGGTCGGGTCCAGCGTGGCAAACAACATGTCCTTGGCCATGACATTGGCCCCGGTCACGCGGTTGAACAGCGTCGATTTGCCAGCGTTGGTATAGCCCACCAGCGCAACAATCGGGTATGGCACCTTGGCACGCGCGGCGCGGTGCAGCTCGCGGGTTTTCACGACCTTGTCCAGCTGACGACGAATGCGGTTCAGCTGGTCGTCAATGGCACGCCGGTCGGCCTCGATCTGGGTCTCGCCGGGACCACCGACAAATCCCAGCCCGCCACGTTGGCGTTCCAGGTGGGTCCAGGCGCGCACCAGCCGCGTGCGTTGGTACGACAGCGCCGCCATTTCGACCTGCAACACACCTTCGCGCGTGCGGGCGCGATCGGAAAAGATTTCCAGGATCAATCCGGTGCGATCCAGGATCTTCACGCCCCAGGCTTTTTCCAGATTGCGTTGCTGCACCGGGGTGACTGGCCCGTCGATCAGGACCAGTTCGACCTCGGCGGCCTCAAACTTCTGGCGCAGCTCTTCGATCTTGCCCGAGCCGAACAGGTGGCCGGGCTGCGGTTTGGGCAGGCCGACGATGTCCTTGCCCACGACCTCAAGCCCCGGCAGGGCGTCGGCCAGCGCCACGCCTTCTTCCAGCGCCGGACCAGCGGGTCGGCGGTTTCGGTCACTGCGGATATCGGGGTGAAGGACCCAGGCCCGTGTGGGCAGGTCCTCTTGCGAAATTGTATCGGTCAGCTGTCGTCGCCATCATAAAGGTTGATCGGCTGGGTCGGCATGATGGTCGAAATCGCATGCTTATAGACCAGCTGTGATTGCCCATCGCGCTTGAGCAGCACGCAGAAGTTGTCAAACCACGAAATAACGCCCTGAAGTTTCACGCCGTTGATCAAGAAGATCGTCACCGGAACTTTGGTTTTACGCACATGGTTCAGAAAGGCATCTTGCAGGTTTTGTTTGTCGGCAGCCATCGCTTGTTTCCTTTTTTGTCTCGTGCTGCCGGCGGTCCGGCAGGGTCTTAACCTTGACGGGCAGTATGAAACGGGAACGGCGGGGTTTCCAGCCCCAATTTACGACACGCCCGCGCAGGCAGGAATATGTATCAGCGCCGCCACGTATCGGGGTTCAACAGCGCGATAATGGCCAGAGTTTCCAGGCGCCCCAGCACCATGGCCCCGGCCAGGATCAGCTTGGCCGCGTCCGACAGGTCGCCATAAGAGACGGGGTCAACGGCGGCGATGCCGGCCAGCGGCCCCGTGGTGGTCAGCGCCGAAATGGTCAGCACCATCGAGGTTTCAAACCCCTCGCCAGTCAGTGAAAACAGCACCATGACCAGGGCGACTGACAGGGTCATCAGCATGAAGAACACCCAGGCCATATGGGCGCCATGGCCGCGCAGATGGCGCGCGTCACCGCCTGCCCCGCCGATAGAGGACGGGTGCACCAGCTTCTCCATCTCGCGCAACCCGTGTTTGTAAAGCGCATAGACCCGCAGCAGCTTCACGCCCCCCGCAGTGGTCGCAACACCGCCGCCCACCAACGCCAGACCCATCAGGATCAGGCCGGGGGTTTGTAGGCCGGACCAGTTCTGGCTGGCCTCCCAGGCCTGGCTTTCAAACCCGGTCGTGGTCAGAAACGACAGCACCGTGAACATGGACCCCCAGAGCGAGGCAAGGCCGGACAGCAGGTTCATTTCCTCTTCGATCTCATAGGCGCCCAGCCAGTGGCGGGCGAACAGAAACGCGGGCACCATCACCACAAGGGTGACGGCCAGGCGGACCTCAGGATCGTTGCGCAGGCTAGAGACATCGGTGTTCACCCCGTCGCGGGTAAAGGTCAGGCGCGACACCGCAAAGAACAGGAAGACCGCGATCATGACTTCGCCGCCATAGCCCGCATTGCCCCCCGCCGTGCCCGCCACCGGGGAAATGCCGCTGGTCGCCATGGTGGACATGGCGTGACAAAAGGCGACAAACGCGTCATCGCCCGCCAGGATCAGACCGATCCACAGCGCCAGCGTCAGGCCGGTATAGACCGGAAACAGCTGCGCGCCAAAGGTGCGAATCCGGGCGGACAGGTCGGCCACATGGGTGATCTGGCTTGTGCCCTTGCCGGGGCCAGAGCCACCGCGCGCGCGCACCTCAAAGCCCCCCAGCGCCATGGGCGCCAGGATCGCCACCGCACTGACCCAGATGAACAACCCGCCCAGCCAGCCAACCAGAGCACGCCACAGATGCACGCTGTCCGGCAGGCGCCCGGGGTCTTCGAACAGGGTCGCGCCGGTGGTGGTCAGGGACGATACCATTTCAACATAAGCGTTCAGAAATGTGGTGTTGCGCACCGCCTGATGGAAAGGCACCGCCAGCATCAGCGGCAGCAGCACGAACAGGCCCAGCAGCGCCAACAGGTGGCGTCTGGGCAGATTGCCGCGCGGCCGACCCGCCATGGCCAGCGCCAGAAAGCTGGTCAAAAAGGCAAACAGCACCGCCCCGTAAAAGAACACCCGCCCAACATAGTGGTCATCAACCACCACCGCATGGGCGGCGGGCACCAGCATGGCCAACACGCTGATCCCCATCAGGATCACCAGCAACGGTTGTTGGGCAATGCGTTCTAACATCGGATCAGAAAAAGTCGATGGTGACCTGAAGCAGACGTTCCACTTCGGGCACATCCGGGGTCATGCAGAACAGAACGATCACGTCGCCTTCGTCAACGCGCGTGGCCCCGGAAGGGCGCTCGACCTCGTCGCCCTTCATCACCGCGCCAACCAGAACGCCTTCGGGAAAGTCGATATTGCGAATGGCCTGACCGGCGATGGGCGACGTCGACAGAACCTGCGCCTCGATCACCTCGGCCTCGGCGTCGCCGATCGAATAGACGCCACGCACCTTGCCGTGCCGGATATGGCGCAGGATCGAACTGACGGTCGTTGTGCGCGGGTTGATATAGGCGTCGATTCCCAAAGGGTCCATCAGGTTGACCAGCGACGGGTCATTGACCAGACAGATCGACATGGGACAACCCGCCGCCTTGGCCCGCACCGAGGCCAGCAGGTTCACCTTGTCGTCATCCGTCACCGCCAGGATCGCATCGGCGCGATGCACGCCCGCCTCTTTCAGGATGTCGCTGTTCATGCCGTCGCCATACAGAACCACCGTGCGTTCCAACGCATCGGCAGCTTTTTCGGCCACGTTGCGATCCAGTTCGATCACCTTGGCGCGAATGCGGTCGGTGCGTTTTTCCAGCGCCTGCGCCACGGCCAGGCCGACATTGCCGCCGCCCAGAATGACCACACGTTCCTGAAGCTTGGTGGATTTACCGAAAATCTCAAGCGTGCGTTCGACGTCCTGAATGACGCAGAAGACATAAACCTGATCGCCGACGAACAGCTGGTCCCCGGGTTCGGGGGCAAACAACGTGCCCTCGCGACGCACGCCCACAACGATGGCGCGCAGGGTGGAAAACAGATCGGTCAACTGG
>DFBF01000239.1:21450-23141 GCA_002367285.1 Rhodobacteraceae bacterium UBA3087 | reverse complement strand
CTCGCGTTCGGGGCTGATCACCACGTCAATCGGCAGGTGGTCCTGACGATACAGGTCGGCAACGATGGCATCCAGATAGGATTGGCTGCGCAGACGCGCGACCTTGCGCGGCACGGCAAACACCGAATGGGCCACCTGGCAGGTGACCATGTTGACCTCATCGGAATGGGTGGCGGCGATGATCATGTCGGCGTCACGCGCCCCGGCGCGTTCCAAAATGTCCGGGTACGAGGCAAAGCCCGCAATCCCCTGCACATCCAGCGTATCGGTGGCCCGGTGCACAAGCTCAGGGTTGTTATCAACGACCGTAACGTCGTTCTTTTCGCCCGACAAATGACGCGCGATCTGCCAGCCGACCTGGCCCGCACCGCAGATGATGACCTTCATCTCAAGACCCTTTCAAAGATCGCATACCCGGCATGGCAGAGCCATCGCGGCCCGTCAATCCTCGGCCTCGCCATCGGCCACATGGGCAATGCGCGCGCCCGCCTTGTTCGAGGTCACAACGCCGAGGCTTTTCAGCTTTCGGTGCAGCGCGCTGCGCTCCATGCCGACGAAATTCGCAGTCCGCGAAATATTGCCGCCAAACCGGTTGATCTGGGTCAGCAGGTATTCACGTTCAAACGCCTCGCGCGCTTCGCGCAGGGGCAGCATGGCCAGGGTACTGGACAGCACAACGCCCTGCCCGTCGTCGGCCTCGCCTGTGTCCGTCCCGGGCAATTCACCGGCCTCGATCGGGCCCGCGCCATCGCCAAGGATCAGCACCCGTTCGATCACGTTCTTCAACTGACGCACGTTGCCGGGCCAGGGCATGGTCTGCATCATGGCGGCGGCCTCATCGCTCAAGTCGCGCAACGGCAGGCCCTGCGCCTTGTTAAAGGCTTCGATGAAATGGCTGGTCAGTTCGGGAATGTCCTCGCGCCTGTCCGCCAGTGCGGGCACCTGGATCGGCACGACATTCAGGCGATGAAACAGCTCCTCGCGGAAATTTTCAGCATCAATTTCCTCCTGCAAGTTCTTGTTTGTGCTAGAAACAATTCGCACATCGACGTTGACCTTTTCACTGCCGCCAACCCGTTGGAACGCCTGCTCCACCAGCACGCGCAGGATCTTGGACTGGGTGCCTGCGGGCATGTCGGCGACCTCGTCAAAGAACAGAACGCCGCCGTTGGCTTGCTCCAGAAGGCCCGGCTCGACGCCGCGCTCGCCGCTTTCGCGGCCAAACAGCACCTCTTCCATACGCTCGGCCTCGACGGCCGCCGAGTTCACGGACACAAAGGGTGCCCGCGCGCGGTCCGAGTTGGCGTGGATGAACCGCGCAGCCACTTCCTTGCCCGCGCCCGCCGCGCCCGTCAGCAACACACGACCGTTTGATTTGGTGACCTTTTCAAGCTGTGATTTCAAAGCCTTGAACGCCGCACTTGATCCGATCATTTCCGAGGAATGGATGTCCTTGCGCTTCAGCTCAACATTTTCGCGGCGCAGGCGGCTGGTCTCCATTGCGCGACCGATCACCACCATCAGCTGGTCGATGTTAAAGGGCTTTTCGATGAAATCATACGCCCCTTGTTTGATCGCCGCGACCGCAATTTCGATGTTGCCATGGCCCGAGATGATGACAATCGGTACTTCGGGATGTTCTCGTTTCACCATCTTCAGGATGTCGATCCCGTCCATGGCCGAATCCTTCA
>DFBF01000239.1:18579-21434 GCA_002367285.1 Rhodobacteraceae bacterium UBA3087 | reverse complement strand
TTTGACCTGGGCCACGGCCTCGTCCGAGGTGCCGGCAAGCCGGGTCGTATAACCCTCGTCCTGCAAAATATCCGATATCAACTCGCGAATGTCACGTTCGTCGTCCACAATCAGGATGTCAGCCATGATCTTTCCCCCTCACTCGAAATACATGTTTCATATCAATGCCTCCGCAGCTGCCTCGATGGGCAGTGTGACGATTGCCATGGCGCCGTGATGCGCGCCATCCGCAAAGGCGGGCGCATCGGTCAGGGCCAGGCGTCCGCCGTGTTCCTCGATGATCTTTTTCACGATGGGCAGACCCAGGCCGGTGCCCTTTGCACGCGTTGTCACATAGGGTTCGAACAGCCGGGAACGGTCTTCGGGCAAGCCGACGCCATTGTCGGCAATGGTGATGCGGGCCTCTGTGCCGTCGATCTCCATGGCCACGCGCACCTCGGGTACAAACCCGTCTGGCGCACCCTTTTCTTCAAGCCCTTCAATAGCTTCACCTGCGTTCTTGATCAGATTGGTCAGCGCCTGACCGATCATGGTCGCGTCCAGTTCGCCCTTGACCGGTGTGCTGGGCAGATCATCTGTGATCGTCACGCCTTCCTGCCCTGCACGCTGCAACAGCACGGCATCGGCCACCAGCTTTACCAGATCCACCTCGCGCCGTTCCGGTTCCGGCATCCGCGCGAATTTTGAAAACTCATCAACGATGCGGCGCAGATCATCGGTCTGGCGCACGATCACATCGGTCAGCGCCTCGAGATCGGCCGCATTGTCGTCATCCAACTGCTTGGCGAACTTGCGTTTGATCCGCCCCGCCGACAGCTGGATCGGCGTCAGCGGGTTCTTGATTTCATGGGCAATCCGGCGCGCCACGTCGCCCCAGGCCGCCATGCGCTGCGCGCTGACCAGATCGGTCACGTCATCAAAGGCGATCACATAGCCTTCCAGCCCGCCCTCGTCACCGCGCCGCGTCGCAATGCGCACCAACAGGCTCTCCTGTTTGCCCTGTCGGGTCAGGCGCAGCTCTTCTTGCGCGGTCTCGCGCCCCTCTTCGGTCAGCCGCGCCAACAGGGGGGCGAATTCCGGCACCAGAAGCGCCAGATCATGGTCCAGCACGTCGGCCTCTTGCACATCCAACAGCCGGGTTGCGGCCCGGTTCAGGAAACTGACCTGCCCGTCTGCGTCCAGCCCCATGACCCCGGCGGTGACCGAGCCCAGCACGGAATCAAACAGCCGACGACGGCGTTCGATCTGGTCCGTATTTGCCAAAAGCTCGTCGCGTTGCAGGCGCAATTCAGCAGTCATCTGGTTGAACATGCGGCCCATCAGGGCGATTTCATCGTCACCGTCTTCCTCGATCACCCGCACGTTCAGATCGCCCCCGCTGACGCTTTCCGCCGCCCCGGCCAGGCGCCCGATCGGGCGGGCCAGACGTTCGGCAAACCACATGCCGATCCAGATTGCCCCAATGATCAGGATCACCGCAAAGCCCAGGTAAATCAGCCCGAACTCAAACAGCATCGCGCCACGTTGGCTTTCAAGTTGGTTATAGAATTCAACGGTTTCCTGGGTTTCGTCCAGCAGGTCCAAAACCGCGCCATCAACATCGCGCGTCAGATACAGCAAGTGATCGGAATAGGCAGTCAGGTGGATCAGCACGCGGAATTCGTTCTGCTCCCAGTCCTCGATCAACACGGTGTCGCCTTGCAGCGCGCGCGTGATCTGGTCCCCAGAGGGATGTTCGAAATCGAATAGGTACGACCGGTCGCCACGCACGCGGATTTCACCATCCGAGTTCACCACATAGGCCTCGCGCAAGCCGCGCTGAATGCGCGTCTGGCCCTGTGCCAGCAACTGGCGCAAGGTGTTGTCGGGCAGAATGCGGCTGCTCTCGCGCGATTTGTTCAGAAAGGCCGCCAGGGCCTCTCCATCCTGGGCCAACCCGTCGCGATGTTCCTGTTTATAGGCCTGGGCAGCGGCCAGTGAGTTGCCGACGACCCGGCTGACCCGATCAGAAAACCAGCCTTCCAGCCCGACATTCACGGTCAGCATGGCGAACACGGCGACCAGAACCGTGGGGACCAACGCGACCAGGGTGAACACACCTGTCAGGCGCAGGTGCAGGCGGGAACCCGCCGATTTGCGCCGCCGCGCCGCGATCATGCGGGCCACCCCCACCATGACCATGGCGGCAACCACCAGCACATAGACGAAATCGGCCAGCAGAATCAGACGCAGGGTATGGCTTTTCGCCCCCTGGTTCATCGGACCCAGGATGAGATAGGTGGCCAACGCCAGCGCAGGGCCTAACGTGACCAATCCGAAACTGGCCAGCGTCTGCGCCCGGCGCAGCCTGCGCAGGCGGATCAAACGCTCCCAAGTCGACATAGGTGTTGCACTGCGTGCCAACACGCCACCTCATAAAAACGCCGCTTCCCGCGGCTTACCGCCGATGTGACTGCCGGTCTGACGCCGGAATGTCACGCTCTGTTGCGGTTTTACATCAACTTGCGCCGCCGTGTCACCTCGATTTCGAGCTCGGTGATCTTCTTTCTCAAAGTATTGCGGTTGATGCCCAGAAGATCGGCACATCTGGCCTGATTGCCGCCGGTCGCGTCCAGGGCGATTTCGATCAAAGGCAGCTCGATTTCGCGCAAAATACGTTGATACAGGCCGGGCGGCGGCAGGGTGCCGCCATGCAGATCGAAATAGCGCTGCAAATGTCGCGCCACGCTGGCCGACAGCTTTTCGCCTTCGACCGCCTGCGGCAGCACGCCGCCAGAGGGCGCGCCCAGTGTTGCCTCGACCTCGGCACGCGAAATCTCTTCCTCGGCCCCCGTCACCATCAGGCGCTGCACGGT
>DFBF01000239.1:11770-18515 GCA_002367285.1 Rhodobacteraceae bacterium UBA3087 | reverse complement strand
CGTCAGGCGGCGCGGGCTAAGCCCATCGCGTTCAGCGCGCAGAAGAAAATGCTCGGCCAGCGCCGGAATGTCCTCTAGCCGTTCACGCAGCGAGGGCACGGGGATGGTCACGCCCCCCAGCCGATAAAACAGATCCTGACGGAAATCCCCTGCCTCAAGCCGGCGCGTCATGTCGCCCTGTGCCGTCGACAGAATGCGTGGCGCAGGGTCGGTCAGGCTGTCCAGCATCCGGGTGATGCGGGCCTGTGCCTCGGCGTCCAAATCGCCGATTTCGTCAAACAGGATGGTGCCCTGCCCGACCCGCGACAGGATTTGCGCCGGACCATCAATGGGCCCAAGATCGTCAGGCGTCACCACCACGAAGGGCAGATTGCGCCGGTCGGAAAAGTCGTGGATCGCCCGGGCAATCAGGCTTTTGCCCGTGCCGCTTTCCCCCGTGACCAGCACGGGCAATTCGGTGTTCATGACACGTGCGACCAGCTTGTACAGCGCCTGCATCGCCGGGGTACGCCCCACCAGCGGCAGATCGTCTCCGCCGCCTTCGGCACGGTTGGGGGTCGGGCGAATACGCTTTCGCTCCAACGCCTTAGAGGCACGTTTCATCAGGTCAGGCAGATCGAACGGTTTGGGCAAGTAGTCGAACGCATCGGCCTCGGCGGCCTGAATGGCGGTCATGATCGTGTTCTGCGCCGAAATCACGATGACTGGCAATTCCGGCCGCATCGCGGAAATTTCAGGCAGAGCTTCGAGCCCATTGCCGTCGGGCATGACGACATCGGAAATCACCAGATCGCCGCGCCCTTCCTCGACCCAGCGCTTCAGCGTGACAAGCGAACTGGTCGCATGCACCCGGCATCCCGCGCGCGTCAGCGCCTGGGTCAAAACGGTGCGAATGGTGCGGTCGTCATCCGCGACAAGAACGGTGCCGTCCATCGTCAGTCTCCTTGTGGGGTTTTAGGGGCCACGGGCAGCGAAATGCGAAAAACTGTGCGTCCGGGTACCGTGTCCAATGTGATCCAGCCGTCGTGGTCGGAAATGATTTTGCTGACCAGGGCCAGCCCCAGCCCGGTGCCATTTTCACGCCCCGAGACAAAGGGTTCGAACACCTGAGCGGCAAGTTCAGGCGGAATGCCGGGGCCGTCATCGATGATTTCGACCTGCAACGGCAACGCATTGCCGGTGCCATCCTTGCGTCTGAGCCGCAGCGCGTGGTCATAAAAGGTGCGAATGGTGATCGTGCCGCCCGTCGGGTTGGCCTCGGCGGCATTTTTCAACAGGTTCAGGAACACCTGCAACAGCTGGTCACCATCGACGAATGTGGGCGGCAAGGACGGGTCGAATTGTTCGAAAATCGCCATATGCGCGGCATAGCTGACCCGGGCAGACCGCTGCGCACGATCCAGAAGGTCATGGATATTAACGACTTTCCGCGCAGGCGGGCGCAGGTTTCCGAACTGTTCCACCTGGTCTAACAGCGCCACAATGCGCCGGCTTTCGACCACGATCAGGTCGGTCAANNTCCTGATCCTCGGGGCTCAGCCCCATCGACAACAGCTGTGCCGCCCCGGTGATGCCCGCCAGCGGGTTCTTGATCTCATGGGCCAGCATTTCTGCCATGCCAATGGCGGACCGGGCTGCGGATTTCGCCCCCAGGGCCTGGCCCAAACGGTCAGAGATCTGGCGTGGTTGCAGTAGCATCAGGATCCTGTCGCCGTCTGTGGTGCCGTCTGTGGTGCCGTCTGTGCCCCCCCCCGCCAAGGGCGCAATCTGGATGTTGCATTCGACCGGCGGCGCATTGCCGGACCCGACATCGACCGTGTTGATGAACAACGCCCCCTGATCGCGGCGCACCCGGGCAAAGGCCCCATCCAGCGCGGCATCAATATGCAGCCGGTCAAACAGCGGCTTGCCTGTCAGGCTTTTGGAGGAGGCGTTCAGGAACAGCTCGGCGGCGGTGTTGACCTGGGCGATCCGGTCATGCTCGTCGATCAAAATCGCGGGGACGGGCAGCGAGGACCACAGCGTATCGGCATCAATCATGCGGCTTGCCTTTCGGACAGGGCGGCGGGGATCAGTGACAGCACCTGTTTTGGCGCGCGCGAGGACAGGACCTCGCGGCGCAGCGCGGCGGGTGTGTCGGCATTGTCCATGTACCAACCCAGGTGCTTGCGAATGACGCGCGCGCCCAGATCAACACCATAGAAGGCCAACGAGGCCTCAAAATGCGCTGCAACCAGGTCGATCAACGCCTGCCCGGTGGGAATCTGTGGCGCGGGCGTGCCAAACAGGTCGTGACCGATTTGGGCCAACAGCCAGGGCCGCCCGCCTGCGCCCCGCCCCACCATGACGCCATCGGCACCCGAGGCCCGCAACGCCTGTCGCGCGGTCGTCGTGCTGGTGATGTCACCGTTCGCGATGACGGGGATCGACACGGCCTCTTTCACCGCACGAATTGCATTCCAATCGGCGTGCCCCTTGTAGAACTGACAGCGGGTGCGACCATGGATGGTGATCAGGGCAATCCCAGCCGCTTCGGCCCGTTGCGCCAATTGGGGGGCGTTCAGGTTGTCATCATCCCACCCCAGTCGGGTTTTCAGCGTCACCGGCACGCTGACTGCGGCGACAATGGCGTCAATCAGGCGCAGCGCGTGATCCAGGTCGCGCATCAGGGCCGAGCCCGACAGCCCGCCCACCACTTTTCGGGCCGGACAGCCCATGTTGATGTCGATCAGACGGGCGCCGTTGGCCTCGACCATACGCGCGGCTTCGGCGGCCCAGTATTCATCACGCGCCGCCAGTTGCACGGCAGTGTTCTGTTCGCCAAAGCCCAGCTCGGCGCGTTCACGCACGCCGGGTTTGGCCTGCACCATTTCCTGGCTGGCGACCATTTCACTGACCACAAGCCCCGCGCCGAACCGCGCCACGATCTGGCGAAACGGCAAGTCACTGATCCCGGCCATGGGGGCCAGGATCACAGGGGGATCCAGAGTGAGAGCTCCGAGCGCGAGCGGCATGCTTAATCCTTGTGCAACTGCCCTGAACATGGCTTCTTTATTGAGAAGCAGCAATTTTTCAGGACGCAATGTGGCGCGAAATTCATCATTTGCATATTTTATGTGCAAATACCACGGGCGAAACCGCCCCATTGTTCTTGAATTCGGCACGGCGTAAACAGAGCGCATGATAACAGCCGCCATCATCGTCGCCGCAGGGCGAGGCACCCGCGCCGGCGGGGACATGCCCAAACAGTGGCGCATGTTGGCCGGCCGCATGGTCGCCGAACATACCGTTGTGCGGTTCCAGCACCATGTCAGTATCGACCAGATTATTATGGTGTTGCCTGCCGATGACATGGCCCGCGCCGCAGATTTCCCCGGTGTGACCTGTGTGCCCGGTGGCGACACACGCGACGCAAGCGTTTTGGCAGGGCTGAATGCCCTGTCCGAAACGCACGCCCCCGACGCGGTTCTGATCCACGATGTGGCGCGCCCCTGCGTGTCGGACCAGGTGATCAGCGATGTGATCGCCGCCCTTGCGACCAGCCCCGGCGCGGCCCCGGCGCTGGCGGTTACGGATGCGTTGTGGCGTGGCAAAAACGATACCGTCACCGGCACACAGGACCGCAACGGGCTGTATCGTGCGCAGACGCCGCAGGGGTTCCGCTTTGACGCCATCCTGACCGCCCATCGCGCCCACCCCGGCAATGCCGCCGATGACGTCGAAGTCGCGCGCCACGCTGGCCTGTCCGTCACCATCGTTGCCGGAGACGAGGCCAACCTGAAAATCACCACGCCCGCGGATTTCGCCCGGGCCGAAAAACTGTTGCGAGGTCAAATGGATATACGTGTCGGCCAAGGCTATGACGTGCATGCCTTCGAGCAGGGCGACCATGTCATCCTGTGTGGGGTGAACGTGCCACATGATAAGGCGCTCAAGGGGCATTCGGACGCGGATGTTGGCATGCACGCCCTGACCGACGCGCTCTATGGTGCCTTGGCGGACGGCGATATCGGCCAGCACTTTCCACCCAGTGAGGCACAGTGGAAGGGCGCCGCCAGCGACATTTTTCTGCGCCATGCGGTCAGCCGGGCGACAGAACGCGGATATGCCATTGCCAATGTCGATGTGACGCTGATCTGCGAGCAGCCCAAGATCGGCCCGCACGCCCCCGCCATGCGCCAGGCGCTGGCCGATATCATGGGCATTGATCTGGGCCGCGTCTCGGTCAAGGCAACGACCTCGGAACAACTTGGCTTTACGGGCCGCAAAGAAGGGATCGCCGCCATGGCCGTGGCGACATTGGTGCAAGCATGAGCAAGCTGATCGCAACATTCTTTTACGTCGGCCTTTTGAAACCCGCGCCGGGCACCTGGGGCAGTGCGGCGGCCATTCCTGCCGCCTGGCTAATCCACTGGGGCTTTGGCTTTCCGGGGCTGATGGTCGCGACTGCTCTGACCTATTACATCGGCTGGTGGGCGACTGCGCGGTATACAGCGGCGACGGGCAACCACGACCCCTCTGAGGTGGTGATTGACGAAGTCGTCGGCATGTTCATTGCGCTGGCCCCCCTGTCTGCGGGCATGTGGCATTTGGGGCTTGAGCCGCATGTCTTTCCCTATCCCGGCTGGGTCGGCGGGTTCCTGGCGTTCCGCCTGTTTGACATCTGGAAGCCCGGCCCGGTTGGCTGGGCCGACCGCAAGAGCGGCGCCCATGGCGTGATGCTGGACGATGTGATCGCAGGCATCATGGCCGCCGTGGCCGTGGTTGCCGCCGCCGCCTTTTCCCACCTGGTGCTGATGTGAGCGCCACTGCCGCGCTGTTGGATCTGTGCCGCGCGCGGGGCTTGCGGCTGGCGACGGCCGAAAGCTGTACTGGCGGGCTGGTCGGCGCAATGCTGACCGAACTCGCGGGCAGTTCGGACGTGTTTGACTGCGGCTTCATCACCTATTCCAACACCGCCAAGATGGAGATGCTGGGCATTGCCCCCGCCACCCTGGGCGCACATGGCGCGGTCAGCGAACAGATCGCCACGGAAATGGCCGCAGGTGCCTTGCGCCATTCGCTGGCCGATATCGCCGTGTCGATCACCGGCATCGCGGGCCCGGGCGGGTCCGAGCACAAGCCCGAGGGGCGCGTCTGTTTCGCCATCGCGCGGGGTGATTGGATGCGCACGGAAACGGTGGAATTCGGTGCCGTGGGGCGGGCTAATGTTCGTCAGGCTGCCGCCCAGCACGCTATCGCCTTGCTGAAAGAAGCGGCAGAGCGCTGATTCCACCTCGCTCAATTCTCGCGCATTCCGACCTATGGCCGCACAATAATCGGGCAATTCTCAAATTGCCCGAAAATGAGGCCGAATTCAAACCCTCTTTTCTTCCCATTTTGGCGATCCACGCCAAAACATCCCCAACCAGAAATCAGATTTTCGGAGGGGACTATGAACGGGGCAGATACCGCCTGGATTATTGTGGCAACCGCATTGGTGCTATTCATGACGCTGCCGGGGCTGGCGTTGTTCTATGGCGGGCTGGTGCGCGCGCGCAACGTGCTGAGCGTCTTCATGCATGTCTATGCCATCGCCTGTTTGATGAGCATCCTATGGCTGGCGTTCGGCTATACCATCGCCTTTGGACCGGGAGAACCGGGGCTGTGGGGCGGTCTGGGCAAGATGTTCCTGTTGGGCGTTGATGCGGACAGCCTGTCGGGCACCCTGCCCGAGGTTCTGTTCTTTGCCTTCCAGATGACGTTCGCAATCATCACCCCTGCGCTGATCGTTGGCGCCTATGTGGAACGCATCGGTTTTGGCTTTGTGCTGTTGTTCTCAAGCCTGTGGATGCTGATCTGTTATGCGCCCGTGGTGCACTGGATCTGGGGCGGCGGCATGTTGGCCGATGGCGGTATCTTTGGTGAAACGGGTGTGATCGACTTTGCCGGTGGCATTGTCGTGCACGAAACCGCCGCGATTGCTGCAATCATGATCGCCATCTTCCTGGGTCCGCGCAAACACCGCACCACGCCGCCCCATTCGCCGGGCTTCGTGATGATCGGTGCGGCCATGCTGTGGGTCGGCTGGTTCGGCTTCAACGGTGGTTCGGCCTTGGCCGCAGACGGCTCGGCGGCAATGGCAATGACCGTCACGCATATTTCCGCCGCGGCGGCGTCCCTGTCCTGGGCACTGTGGGAGAAGATCAAATTTGGCCGCGCATCGTTGGTGGGCATCGTGACGGGCACCATTGCGGGCCTTGCTTCGATCACGCCCGCCGCCGGATCTGTTGGCCCGATCGAGGCGCTGGCCATCGGTGCCATCGCCGGTATCTTGTGCCAGGAGGCGGTGAACTTCGTGCGCAACAAACTGCACATTGACGACACGCTGGACGTGTTCGCAGTGCACGGCGTGGGCGGCATTTTCGGCACGATCATGATCGCCGTTCTGGGTCACGGCAGCTGGGTTGCACAGTTTGGCGCCCTGGCCGTGGTTGGCATCTTTACCGTCGTCGTCACCTTTGTGTTGATCAAACTGGTCGCGCTGGTAACGCCACTGCGGGTTGATATTGAGACCGAAACCAATGGTCTGGACCTGAGCGTGCATGGCGAACGGGCCTACGATATTTCGTCGTAAGGCCTGGTGACAGAAGTATCGAAGGGGCGGAGCAAAAGCTCCGCCCTTTTTTCATGCCTTCGGCGAGGATATTTGAGGCAAGAGGAAAAGCAGATCAGGGCCTGAGGTAATCGCCTGCCACAGTGGATC
>DFBF01000239.1:0-11661 GCA_002367285.1 Rhodobacteraceae bacterium UBA3087 | reverse complement strand
GCCGGGTCGCGTGCGATGTCATTCGTGAAACTGTCCAAGGCACCCGTGTCGATGCCTGACAGGGCCATGGCCGCCGTGTGGCGATAGCTGAACTTGACCTCAAGCCCGGTTTGCGGGTCGGGATTGTTGCAGACTGTCATCCAGCGCGGATGCGTGGTGACGATGATCTGGTCGATGGCCTCGGGCGGGGTGTTGACGCCCGCCAAAGCCTCCAACATCGCATGGGTGCCGTGGCAACAGGCGTGGAATTTGTGGCTGATCGTGTTGATCCACCACTCCGCGTTCAACCCGTCCAGCGCCGAAATGTCGCCCGCCCCCGCGTGGGTAGGGCCAAAGCCCTGCGAGGCATCCAGACCGTCGGGGTTTGAGATGAACCCCGCCTGTGCCAGCGTCGCCGCCTCGACCCCGGTCTGGGCCGCCAGCCCTGCATGGTACGGTTTGCCCATGGTGCCAAATTGCGATTTCAAACCGGCGGCGCGGGTTGATGCAATGCCAAGGGCGTGGGCCGTTTGCATGGGCGACAGGCACAGCAGCCGCGCCGCTGCCAGGGTCGCGCCAAACGCGCCTGCGGTGGCCGTCTGGTGGAACCCGATCTGGTAATGACCACGCCCCAGCCAGATGCCGATGCGGATTGAGGCTTCGACCCCCACCAGGCAGGCATCCAGAAACGCCGCGCCAGTTGCGCCAGTGGTTTCAGCCACCGCCATTGCCGCTGGAATGACCGCGACCGACGGGTGGCCGATATGGGCGAAATGCGTGTCATCATAGTCCAACGCATGCGAGGTCGCGCCGTTGATCAGGGCGGACGCGCGCGCTGGAACACGGGTCATGCAGCCAAACACGCTTGCCGCGCCCTGCCCGCCTTCGGCCAGGATCATGTCGCGGGTGATGCGCGCCACCGGTTCCTGCGCCCCGGCAATGCCCACGGCGGCCCAGTCCAGCAGCGACAGGCGCATCATCTGGCGCGCCTCGTCGGCCTGGCTCAGCTCGCCAAGTGCGAACTCTGTCAATGTCTCGGTCAGACGGCTCATTGGCGCATCTCCTTGGGTAAAATGTCTTCGCTGGGCCAGACCCCGGTGTGCAGGGCCTGGTCATAGCCCTGGGTCAGCCCAGCCAAAAGCATGGCCGCAACCGCGCTGGGGGCATCATAGATCAGGTCGTGGAACCGGGCGCCGTCCGCGTGCAGCGTTGTATATCGCGTGGCGGAGCGCCCGTCATGGGGCGGCATGCCGATCACGCCCGCGTTGATCCAGTGTATGCCGTTGATGTCACGTTCAAACGCCACACCGCAGTGGCCCGCGATTACGCCATCGACCGGCCCGGCGGCAGCCTGAATTGCCGCCAGTTCCAGCGCGAATTCGGTGTGTGACGAACTGGGCCACAGAAACCGCGAGACATTGGTAAAGCCGCCATGCACCACCGCATAGCGCCGCCCCTCGTGGGCAAACAGCGCCATGTCGGGCAGATCCTCCATCCAGTCGCGCGCGTCGCGTGGGACATGGGCATTGGCGTGGGCGTACCAGCCCGCTGACAGCCGGTCACAGGTCGACCCCGGCGAAAATCCACAGCCGCAATCCAACGCGCCCGTCGCCAGTTGTTGTTCAACATTGCCTTTGATGCAGGCAAATCCGCTTGCCCGCATCAAGGCCACCGTTTGCGCCGGATTGGCGCAATACCCCACCGTGTCGCCGGTGCAGATTACATTGCGCATGCCCAGCCCATGACGCGCGGCCTCACCCACCAGGGCCTGCATCGCCTGGAGGTTCGACAGAGGCCCGCCAAAACACAGAACCTCGCCGCTTAGCGTGCCCAGATCGGCGATGCGCATGGTGTCCTCCCTTGAAAGCAAATGGTTCGACCCCCATAAGACAAGGCAAGCCACGGAAAGACAATGCATATGGATGACGTTTCAACCCTTCTTGATACCGGTTTCTGGATCAGCGCCGGCTCGATTCTGGCCTTGCTGGTGCTATCGGCCTTCTTTTCGGGGTCGGAAACGGCGCTGACGGCGGCCTCGCGCGGGAAATTACGGTCGAAAGCCGACAAGGGCGATCCGGGGGCGCAGCGCGCTTTGGACATAACCGAGGACAACGAACGCCTGATCGGCTCTGTGTTGCTGGGCAACAATCTGGTGAATATTCTGGCAGCCTCGCTGGCCACGGCCCTGTTCACACGGCTGTTTGGTGACAGCGGCGTCGTGCTGGCCACGCTGGTCATGACCCTGCTGGTGCTGGTCTTTGCCGAAGTCCTGCCGAAAACCTATGCGATCACCCGTCCCGAAACCGCAGCCGCAGGTGTATCACGCGCAATTCGGGTCGTGATCCTGGTGTTTTCGCCCTTTGTGACCGCCGTGCGCGCCTTTACCCGCCTGGTGCTGCGCCTGTTTGGTGTGGCAACGGACCCCGACAGCCATATCCTGGCGGTGCGCGAAGAAATCATGGGCGCGATCACCCTGGGCCACAGCGAAGGAGCGGTCGAAAAGGAAGACCGAGACCGCCTGTTGGGCGCCTTGGATCTGGGCGACCGTGACGTCGAAGAAATCATGCTGCACCGCTCTCAGATCGAAATGATCGATGCCTCACTGCCCGCGCTTGAGGTGTTGGAACAGGCGCTGTCCAGCGCGCACACGCGCCTGCCGGTGTTTCGCGATGAGCCCGAGAATATCATCGGCGTGCTGCATTCCAAGGACCTGAGCCGCGCCATGTACACGGCGCAATCCGCCAGCAAGACGCTGGAAGTTTTCGACGTTCTGGATGTGGCGATGGAGCCCTATTTCATTCCCGAAACCACCACGCTGGACGACCAGATGCGCCAGTTCCTGCGCCGCCACACGCATTTCGCGCTGGTGGTGGATGAATATGGTTCACTGCAAGGGCTGATCACCCTGGAGGACATCCTGGAAGAGATTGTCGGTGAAATCACCGATGAATTCGACACCGGAAGCGAGCCGGAACTGAGCCGGTCCAATGACGGCCATTTCCTAGTCGATGGGGCCATGACCATTCGCGACCTGAACCGGGCCACCGACTGGGCGCTGCCGGACGACGAGGCCAACACCATCGCAGGTCTGGTCATTCACGAGGCCCAGATGATCCCAAGCGAGGGCCAGGCGTTCAGCTTTCACGGCTTTCGCTTTGAAGTGGTCAAACGCGAAGGCCACCGGATTGCCGAACTGAAAATCCGCCCGCTCTAGGCCTGCTTGCGCCGCGCGCCAGCCAGAAGCGCGCGGGAATACCGTTTGTGAAACCCCAGAAGGGCCGTGAAGATCGGGCCCAGCCCCTGCCCCGGCCTTGCATCCGGCGGCGGCGTCACGGCCGAGCCGAAATACAGCGGCGTGCAAAAGAAGGCCGTGACAAACCGGGCAAGGTCGATCTGTCCAGGCACGTCGTCGTATAACAATAGGTGAAACAGTCACCCCGTTGCCGATAGCGTTGCAGCAGGGCCTGGGACGGCAGGGCAGCTTCGTGAATAGGTTGCCCCACCCGCTCAGCGCCCCTTGAACAGCGTGCCGAAGATACCGCGCACAATCCGCCGACCCGTGGTGCCTTTCAGCTCTTTGAGCACGACGTTTGTCACCGCCTCGCCAAAACTTTCGGATTTGCGGATTTTGCGGGGGGTGCGCGAGGATGAGCGCCCGACGCGGGTGCCTGAATAGCGCCGCCCGGCACGGTATTCGCGTTCTGCGGCGCTCTCGGCCTCTTCTTCGGCCTGTTCTGCCTGTTCGGCCTCGCGGGCCGCGTCCGTGGCACGTTTACTCAGCAGCTCATAGGCGCTTTCGCGGTCCTTCAGCGTCTCGTATTTACCTGCGATGGGGGATGCATTGATCAACGCCTGACGTTCGGTGGACGTGATCGGCCCCAGCTGTGAGGACGGCGGGCGGATCAGCGTGCGTTCGACCACACCGGGCGCGCCTTTGCGTTCCAGCATGGATGTCACGGCTTCGCCCACGCCAACCTCGCGGATTACGTCTTCGGTCTCAAAGCGCGGATTGTCGCGATAGGTTTCGGCGGCCTGACGCAATTCCTTGCGGTCCTTGGCGGTAAAAGCGCGCAGAGCGTGTTGCACGCGGTTGCCCAGCTGGCCCAGGATGTCCTCGGGCACGTCCGCCGGGTTCTGGGTGCAGAAATAGACGCCCACACCCTTGGACCGGATCAGGCGCGCGACCTGTTCCACCTTGTCGACCAGCGCCTTGGGCGCGTCGTCAAACAGCAGGTGGGCCTCGTCAAAGAAGAACACCAGTTTCGGTTTGTCGGGGTCGCCCACCTCGGGCAGCTCTTCGAACAGTTCGGACAAAAGCCACAGCAGAAAGGTCGCGTACAGGCGCGGCGCGCCCATCAGCTTGTCGGCGGCCAAGATCGAAATCCGGCCGCGCCCGTCGGTGTCGGTGCGCATGATGTCAGACAGCTCCAGCGCCGGTTCGCCAAACAGGTTGTGCCCGCCTTGGTTCTCCAACACCAGCAACGCCCGCTGAATGGCCCCAACCGAGCTGGCCGACACATTGCCGTATCGCAGCGACAGGTCCTTGGCGTTCTGGCCGACCCAGACCAGCAACGCTTGCAAGTCCTTCAGATCCAGCAACGGCAGACCGTCTTCGTCCGACACCCGAAAGGCGATGTTCAACACGCCCTCTTGCGCATTGGTCAGTTCCAGCAGGCGCGCCAGCAACAAGGGCCCCATTTCCGCCACGGTGGTGCGGATCGGGTGGCCCTGGTCGCCATAGAGGTCCCAGAAGGTGACCGGGAAAGCGTCATAGCTATAGTCCGCCAGGCCAATGGTCGCGGCGCGTTTGGCAAAGGCCTCGTGCAGCTTGAAGCCTTCGCTGCCAGCCGCCGCCAGCCCGGACAGATCGCCTTTAACGTCCGACAGGAACACCGGCACACCCTGGGCGGCAAAGCCTTCGGCCAGAATTTGCAGTGTCACGGTTTTGCCCGTGCCCGTCGCCCCTGCGATCAAGCCGTGGCGGTTTGCGTATTTCAGCAACAGCCCCTGCTGCACCGCATAGTCTTCGCCACCGCCTCCGATGAATACATGCCCGTCCATAGCTGCGCCCCTTGCGTCAGAATTATTGTTCTCTCCTGAAAATACATTTTTAACCTTTATCTGCCAGAGTGAATTCATTCAGGCGATTGTCCTCTTTCGTTTGAATGGCTTCCTCCCTGTCAGACTGGCCGCGCCCTTGGGCGCGGCTTTTTTCGGATAATGTGCAAAAACAACAGGTTTGCCCTGTTGACCCCTGCGACAAAACGTCATAGCGTTTCATCACAGAATAAGCCGGTCAGTCCGGCAGGGAGCAAAAATTCTCAAAAGGGCCCCTCACGAGCGGGCCCTTTTGTTTGTCAAAAACCATCCTTCATCATGCCAGAACGGCCCCGGCAGCCGCCCGGGTTTCGGTCATGAAGTCAGCTGTCCTGACGTGCGCATCATCGTTTGCCGCCCCTTTCCAACCCATTCTGAATCAGTGGTCTGCCGACGCGCTCGTCGCTTACAGTTGCGGGGGCAGTCACGGATTTGGCATGACGCCGCACCGTGTTCCCTGTTGTCCGCGCACCAAAGGCACGCGCCCCTACCCTGTGTTGGACCAGGGCACCGCGCGCCGCGCAAGCCCGTTTGCGACCCTTAAGCGGCGGATTTCCCCGCGCTGCGCGATTTGTCCCCTGACACCCCGAAACACACATGCTAAGCATCACGAAACAATGTTCAAACAAGGGATAGGACATTCATTATGAAGGTTGAGCTGCTTAAACCGGTGACCCTGGCAACCCTGATTGCCCTGGCCGCCCCCGCCTTTGCCCAAGATGACACGACGGCAACCGATCCGGCCGCTGACGCGACCACGACCACAGATACGACGTCCGAGACGCCCACAGATGGTGCCGCACCGGAATTGGACATGGGCACCGAGGTGACGGCTGAACGTCAACCTGGCCAAACCTATGTGAAAGAGGTGATTGGCGATTGGGAACTGCAATGCGCCCACAATCCCGAAGGCGAAGACCCCTGCCAGCTGTATCAACTGTTGAAAGACGGCGCGGGCAACCCGGTTGCCGAGATTTCCTTCCTGCGCCTGCCCGATGGTGGCCAGGCCATGGCTGGCGCGACCGTGATTGCGCCGCTGGAAACCCTGTTGCAGCAACAGCTGACCCTGAGCATTGATAATGGGACGGCCCGACGGTATTCGTTCCGCTTCTGTGGCCAACAGGGTTGTATCGCACAGATCGGCTTTTCCCCGGACGAAGTGGCGGCGTTCAAGGCTGGCAATGTCGCCAAGGCCGTGATCGTTCCCGCCCGGGCGCCCGACCAGAAGGTCGAACTTCCGATCTCGCTAATCGGGTTCACCAAGGCGTTTGATGCGATTCCTGTGCCGGTTGCACCCGCACAGTAAGCCCCCAACAGAACGACAAAAACGCCGCCCTTCAAGGCGGCGTTTTTCATTTTAAATCAACTGCCTTCAGGCTGTTTTGCGCAAAGCCAAAACCGCATTCAATCCACCAAACGCGAAGGCATTGGACAGAACCGCGTCAACCTTTACGTCGCGCGCCACATTCGGCACAACGTCCAGCGCGCATTCCGGGTCGGGTTCTTCGTAACTGATGGTGGGCGCAATCACGCCCTCGCGCAGGGCCATGATGCAGGCCAACAGTTCCACCGCACCGGTGCCGCCGATCAGATGGCCATGCATCGATTTCGTGGACGAGATCATCAGATCATTGGCATGGTGGCCAAAAGCGTCGGCCACCGCGGCGCATTCGGTCTTGTCATTGGCCGCCGTGCCTGTGCCATGGGCATTGATATAACAGACGTCTTCGGGGTTCAGGCGCGCGTTCTTCATCGCACCTTGGATGGCACGCGCTGCGCCCTGTTTGGACGGCATCACGATGTCAGACGCATCCGAGGTCATGGCAAAGCCGACCACCTCGGCCAGAATTTCGGCGCCGCGGGCGCGGGCATGTTCGTATTCCTCGAACACGAACACAGCCGCGCCTTCGCCCTGGACCATGCCGTTGCGATTGGCAGAAAACGGGCGGCAGGCGTCCCTTGACATGACGCGCAGGCCTTCCCAGGCCTTAATGCCTCCGAAACACAGCATTGCCTCGGACCCGCCGGTGATCATCACATCGGACATGCCCGTGCGGATCATGTTCATCGCCTGACCCATGGCGTGGTTCGAGCTGGCACAGGCCGTGGCCACCGTGAAAGACGGCCCCTTGAGGTTCCATTCCATCGACACATGGCTGGCGGCGGCATTGTTCATCAGCTTGGGCACGACAAAGGGGTGGACGCGATTTTTGCCGTCCTCATAGACCGAGCGATAGTTTTCATCGAGCGTGTTCATGCCGCCGCCCGAGGTGCCCAGCACGACACCGGACCGGGTTGCCAGATCGCCCGAAAAGGTCAGCCCCGCCTGGCTGATCGCCTCGCGCGCAGCCACCAGGGTGAACTGGGTGAACCGGTCATACAGCGCGATTTGTTGGCGGTTGAACTGGGCCTCGGGCTCATAGCCCTTGATCTGGCCACCGATGCGGATCGACAGGCGCTCGACGTCCTGAAACTCAAGCTCACCAATGCCACAGCGCCCCTCGCGCATGGCCTCAAGCGTGTCGGGCACATTGGTGCCAAGCGCGTTGATCGTACCCTGCCCGGTAATGACAACGCGTCTCATGCGTGTTGCTCGGCCACCAGGCTTTCGACCGCTTTCACGATGGCGGCGACTGATGAGATGTCGAAATCACTGTCGCTGGGGTCATTGGCGTTGAACGGGACCGTGATGTCAAAGCCCTCTTCGATCGCAAAGATGCTTTCGACCAGGCCCAGGCTGTCGATGCCCAAGTCTTCCAGCGTCTGGTTCAAGCTGACATCGCCCGGCTCCAGAACGGCCTGTTCGGCGATGATGGCAATGACGCGATCCTTGGTGGTGTCAGACATGGTTGATCCCCTCTGGCCCCGGTTGCGGAGCATTTATCCCTTTTCCGACATTTTTGAAACGGTTTTTTGAAGCTCACGGATGGTGTCGGCCAGCCGTGGCAGGCGGCGCATCTCGCGGTTGATTTTCAACTGCGTGTCCATCTTGACCGCCGGCGTGCCCAGCACGGCGCGCCCGGCCGGAACGTTGGTCATGATGCCAGCCCCGCCCCCGGCAATCACGTCATCACCGACGAAAATATTGTCGCTAACGGCCACGCGGCCCGCCAGCACGACACGGTTGCCGATGCGCGCAGATCCCGCGACCCCGGCCTGGCCGCAGACAAGACAATCCTGGCCCAGGATGGCGTTGTGGCCAATCTGAACCAGGTTGTCGATCTTGGTGCCGCGCCCAATGCTGGTGGCCCGGATCGTGCCCCGGTCAATGGTGGATCCAGCGCCCAGTTCGACATCATCGCCGATCTCAACCCCGCCCAGGGAATACACGCGTTGCCAGTGGGTTGAGCCCTGAACCGCACCAACATGGTCGACGTCTTCGCGCAGTTCTTCAACCGCGCTTTTGGCTTCCGTGGTGAAGGAAAACCCGTCACCGCCAACGACACAGTTCTGGTTGCCGATGAAGCGATGGCCGATGGTGCAGCCCTGCGCGATCCGGGCACCCGCGTGCAGCAGAAGATCGTCACCGATCACCGTATTTGCCCCAATGCTGACATGGCTGTCGATGCGCGCGCGCGCACCAATCCGTGCGCCGGCACCGACGGTCACGAAGGGACCGATCGCGGCACCATCTGCGATCTGCGCGCTGGGGTCGACCACGGCTGCCGCATGGATACCCGGCGCAATCGCGGGACCTGGATCCATCAGCCGGGTCAGACCTGGCATGGCGGCTTTGCCTCGGGTCGGGATGATCGCGCCCTTCAGCCCCAGCACCTGCCAGTCGGCCCCCGGCCACAACAAGGCGGCCACGGCGTTTCCGTCGGCAAAGCTGTCGGCATATTTCGCGTCAATGGCAATCGCCAGCTGGTCGGCCCGCGCCTGGCCGGGTTCGGCGGCGCCCGAAATGATCAGGTCACCGTCGCCCAACAGGTCAGCTCCAAGGGCGGCGGCAATCTCGGCAAGGGTATGGCTCATGTCCGGCCTCTTTCGCTGGGGGCGTTGCCGCCCGTTGCGAAAGGATTAGCCCCGAACGGCCCGAAGCACCACCCCGGCCTTGGCCAGAGCGTTGAATATCTTCGCGTCACGCCCATAGACATCGCGGCGATAATTCGCACGGCCTTTGGCGGGCATGGCGGCGGTGCGATAGACGATATGCACCGGCACGGGGTTCACCAGATCGATGCGCGTCTCGCGCCCCGACTCCAGCGCCGCATGGAACGTGCCCTTGGGGTCGCTGGACTGTTTTGCCAACAACGCATAGGCGAAATCGAACGGGTCGCCCAAACGGATGCAGCCATGACTGAAAGCGCGCACTTCGCGGGCAAACAGGTTCTTGGACGGCGTGTCATGCAGATAGATGTTGTGCCGGTTCGGGAACATGAATTTGACCAGCCCCAGCGCATTGCGCGTGCCCGGCGCCTGGCGCATGGCATATGGGAAGGTCGAGGCAGAATAGGCGCTGAAATCAACATTCGAGCGGCTGACCACCCGGCCACGGCTGTCGATCAGCTGCAAATGCCCAGCGGCCCCGGCGTTGCGCTGCATCGCAGGCAGGTATTCTCTTGTGGTGATCGAGCGCGGCACATTCCAGCTGGGGTTCACGATCATGAATTCCATGACGTCCGAAAACTCAGGGCTGCGCCGATCCGAGGTGTTCTTACCGACAACGGACCGCGTCTGGAACGTCACCTTGCCACCATCAATGATCTGCGCCGTAAAATCGGTCAGGTTAACCCAGATGTGGCGCTTGCCACGGTCAATGTTCATCCAGCGTTCGCGTTCCATCGCGACCAGGATCGATTGCAGGCGCTTTTCGACCGGCTTGTTGATTTCCTTCATCGTGCCGTCACCGACGACGCCATCAGGGTTCAGCCCGTGGTCGATCTGGAACAGCTGCACCGCACGCTGCATGTCCGTGTCATAGGTCTGTGTGGCCGAGCGTTTCATATATCCCATAGCGATCAGGCGATTGCGCAGGATGACCACGGCATTGCCGGTTGCCCCTGGTTTCAGGGATTTACCAGGCACGTTCTGGCCCCATCCGCCCTTGGCCAGCAGTTTTTCAAGCCGCAGCTTTTCCTTCATCAGGCGCGCATATTCACCGGATTTAGGCGGCAGCGCCTTGAGGAACCCGGCAGGCGAGGATTTAGAAAAAGCTGTCAGCAGAGCGGTGCGCCCGCGCAACGGAACTTCGCGTACAATACCGCTGTCGACCCGCTGCGGCGTCAGAACACCGGTCTGGACGTGACGGGCATACAGCAGAAACAGGCGGCTCATCTCGACTTCAAGCTGGCCCAGCTGGCGCTTGCTGTCGACTTGGCGCAGGTTGGTCTTGAGGATATCCATGTCATAGGCCGACGTGGGCAGACCATGATCACCGGCAGATCCAAGCACTTTCAACAGCGCGGAACGGCGTGACCGGTGCTTTCCTGACGTTCCCGTCCAGATCGGTTGATACCCATTGGCCTGATAAAAGGCGGCGATGTCTTTGTCGCGCGCGGCCGCTTCGGCGACGGCCTGGGCAAAGGCAGGCACCGCACTTTGCGCCCGGGCGGGTTGCGCCACGGTCACGAAGGCGGCCATGAGCCCCATGAAAAGAGCAAAAACAAAAGGGGCACGAAGGCGCTGCAGCGTAATCGTCATATTATCCTCGGTCACATATAGGCTTGGCAGTATCAGCTTAACTGACACACTGTCGCCAAGTTGTTAACACCTGTCCATTCACAAATCCGACATGGGTCTGGATTTCCCCACCTTGTGCGCCCGACAGACACGGATTCAGCACGGTTTTACCACGGTTAATGGATTTCAGCGAATTTTCGCCGATTCCCCTTGAAAATCAGCTTGTTGAACAACAACAGGCTTGGCGGGCGATTCGAGTTGTGCCATAACATGCTTGCACCTGGGGATGAGGTGACACAAATGGCCCTGTCTTCAACCGCTTAGCGGACAAGATGGGACCATGCAGGCAAGCGACGGGACGCGCTGAGACATGATGAACAACAGCTCGACGAGCATGACACGCCGCACTTTGTTGGGCGCCTTCGCGGCGACCACGGTGGCGGCAGCCCCCACTTTCTCCAATGCCGCAGGGTTCCTGCGGGGCGGCGGCGATATCCGCCGGGTCGCGATGTATTCCGGGCGCACCGGTGAAACTTTGAATACGATCTATTGGATCGAAGGCAAGTACATCAAAGAAGCCCTGAAAGAGATTAACCACTTCATGCGCGACTGGCGGATCGACAAATCGATCACCATCGACACGCGCACGGTGGATATCATGGCCGCGGCCCATGCGCTGATGGACGTGAACGAACCCTACACTATGCTGTCGGGCTATCGCTCGCCGCAGACCAACGCGATGCTGCGTTCGCGCTCGCGCGGGGTTGCCAAGAATTCGCTGCACATGAAGGGTCAGGCCGCTGACCTGCGCCTGAAGAACCGATCGGTCGGCCAGATGTTCCGCGCCGCCAAGGCCTGCAACGCGGGTGGTGTTGGCAAATACTCCGGGTCGAACTTCGTACATATGGATTGCGGCGTGGTGCGCAGCTGGGGCAGCTGATCCCCTGCCCTTTTCCAGTTTTC
>DFBF01000196.1:19122-23138 GCA_002367285.1 Rhodobacteraceae bacterium UBA3087 | reverse complement strand
AAAACGTTTTAGGAGGGTCATGGCAGGGCTCCCGTGGTAGGTGGCATATTATTTTGTAGTGTAGAGTGTTTGCAGTGGTGGGGCTAGTTGCTGGGTGCGGCCACATCCGAGTTTGATAAAGCTAACGTCGTGTCGGTTACGAGGCCGAGAACCTGTGTCCTCATGCATCGATCAGTTCTTGAAGTGTCATTTCTTTTCGAGTGCGTTTCATCAGGGCATTCTTATGAATAAGATCCCCCAACCTGTCCAAAAATGCCATTGGCTCAGAGATGGGCAGCGATTGTAGTTCTGTGACGTTGTAAAGCCACCATTCGGAGTCCAGCATGGCGTCTCGCAATGCATCAGGAAACCGGCTGCGAATGGCCTTTGCCGGGGCACCACCGACTATCATGTATGGGGCTACGTCGTGGGTTACCACACTACCGGCAGCTATTACTGCGCCTGTGGATATTGTTATACCGTCGCGCAATATTACGTTGTCACCGATCCATACATCATTTTCGATCACAACCGGCAGGGGTGCCGAAATGTGAGGCGGCATTGGGGTGGCTGGCGGTTGTGATGTCAATTTGACGAACCGGCGTCGCCGATAAAACACAGGGCTGCTGGACACCCAGTCCAGCGGATGTTTAGCACCAAAAACTTTGATATTTTGCCCAATCGAGCAAAATCGCCCAATGCTTGCGCAGGGGGCGAAGCTGCAAAGACTATAACTATATGACCCCATCGGCATTATCTGGTCCGCCGGATGTTGGGATGCCTGTTCAAACCCTTGCCCAGTATCTCTAATAGTATGCCCAACTTTCATCCGCGGAAAAAACATGATGTTGCGCTCTTTCAGTTTGGCCCTAAGGCCCTTGGTGATAAGAACGTCCGGCATGCTGAATTACCTCACAAATTTCTTAAACTTCACCCGCTTGGGCTCCAGCGCATCTGCTCCCAACCGCCGCTTTTTGTCTTCCTCGTAATCTTCAAAGTTCCCCTCGAACCATTCCACATGCGCGTCGCCTTCAAAGGCCAGCATATGTGTGCAAATCCGGTCAAGGAAGAACCGGTCGTGGCTGATGACAACTGCGCAGCCAGCGAAATCGACCAGCGCATCTTCTAATGCGCGCAGGGTTTCCACATCCAGATCGTTGGTCGGTTCATCGAGCAGCAATACGTTGCCGCCGTCTTTTAGCAGCCGCGCCATGTGGACGCGGTTACGTTCGCCCCCTGACAGCAACGACACTTTTTTCTGCTGATCGCCGCCTTTGAAGTTGAAGGACGAGCAATAGGCGCGGGCGTTCACCTCGGCGTCGCCAAGTTTGATCATGTCCTGACCGTCGGCAATTGCTTCCCAGACATTTTCATTTGGATCAAGGTCGTCGCGGCTTTGATCCACATAGGACAGCTTGACAGTGTCACCGTATTCCACCGTGCCCCCATCGGGCTTTTCCTGCCCGGTGAGCATCCGGAACAGGGTGGTTTTTCCGGCGCCGTTGGGGCCGATTACCCCGACAATGCCACCCGGCGGCAGCGAAAATGTCAGATCCTCGATTAGCTGTTTGTCGCCCAGATGCTTTTTCAGGCCGGTGACCTCGATTACCTTGTTGCCAAGGCGCGGCCCGTTCGGGATCACGATCTGGGCGCGGCCCAGCTTTTCGCGTTCGGATGTTTCGGCAAGGTCGTTATAGGCGTTGATCCGAGCTTTTTGCTTGGCCTGACGCGCCTTTGGCGACTGGCGCATCCATTCAAGTTCGCGCTCCAGCGTTTTTTGCTTGGATTTATCTTCGCGTGCTTCCTGGGACAGACGTTTTGCCTTTTGTTCCAGCCAGGCGGAATAATTGCCCTCGTAAGGCATGCCCCGGCCCCGGTCCAGTTCAAGGATCCAGCTGGTGATGTCATCCAGAAAATATCGGTCATGGGTGACGATCAGGATCGTGCCTTTGTAGGCGATCAGGTGTTGTTGCAGCCAAGCGATGGTTTCGGCATCAAGGTGGTTGGTCGGTTCGTCCAACAGCAGCATGTCTGGCGCTTCCAGCAGCAGCTTGCACAGGGCAACCCGGCGCTTTTCGCCACCCGAGAGTGTTGCGATATCGGCGTCATCGGGGGGGCAACGCAGCGCTTCAAGCGAAACGTCGATTTGCGCATCCAGATCCCAAAGGTTCTGGGCGTCAATTTCGTCCTGCAGTTTCGCCATTTCCTCGGCTGTTTCGTCGGAATAGTTCATTGCCAATTCGTTATAGCGGTCAAGGATGGCCTTTTTCGGAGCAACGCCCAGCATCACATTGCCGCGCACATCAAGGCTTTCGTCAAGCGTGGGTTCCTGTGGCAGGTAACCAACCTTGGCCGGCTCGGCGGCCCAAGCCTCGCCTTGGAAGTCCTTGTCCTGACCCGCCATGATCCGCATGAGCGTGGATTTACCGGTGCCGTTGACACCGACCACGCCGATCTTGACGCCGGGCAGGAAGGAGAGGCGGATGTTCTCGAAAACTTTCTTGCCGCCAGGATAGGTCTTGGACACGCCGTCCATGTGATAGACGTATTGATAGGCTGCCATGGGAATGCTCCGGGATGTTTTTGCGTTGTTTCAGGGCTTGATAAATGAGGGGGCGGGTGGGGGCAATGCTCTGCGTTTTGCGATCTCAATTCAATGATGTCAGGTCTGCGCCGCAATCAGCCCCAGAACGGCACCTGCGCAAAAACCGAACAAAGGGCGTTTTGATACGGTCGCCCCGAGTGTGGCGCACGTGATGGCGTGGGAAACCTGTTTTGAGGAGGGTCGTCCGAACACGATAAGGTTTGTGAAGTGTTCGCAGTTGTACGAGAGTAGCCGATATTGGCACCCTAGCAAATCTTTAGCTCTTTTCACACGCATCATCCCATCCCGGAGCGATGATGGTTCGTTTGTGATCGTGAAGCCCACATTGCCTGAAAAATCGTCAATCGTTCGAAAGGCCACGCCACCGTGGTGCGGAGAATTGTCAATCACGTGGTTGTCCCCAACATAAATCCCATAATGGAAGATGAACTGTTTGGGGGTTCTCAGGACTGAGCCAAGTTTAGTCATTGTAATTCCTTTCAGGTGTTGCCAAATAGATTTGGAGATTTCGCTCATGTGCGAAAATCGCACATGCTTAATATTCACTCTTCAGGGTGGTTTCAATGGACGTAGAAAGAATTACCTTCTGTGATGCGATATTTGGGCAACTCATCGCCTCATTGCGAAAGGAGCGCGGCCTTGAGCAGGAGGCTTTGGCTGAACGTGTGGGGATCAGCCGGGCAGCGCTTTCCCGTATTGAGAGAGGGGACAGCAGCACCAATCTCGCCACTCTTATTCACTTATCCAAGGCGCTTGGGTTTCAGAGGGCTAGTGAACTCATCGACAAGTACGAAAGTGCCGAGAGTGAAATCATGGAAAGAGGCATCCAAATCGTTCCTAAAGAAAAGGCACGCGGCGATGGCGCGGTTCTAGCGCTTGTCGGCATTGCTGCGCTTGCGGCTTTGTTGGCAGGCAAATGAGGGTGGGTATGGCTATGCGACACGGATTGCCATATGCCCGCCCCGGCCAGGTGGTTGGCCTGTTGGGAGGGTCATTTGATCCGGCCCACGCAGGGCACGCCCATATCACGCGCGAAGCGTTGAAGCGGTTTGGGCTGGACAGTGTTTGGTGGCTGGTGTCGCCGGGCAATCCATTGAAAGATCATGGCCCCGCACCAATGGCGGACCGTCTGTCGCGGGCGCGCGGCGTGATGGCCCATCCGGCGGTCACGGTGACGGATATCGAAGCCCACACCGGCACGCGCTATACGGCGCAAACGCTCGAGGCGTTGTTTCACCTGTATCCCGGCGTTCGGTTCGTTTGGCTGATGGGGGCCGACAATCTGGAGGGTTTCCACCACTGGCAGCGCTGGGACTGGATCATGGAAAACGTGCCCGTCGGGGTGATTGCGCGGCCCGGCGACCGTGTTGCGGCGCGCACGTCTGTGGCGGCGCAGCGGTTCAAGCGGTTTCGTCTGCGCGGGCGTGATGCC
>DFBF01000196.1:2512-19048 GCA_002367285.1 Rhodobacteraceae bacterium UBA3087 | reverse complement strand
CCGATCGGGAACAGCACCCGCCTTTTGGGACATATTCACGCGGGTCCGGCAAACCTGTCTTGCGCCCGTGACGCCGGGGCGGTTAACTCAGGGTCATGACAACAGAAATTTCAAGACGGCTGCTGTTGGGCGGCATGGGATCGGTTCTGGCAGGCCGTGCATTTGCGAATGCGCCAATGACTTCGCCCGTGCCAATACGCCGGGGCTCGGATTTCGCCAAGCAGGCGGTCGCCCAGGCCGAGGGGTTGATTGCGCAGGCCGAATTGGGCGGCAAGGTTGGCTATGTGGTGGCAGACGCGCGCAGCGGGCGGGTGCTGGAAACACACAACCCGTTGCTGCCATTGCCCCCGGCCAGCGTGACCAAGGCCGTGACGGCGGTCTATGGATTGCACGCCATGGGTGGCGCGCATCGGTTTCAGACACGCCTGATCGCCACGGGCCCTGTGCAGGGCGGTATCATTCAGGGTGACCTGGTGTTGGCGGGGGGGGGTGATCCGATGCTGGACACCGATGCCCTGGCGGCCATGGCGGCGCGGCTGAAGGCGGCAGGGGTCACCGGGGTTAGTGGAAAATTCCGCGTCTTTGCCGGGGCGTTGCCGTACCAGCGGGTGATTGATGACGAACAGCCAGATCACCTGGGATATAACCCGGCGGTCAGCGGGCTGAACCTGAACTACAATCGCGTGCATTTCGAATGGAAGCGGGCCAGTTCCGGGTATGCCGTCACGATGGACGCGCGGTCGGACCGGTATCGCCCAGAGGTTCAGATGGCGCAGATGCGCGTCGTGGACCGGGATTTGCCGGTTTATACCTATGCCTCGCAACAAGGTGTGGATCAGTGGACCGTGGCACGATCCGCATTGGGGGCAGGGGGTGCGCGATGGTTGCCTGTGCGCCGCCCTGATCTGTATGGGGGCGAGGTGTTTCAGGCCCTGGCGCGGGCGCAGGGGGTGCGTTTGCCCAAGGTCGATGTGACCAAACGCCTGCCCGGCGGCACGGTTCTGGTCAGCAGTGACAGCCTGCCCCTGTCCAAGATTGTGCAGCTGATGTTGAAGTATTCCAACAACATGACCGCCGAGGTCGTTGGGCTCAGCGCCAGTCAGGCGCGCGGGGGCAAGCCGGGATCCTTGTTGGCATCCGCCCGTATGATGAGCCAATGGATGCGCGATGATTTGGGCGCGAAACATGCGAAATTTCAGGACCACAGCGGGTTGAGCGACGATAACCGTGTGTCCGCCAGCGATATGGTGAAAGCCCTTGTCAAAGTGGGTCCGGATGGCGCGCTTCCGGGGTTGATGAAGCCGATCTCGGCGGTTGGACGTGACGGAAAACCCTTGCAGAACGCGCCGCATTCGATCCGCGCCAAGACCGGTACGCTGAACTTTGTCAGCTCGCTTGCCGGCTATGTCACGGCCTCGGATGGCACACCGTTGGCCTTTGCGATCTTTACCGGAGACGTGGCGCGACGCGACCGTTTGAAACGCGCTGAGCGCGAGCGTCCCGAGGGGGCCAAGGCCTGGTCCAACCGGTCGCGGTGGCTGCAAGGGCAGCTGATCACGCGCTGGGCGACACTTTATGGTACATGATTTGCGGCACATGATCCAAATGGGCGCCTTTGGCGCGCAGGATTGTCGGTAAAACCCCCACCCTGTCCCTCCCCCTGAAAGGGGAGGGGACCCTGGGGTCACACGAGCGGGCAGGTCCGCCGTGGTTTGGGGCCGTTACGGGCGCGGGGGGACGTTCACGGCGACCTGGCTGGCGGGACGGGCCATGCAGGCCTCAAGCCAGCGGGTGACGTTGGGCACGTCTTCCAGTTCCATTTCGGCCTCGGCTTTGTAAGGCGTTGAAATTGCGCGAACCCATGGCCAGCAGGCGATATCGGCGATGGTGTAATCGTCGCCCATGATGAAATCGCGCCCCTCAAGCCGGTCGTTCAGCACGCCCAGCAGGCGTTGGCCTTCTTCGCGATAGCGCGCGACCGGGCGGGGGTCTTCGATCGCCTTGCCACCAAAGGCATGGAAGAAACCGAACTGGCCCAGCATCGGGCCCAGCCCGCCCATTTGCCACATCAGCCATTGGATGGTTTCATATCGTTTGACAGGATCGACCGGCAGGAATTTTCCGGTCTTTTCCGCCAGATAGATCAGGATGGCGCCGGTTTCAAACAGGCCCAGAGGTTTGCCGTTCGGCCCATCGGGATCAATGATTGCGGGGATCTTGTTGTTCGGGTTCAGCGACAGAAAGTCGGGCGTGAACTGGTCGTCTTGCATGATGTTCACAAGGTGCGCTTCATACGCCAGGCCGCATTCCTCCAGCATGGCCGAGACCTTGATGCCGTTGGGTGTGGGCAGCGAGTAGAGCTGGATCGCGTCCGAACGGGTCGCAGGCCAGCGTTTGGTGATGTCAAAAGTGTCGAGCATGGGATCCCCAAAAGGTTGAACGGGTTGAAAGTCGGCTGTTCGGTGATATGGCGCGGCCAGGGGGGGATCAAGGGCAGGTCTCATCGCTTTGCCGTGATCAGCCAATAGATCAGGCCAGCCGCCAGCGCGATGGCGACCGCGCCGTGCTGTTGTTCGGCAGAAAAGCTGACCAACAGAAACCCTGTCACAAGCGGGCCGCAGGCGGCCCCGAAATCCCGCCAGGCCTGCATCCGGGCCAGGGGGCCGATCACGTCCTCCTGATCGTCCAGGGATTGGGCGATGACGGCGGGCCCCAGCGAGGCCAGCGCGCCACGAAACAGAAGCATGACAAGTGCGCCCGGCACAGTCACCCCCATCGCGACAAGCACAAAGCCGAGCATGGTCAGAAGGGCGGCGATCACAAAGATCCGCCGCGCGCCGAAACGGTCGGCAATCCAGCCAAACAGCGGGGCTGCGATGGCCTCGCCAAAATGGCGCATGGCCAATAGGGCGCCGCCGCTCATGACCGCATCCGAAAGCGAGGCATTGCGGGCAAAGATCAGGGTAATGGTGACGGCGAACACCCCGTCAACGCCATAGCCTTGCAGAAAGAACAGGATGTCGACGGGTTTCGGGCGGGCCAGCGATGCGGGTTTGGGGCGTTCGGTCTGTGACACCGGGCTTTTGGGCAGGCTGAGGGCGACGATGATCGCCAAAGCGGTCGGAAATGCCAGCAGAACAAAGGCCATGTTCGGCCCAAGTGTGCCAACCAGCCAGGCACCACCAAACAGCGCAAGGATCGGGCCGACCCGCTGGATCGCCTGGCCAACACCGACGCGTGTGCCGGCCTGTGCGCGGAACTTCAGCGCATAAGACAGGGTCGCCAACACAAGGCTGGCATAGGTCAGCCCCCACAGGATGCGGGCGGCCAGAAGGATCGCAGGACCCTGACCAACGCCATAGAGCGCGGTCGAAACCGTTGCGGTCATCGCTGCCAGAATGCACATGCCGCGCAGGCCAACCGCATGGGTCAGCCGCGCAATCGCCCCATAGGCAAAGACGCGCACAAAGCGGTTTGCCGACAGCATGACGCCGACCCAGGGCAAGGTCAGGCCAAATTCGTGGGCATAGGCCGGAAGCACGGCATAGAGCAGCGCGTCGCCCAGCAGCGCCAGGGACATGATCGAAGATGAGGCAATGATGACGCCCCAGCCGGAGGTGCTGTCGGTCCTGTCCGTCAAGGGTGGTCCTTTCATGGCTCAGGGACGGCAGCAAGCTGGGGCACAGGTGATGTGACCGCCGCGTTCCGCTTACACCGTCATGTGGCGCGCACGCGCACCGCGTTCGATGGCGGCGGCGTGCAGCCGGTCGATTGACAGCTCATAGCGCATTTCTTCCAGCAGACGCAGTTCGGTGTTGTTCAGCTCTCCATCCGCCGCGGCAACATCGCAGGCCAGCGCATAGGCGGTTTCCCACAGGCTTTCGGGCAGGTTGTCACGCACCAGACCAAACAGCGCGTCCAGCCCGTCTTCGACGGAAAACAGGTCGAACACGGTTTGCGACACGGTCTTGATGCGATCCATGTCATAGCTGGCAAAGACCGGCAGGTGGTTCACAATGCTTTCGATTGTCACCAGTTCCGACGTTCGCATTTGTTCGTCTGACGCGGCAATGGCGACCATGACGGCAACCAGGCTGTCTTCGGCGGTAAGGGAATGGGGCAAGTCGGGCAGATCGGGCACGGTGGGGCCTCCTGTAAAGGTTGTTGCGGTGCAGAATATTGACGAGGGGGGGTTCGCGCAATAGGGAGTGAGTCCGCTGGGTATGAAGCCCGGGATATGAGGAACGAAACATGTCTGATCTGCGCGAAACTGCGATGTCGTCGAAAGCCTGGCCCTTTGAAGAGGCCCGCCGGGTGTTGAAACGTTACGCAAAGGGCGCGCCGGACAAGGGATATGTGTTGTTCGAGACGGGCTATGGCCCCTCAGGCCTGCCCCATATCGGCACCTTTGGTGAAGTCGCGCGCACCACGATGGTCAAACGCGCCTTTGAGGAAATCAGCGATATTCCCACGAAACTTGTGTGTTTCTCGGACGATCTGGACGGCATGCGCAAGGTGCCGGGCAATGTGCCCAATTCCGAAGGGCTGCATGAGCATCTGCAAAAACCGCTGACATCCGTGCCCGATCCGTTTGGTACGCATGACAGTTTCGGTGACCACAACAACGCCATGCTACGCCGTTTCCTGGACACGTTCGGTTTTGACTATGAGTTCATCTCGGCGACCGAATTCTATGGCTCGGGTCAATTCGACGCGGTGCTGAAGCGAGCCGTCGAGAAATACGATGAGATCATGGCGGTGATGCTGAAATCCTTGCGTGAAGAACGGCGCCAGACCTATTCGATCTTCCTGCCGATCCACCCGGAAACCGGCCGTGTCCTGTATGTGCCGATGAAAGAAGTGAACGCGACCGATCACACGATCACCTTTGATGATCAGGACGGCAAGGAATGGACCCTGCCGGTCACGGGTGGTCGCGTGAAATTGCAGTGGAAGCCGGACTTTGGTGCCCGCTGGGCCGCGCTGGGCGTAGATTTCGAAATGTACGGCAAGGACCACAGCACCAACACGCCGATCTATGACAAAATCTGCCGCATTTTGGGCGCCCCCGCGCCGGATCACTTCACGTACGAGCTGTTCCTGGATGAAAACGGCCAGAAAATTTCCAAGACCTCTGGTAACGGTGTATCGATCGACCAATGGCTGACCTATGCGTCCTCTGAAAGCCTGTCGTATTTCATGTACCAAAAGCCCAAGACGGCGAAACGCATGCATTTCGACGTGATCCCAAAGGCGATGGATGAATATCACCAACAGCTGCGGGCCTATCACGGGCAGGACCTGAAGGCGCAGTTGAACAACCCGGTGTGGCACATCCACGGCGGTGATGTTCCGCAGTCCAACATGGTCGTGCCGTTTGGTATGTTGCTGAACCTGGCGTCCGTGGCGCATGCGGATGACAAGGGTCAGCTGTGGGGCTTCATCCAGCGCTATGCGCCCGATGCGACGCCGGAAACGCACCCCGATCTGGATGCGGCGGCGGGCTATGCGGTTAAGTATTATCAGGACTTTGTCGAACCTGCGAAGGTGTTCCGTCTGCCGTCCGATCTGGAACGTGAAGCCCTGGAAGAGCTGCGCGATCTGCTGAAGGCCTATGATGGCGCGCTGGATGGTGATGCGTTGCAGTCGGTGGTGTTCACGGTCGGGCGCGAACGGTTCGACCCGATGCGCGACTGGTTCAAAGCACTGTACGAGGTGCTGTTGGGCGCATCCCAAGGCCCGCGTTTCGGTGGTTTCATCGCGCTGTATGGCGTGGATGAAACGGTTGCGTTGATCGAAACCGCGCTGGCGGGTGGGTTGATCAAGGGCTGAGCCCCGTGGCGTTCCCGCGCCGATCATTTGGGCGTGCGGGAGCGGCGCAGAAATTTTTCGGAAAACTCTACCTATTGGGGTGTTGATCTGATCGACCTACACGATATGGTGTGGCCGAGGGGTTCCGTGCATGTTCGAATCGTATTTCACTGCCATTCTGTGTTCGCTGCTGTTGGGCGGCGAAGATGAGGTGCGTCATCCGTATAATGTTGGCTATGACATGCATTTCATTCGCGTGGATTGCGAAAACGACACCCATGTGTTGGAGGTCGGGTTGGACAAGCGGTCATCATTGGACAGCGTGCAACAGGCGCTGTTTGCGGCCCATGTGACCGGTAAAATCCCCATGGTGGTGATGATCGACACCGATGGGCGCGAGGACCGGTTCGAATACCGCATCCGCACGGCCGCCCAGATGGCTGGGGTCGAATACCGGGTGTATGATGAGGATTTCCTGATCCGCTGGCAGATGACCGCGTATTTGCGTGAGCAGGGGCGCGTGGGGTCGTGAGCTAGGTTTCTCTATCGGTGAGCCGTTTCGCAGTGGGCGATAGTCTTGCCCCAAAAGGCAATGTCCACATTGAGCCCAAACTGACTTGATTTAACGCCTAAGATTAGTTCGGATGTGGGCGAGTTTCGTTTAGCGGGAGACTATCATGCCAGCAGTCCACAAAGTCACAGTTTTCTGCGAGGACTTTGACGAGCATCCGTCAGAGGATTTTATTTGGGTAAAGGCATGGCTGAAAAAATGGGGTGAAAGCGTTCTTGTGGCGGACTACTCGACCGGAGGATGGGAGCACCTCTGGGATGTTTCTGGCCCGCGTGAAGCCATAGAAGAGATCCCAGAAAGACTTCTTTGTGGAAGCGATTGGGCCGGGTTCTCTTGATGAGAATGCCTTTGAGTTTTTTCTCAAACGGAAAATTTGTCCGCATAGCGACCTTTGCGCGTTGACCTCATCTCCCACCGCACGGTGGTCTTAACGGTCGTTAACCCCCCTTTGATACCTCTTTCAGCGTTCCGGACCTGCGCGTTCGGCGCCCCGTTTGACCGGCCGTCTTTTCTGGCGGCACGGATGGTTGGCGCCATCCGATGGTTCCGGGGTCATGCGGATTTTGTGACCTGAAAGGGAATTGAATGAACAAGGCAATTACCGAGGGGCTGGTTCTGATGCCGCCCCAATTCGTCGATGGATTGGATGTCTGGTCCAGTGAAAACGGAACGCCGGGCTCGGCCACCTATGACAATTCGCCCACCGCGGCTTTTGTCCCCACGGATCAGGATTTCGCGGGCTGTCTGGAGATGCTCAAGACCCAGTCGGTGCAGAAACTGCGCTGGATGGGGCAGACGCCGATCCTGCCGGGCTGTTATCTGCGCATTCGCACCAAGGTTAAGGTGCTGTCGGGCGCTCTGCCGTCGGTGCGCATCGCCGGCTATCCGCTGAATTCCGGCGGCACGCATGTGTCGGGCTATGTCGAGGTCGGCGGCTCTACCACGATCGACAGCTATGGCCAGATCATCGAGGTCGAGGCCATTGTCGGCACCGGCAACCGGGGCGGCGTGGACATGGTCTGGGGCCCCGATGTGGAATACGGCCACTTTGGTCTGGACCTGACCGGATCGAACGGCGGCGTGGTTCGCATCGAAGATTTCACCGTCGAAGACATCACCAGCGCGTTCCTGCGCGACATGATCGATGTGGTTGATGTCAAGGATTTCGGTGCCATCGGGGATGGCGTGACCGATGATCGTGCTGCCTTTGAGGCCGCCGATGATGCTGCCAACGGTCGCACGGTTCTGGTCTCCAGCGGGACCTATAAGATTGGGTCGAACCTGACGCTGGACAATGCGGTGCGGTTCGAAGGCACGGTGACGATGAACACCAATGTGCGTCTGACCCTGATCCGCAACTTCGACCTGCCGACCTATATCGATGCCTTTGGCGACGAGATGCTGGCGTTCAAGAAGGCGTTTCAGGCGCTGATGAACTATGCCGATCATGACGCGTTGGACATGGGCGGGCGCCGGATTGAGGTCACTGAGCCGATCAATATGCGTGATGCGGTCGATAATATGGACAAGATGCTGATCCGTCGCGTTATTCGCAACGGCCAGTTCTATGCGCTGGATAACCCGGCCTGGGACCCGGATGTAATGACCTCGAACGGGGCCTATAATGCGGCCAATCCGTTCCAGATGACCAATGTCACCAATATTGCGCAGGTCCAGGTTGGCAGCCTGGTGACGGGCAATGGCGTGGGGCGCGAGGTCTATGTCAAGGCGGTTAACGTCGGCGCCAGCAGCCTGACCCTGTCGCAGCCGCTGTATGGCCCGTCACCGACCCAGAGCTATACGTTCACGCGGTTCAAATACATGTTGGATTTCTCGGGGTTTGATGAACTGCGTCGCTTTACGATGTCGGACATCGAGGTGCAGTGCAACGGCTATGCCAGCGGTGTGATGTTGGCCACCACCGGGGAAAATTTCCAGATCAAGGACTGTTTCTTTATCAAGCCGAAGAACCGTGGCGTGACCAGCCCCGGCACGGCCTGTCAGGACCTGCACATCGACCGCACACAGTTCGTCTCCAACGAACAAGGGCTGGCGGCGACGGCACGTCAATCGGTGGCGTTCAACGTGAATGCCAATGACAGCAAGATCCGCGACAGCCGGTTCCAGCGTATGGGGCTGACGGGCATCCTGCATGGCTCGGGTCACCTGATTGTTGGCAACCACTGGTTCCAGGGTGACGAAGTGCCCGACGGCCCCGTCATGCCGGGCATGGTGTTCACCTATGAACCCTGTGTGTCGGTGATCACCGGCAACTATATCGACAATTGTTTCATCGAATGGACCAATGAACATGACCACAGCCCCGATTTTGGCGGTGAGTATTCGTTCGGCGGCCTGACGGTGACGGGCAATATTTTCCTGGCGATCGATGTGGCGGCCTGGACCAACTGGATCGTGATCAAGCCCTATGGCACGGGGCACTATCTGACCGGCATGCATGTGAACGAAAACACGTTCTATGCCGCCAGCGGTGCGATTGACCGGGTTGAGGGTGTGGATGATACCTTTGCTGGTCTGGATTACTGGTCCTTCCGCAACATCACCTTTGAACGCAACACGTTCCACGGTGTGACCCAGAAAACGCTGAGCCCGGTGACGCTGAAGTTCCAGCAGAATACCAATGCCAGCACCTGGACGCTGGACCCCTCAGGCTACATGCCGTTTGGCGGCAATGCGCGCACAGTGACCGGGGTCGTGGCCGAAGGTGCGATCCAGAACAGCGCGAATGACGACTTGTTCGCAATGCCCTATACGGTGCCCAACGCGGGTGGGCAGTTCAAATATGTTCAGCTGAAGTGGCCAGAGACCTGCCACGGCACGGTGCAGGCCACCGTGCGGGTCGACAAACCGATCTGATTGATCTGACACATGATAGCGCCCCGGTCGAAAGATCGGGGCGTTTTCGTATGCGGGGTGCCCCCCGGTCGGGCATTGAGCCCGCCCGTGTGGCATGGCGTCGCGTGTCCCGGAAGGGTTAGGCGTCTTCGCCAGTGCTGACAAGCCAGCCGTCAGGGCCTGCAATGGAATCAGGCAAAAACAGGATCATGGCTTCGCGCAGGGCGATGGTGGCCATCAGGCTGACGAGGATCTGGTCAAAGCTGAGTGTGGCAAGCTGCGTCATGTCATGTCCTTTTTATCTGCAGAACCGGAATGGCCCTGCATTGAGGCAGGATAATGTCGCGGGAAAGGTAAATTTTACGTTTTAGTGCCAGGATGGCGACGGTTCGGTCGAGACCGGGCAATTGTTTTATTAACTTGAGGGTGTGGTGAGCGGTTTTTCTTGATGCGGATCAAAGTGCGCGCGTCTTGGAATCGTTACAATGTGGCCAACATCAAAAACAGGAGAAATGCGCATGGCAACTGCACCGTCCCGGGCGACCTCGGCCAAAAAACCCGCTGCGGCAAACGCGGTTCAAAATCCCGCAGAAAAGCCTGCAGAGAAGCCTGCGCAAACAACTGCCGAGGCCGCGCCCTCGCCGCGGTTCCCGCAGGTGAGCAAAGACAAGATTCGTCAGACCTTCGAGAACGGCGAATACCCGTACGAAGGCAAATTGGGTCGCAGAGACTACGAAAAGCAAAAGGCGCAATTGCAGGCCGAACTGTTGAAGGTTCAAAAATGGGTCGGTGAGACCGGCCAGCAATTCGTTTTGTTGTTTGAAGGCCGCGACGCAGCGGGCAAAGGCGGCACGATCAAGCGGTTCATGGAACATTTGAACCCGCGTGAGGCGCGCGTGGTCGCGCTGAACAAGCCCACAGATGCGGAACGTGGCCAATGGTTCTTTCAACGCTATGTGAGCCATCTGCCAACCAAGGGTGAAATGGTGTTTTATGATCGCAGCTGGTACAATCGTGCCGGTGTTGAGCGGGTCATGGGGTTTTGCAGCCCGAATGAATATCTGGAATTCATGCGCCAGACCCCTGAATATGAACGCATGCTCAGCCGGACCGGAATTCGCCTGTATAAATACTGGTTCTCTGTCACGCGCGAAGAACAGAAGCGTCGCTTTGACAGCCGCAAAGATGACCCGCTCAAGCGGTGGAAGCTGAGCCCGGTTGATGTCGCCTCGCTGAACAAATGGGATGACTACACCGAAGCGAAAGAGGCGATGTTCTTCTATACGGACACCGCCGATGCGCCTTGGACCATCGTTAAATCGAACGACAAGAAACGGGCCCGTCTGGAATGCATGCGCCATTTCCTGTCGACGATCGAATATCCCGATAAGGACAAGAGCGTTGCCTGTGCCCCTGATCCGTTGATCATCGGCCAAGCCAGCCAGGTCATTCATGGCTCGGAACATATCCTGGGGGCCAGTTTGCACCCGGATCATCGCCGGACCTGAGCCAAGGCGAATGCGATTTTCACGGGCGGCGGGGAAACCTGCCGCCCGTTTTCTTTGCGGCCTGTTTTCCATTGTGCCCCCGGCCCGGCGCGCTAGGTTGGGGCGTGACAGTATCGGAGAGCAGTATGTTGGTATCGCGGCGGAATATCGTGCTGGGCCTTGGCGCCCTAGGATTGGCGGCCTGTCAGGGCGGTGTGACGGCGCCCATTGGTGCCACGGCCGCCGCGCCACAATGGCCGACGGTGCCCAATGCGGGCTTTGACGTCTGGGTCGGCGCGTTTCGCAATCGCGCCACGGCCAGGGGGATCAGCCCCGCGACCCTGGATGCCGCCTTTCGCGGGGTGGGCTTTATCCCCAGCGTCGTGGATCGCGACCGCAACCAGTTCCAGAAACGTCGCACGCTTGAGGATTACCTGGCCATTGCCGCCAGCGAGGAACGCGTCACCAAGGGTCGCGCAGCCTTGGTGCGACACGGCGCCCTGTTGGGGCGGATCGAGGCGCGCTATGGCGTGCCCGAACAGATCGTCACGGCGATCTGGGGCATGGAGAGCAAGTTCGGCGAACGGCGCGGTGAGGTGCCGGTGATCAGCGCGCTGGCAACGCTGGCCTATGATGGGCGGCGCGCCAGTTTCTTTGAAAATCAGTTGATTGCCGCGTTGCAGATCGTGCAAGCGGGCGACGTCAGCCCGCGCAATATGCGGGGCAGCTGGGCGGGCGCGATGGGCCACACTCAGTTCATCCCGACCACGTTTCGCGCCTATGCGGTGGATTTCACCGGCGACGGGCGGCGCGACATCTGGAGCGATGATCCGACCGACGCGCTGGCCTCGACCGCGGCCTATCTGAAGGCATCGGGCTGGCAGGCCGGGCAGCCTTGGGGCACCGAAGTGACCTTGCCACAGGATTTCGCCGGTGGGCTGGGGCGCGGTACAAAACGCACATCTGCCCAATGGGCCGCGCTGGGCGTGCGCAACGCGGGCGGCGGCAGCCTGCCCAGTGCCGGTGCCGGATCAATTCTGCGTCTGCAAGCGCCGGGCACGCCGGCATTTCTGGTGTTTCACAACTTCAACGTGATCCTGCGCTATAACAATTCGGAAAAATACGGGCTGGGCATCGGCCACCTGTCCGATCGCATCAATGGTGCTGCCGGGTTGCGCGGCGACTTTGGCCCGGATGAAAATGGGCTGACCCTGGCGGGGCGCAAGGAATTGCAACGCCGCCTGGGTCAAAAGGGCTTTGACGCGGGCAGCCCGGATGGGGTGATTGGCGACAAAACCATCGCCGCCGTGCGCGCCTATCAACGGGCGCGGGGGCTGGTGGTGGACGGTGTTGCCTCGGCCACGCTGCTGCGCCATTTGCGGGCTTGAATTCGGTCGGTCGGGTCGGTGCGCGGCAGATCAGCCGTTCACAACGACACGGTCGCGCAGGCGACGATATGACAGGGGCTGATTGGGGCTGATTGGGGCTGACAGGAGGGCACCGTGTGGGATGAACGGTTTTCGACAGAGGACTATGTGTTTGGCACGGCGCCCGCGGCGTTTCTGGCTGACCATAGCGCCTATTTGACACCCGGCGCGCGGACCCTGGCCGTGGCTGACGGCGAGGGGCGCAATTCGGTCTTTATGGCCGAACGCGGCCTGGACGTCGTCGCGATGGATGCCAGCCCGGTTGGCTTACAGAAAGCGCAGGCTTTGGCGGCCACGCGCGGCGTATCGGTCGATTTCCGCCAGTCCGACATTGCCACCTGGGATTGGGACGGCGAGGTCTTTGATCTGGTCGTCGCGGTCTTTATCCAGTTCATGGACCCGGTGACGCGGGCCACGGCCTTTGCGGGCATGAAACACTGTTTGAAGCCCGGCGGTGTGCTGATGCTGCACGGCTTTACGCCCAAGCAGTTAGAGTACCGCACCGGAGGGCCGGGCAACATCGATTTTCTGTATACCGAGGCGCTGTTGCGCGACGCCTTTGGTGCGTTAGAGATCGAGCGATTGCAGTCCCATGACCGCGTGCTGGGCGAAGGCCCCGGACATTCGGGTCTGTCGGCGCTGATCGACCTGGTGGCGCGCAAGCCTGATTGATCGTGCTTGCCGTCTGACGGGGGCTCGCCTACCACTGGTCGGATGAAACCCGAAATGACATATCGCGGCCATATGCGGGCCGCGCTGGTGTTGGGCCTGCCGCTGGTGGGCAGCCATCTGGCGCAGTTCATGGTTCAGGTCACCGACACGCTGATGCTGGGCTGGTACGGTGTGCAGGAACTGGCCGCTGTCACGCTGGGCGGCACGTTCTTTTTCATCCTGTTCATCATGGGATCGGGCTTTGCCTGGGCGGTCATGCCGATGGTGGCCGCCGCCAGCGAAGAAGGCGATGATACGCGCGTACGGCGCATCACGCGCATGGGCATGTGGGTTTCCATGGGGGTTGCGGGCACGGTGTTGCCGCTGTTGTGGTTCAGTGCGCCGATCCTGCAAGCGATGGGGCAAAAGGAAAACCTGGCCCTGATCGCACAGGAGTATCTGCGCATTGCCGCCTGGGGCATGTTCCCGGCGCTGATGGTGATGGTGCTGAAAAGCTATCTGGCCGCGCTGGAACGCACCCGCGTTGTGCTGTGGACCACGTTGATTGCCGCGATCCTGAACGGGTTGCTGAACTATGCGCTGATTTTTGGCAACTGGGGTGCGCCGGAACTGGGCGTGCGCGGGGCGGCGATTGCCTCGGTCAGCTTGCAGGTGGTCAGCATGGGCGCGCTGATTGTCTATGCCATTCGTGTGTTGCCCGAACATGGCTTGTTTCATCGGTTGTGGCGGCCTGATTGGGAGGCTCTGGGCGAAGTGTTTCGCATGGGGGGTCAGATCGGCCTGACCAGCCTGGCCGAGGCGGGGTTGTTTTCCGCCTCCACCGTGATCATGGGCTGGATCGGTACGCTGGAGCTGGCCGCGCATGGTATTGCCATCCAGATCGTCAGCCTGTTTTTCATGGTCCATGTGGGCCTGTCCAATGCCGCCACGGTGCGGGCGGGTCGGGCTGTCGGGCGACGTGACGAGATCGGGTTGCGGCGTGGGGCAGGGGCGGTTCTGATCTTGTCGATCGGGTTTGCCCTGGCGGCGGTGGCGATGTTCCTGGCCGTGCCTGAGCCAATGATAGGTATCTTTTTGGACCCGGATGAGCCTCTGCGCGCCGATATTCTGGTGGTTGGCAGCAGTCTGTTGGCGGTGGCGGCGTTGTTCCAGTTTGCCGACGCGGCACAGGTGATGACGCTGGGCCTGTTGCGCGGCGTTCAGGACACCCGCGTGCCGATGGTGATTGCGGCGATCAGTTACTGGGGCGTCGGCGTACCGATCAGCTATGTCATGGGTGTGCGCTGGGGCTGGGGTGGCGAAGGGGTCTGGATGGGCCTTGTGCTGGGCCTGGCGCTGGCGGGCATTTTGATGAGCTGGCGTTTTTGGGCCAAGTCCTCAAGGATTGCGGCCTAGGCCATTTCCGCCCCGCCGCAGCTCCCACCCTTTGAGGGGATCTGTCCGGCCTGACGGTCGTGGTCGCCCACCCCGCTGCGCCGGGGCCGCAGGTTGACAGGATTGCGCTGACGTGGTGGCTGTTGAGCAGGACTTTCGGGGGCAGACATGATCAGAATTTTGGCGGGACTGGCATTGGTGATCCTGGCGGGCTGTCAGGTGGACCAACCTGTGGCCGCGCGCACCACACCTGCGGGCCAGTGTCGCGCCACGCCGGTGTTTGAGGCCGCGCCACTGAACGCCTGTGCGCCCGGCCCGCGGGTCAGTCTGGCCATTGTCGGCGATGTCTTGCTGCACTGGCAGTTGCAACAGCTGGGCTATGCACGTGATTTCCGCCATGTCTGGGCCCAGGCCGCGCCGTTCATCGAAGGCGCTGATATCGCCATTGCCAACCTTGAGGGGCCGGTTGCCCCCGGCCTGACGCGCGCAGGCGCCAAGCTGCGCGATCCCGGTCCGGTCTGGGGCAGCGACGTTTATACCGGCTTTCCCACCTTCAATTATCACCCGAAGATCTTGGCGGACTTGAAAGCGGGCGGGTTTGACCTGGTCACCACCGCTAACAACCATTCGATGGATCGTGGCGCGCGCGGTGCGGACCTGACCTTGGCGGAACTGTCACGGGCCGGTCTGCCGTCGGTCGGAATGATCCGGGGCGGGGCTGCGCGGGATTTCGTTCTGAGACGTCAGACGCCGGCGGGCACGCTGAGTTTCATCGCCTGTAGCTTTTCGACCAATGGTCTTCCTGACCCGGAACGCCAGGTCTTGATGTGTTACCGCGACAAGGCCGAGCTGTTGTCGATGGTGCGGCGCGAGGGGGCGGACCCCAAGGTTGCGGGCGTGATCGTCTTGCCCCACTGGGGCGTGGAATACAACAACAGCCCGAACGCGCAGCAACGGGCGCTGGCCCAGGATCTGGTGGGTGCCGGGGCGACGGCGGTGGTCGGCACGCACCCGCATGTGGCGCAACCGTTTCAGGTGGTCGCGGGGCCACAAGGCGCGACCCCCGTGGTGTATTCCACCGGTAATTTCATAGCCGTTCAGGACCACATGGGCGCCATGGCCCTGCTCGATCTGTGCCCGGGGTCTGATGGCCGCCTGGTCACCCATCAGGCTGGCTGGATCGCCATGCAAATGAGGTTTAGCCCGACAGCCTATTGGCTGGACGTGGCTCCGGCGGGCAGCTCTGGCGTGCGCGGGGCTGCCGCGCAGGAAATGGCCCGGATCGCGCCGGGGTTTTCAGCCCAGCCGCAATGCCGTTGAGGCGAAACACTGAGGGATCGCACATACGCCATGGTCGCCTGCGACCATGGCCACGCCCAACAGGCGGAGGCCCATCTTTGATGGGGGGACGGTTGGCGGGAGGTCCACCGATGCGGGCACTGCCCTGTCGGCGCGGGACCTACCCCTTCATCAGCCGGTCGGCCTTCTTGCGCACCAGCNNATCATGCATCGCCAGCAACAGCGCGTCGGTCACCGCCTCAAGCTGCATGTCATCGGCCCTTGAGTGCGCCCAGTGTGCGGTCAGGTTCAGGTGATCCACCGTGCGCAGGATGTCGTCGATGTCACGCCCCGCCAGCACCGCGCGCCGGGCCGTCATCCAGTCGCCAATCGCCGCCTTGTCGCGTTCGGACAGGATGCGGTCGCCATGTGGTTTCACTTCGCCGTTCTTGATATTCACCACCGCGATCTGGTCCATATCAATGCGACGCTGGCGATTTTCGGTGTCCACACGGAACACGAAGGCGCCATTTTCACGGACGCGGAAGTAATACTCGGGAAGGTCGGTGCTCATGGGTCGTCCGTTCTGGGGTCATCCGTTCTGGATCGCGACTGATGCCCGGCACATTAACAGCGCCGGGCGGCTCAGGCCAGTGGCTCAGCTCAACTCAGAGCAGAATACCTGAATGCGCGTGCAGGCTTCGACCAAAGCCTCGTCCGAGGTGGCATAGCTGACCCGGAAGTTCGGCGACAACCCGAAGGCCGAGCCGAACACGACAGCCACGCCCTTTTCCTCCAACAGCGCCTTGGCGAAGATTTCATCATTGTCGATCGTCACACCACCTGCCGAGGTCTTGCCGATACAGCCCGCGATGGACGGATAGACATAGAACGCTCCATCCGGCACCGGGCATACCAACCCTTCGGCGTCGTTCAACATCTTCACCACCAGATCGCGGCGCCGCACGAAGGTTTCGTTGTTCGAGGCGATGAAATCCTGCGGCCCGTTCAGCGCCTCAACGGCCGCCCATTGCGACACCGAACAGGGGTTCGAGGTCGA
>DFBF01000196.1:0-2456 GCA_002367285.1 Rhodobacteraceae bacterium UBA3087 | reverse complement strand
CAGGTCAGGGTGCGGTCGTACAGCCCCGGTTCAACCTGCGCCGGGGTGCAGAATTCGAACCCGTCATAGGCCAGGTGTTCGTACATATCATCCGTCATGACCCAGACATGCGGGTGGCGCATCAGCACGTCGGTCAGCGCCTTCAACTGGTCGCGCGTATAGCCCGCGCCGGTCGGGTTTGAGGGCGAGTTGAAGATCAGCCATTTGGTCTTGGGCGTAATCGCTGCCTCAAGCTGTTCCGGTGTCATACGAAACCCTGTTTCCATGCCGCATTCAACCACGACAGGTTCCCCGCCCGCCAGCAGCACCATATCGGGATAGCTGACCCAATAGGGGGCCGGGATAATCACCTCGTCGCCGGGGTTCATCGTCGCCATCAGGGCGTTATACAGGATCTGTTTGCCACCCGTGCCGACCGAAATCTGTTTGGGCTCATAGCTCAGCCCGTTTTCGCGGGCGAACTTGTCGCAAATCGCTTGTTTCAGCTCTGGCATGCCATCGGGGGCTGTGTATTTCGTCTTGCCCGCATCAATCGCCGCCTTGCCGGCGTCCTTGATGTTTTGCGGCGTGTCAAAGTCGGGTTCCCCCGCGCCCAGGCCGATGACATCGCGCCCGGCGGCTTTCAATTCTGCGGCCAGGGTGGAAACGGCGATGGTCGGCGAAGGTTTTACGCGGTCCAGTGTTGCAGATAGGAAAGTCATGACGAGCCTCTGTTTGTAACTGTGATGGGAAAGTCTTAGGATGCCAACCGAAGGCGATCAAGCAGGAACGGATGCGACATGGATGACGACGGCTGGTATTCCAACGATACGGCAACTTTTGGCGACCGCGTGGCGGGGGCCCGCGAGGCCGAGGGGATGAGCCAGGGCGCGCTGGCGCGTCGTCTGGGGGTCAAGTTGAAGACCGTGCGCGGTTGGGAGGAAGACCTGGCCGAACCTCGCGCCAACAAACTGCAAATGCTGTCGGGCATTTTGGGCGTGTCGCTGATGTGGTTGCTGACCGGCGAAGGGGACGGGCTGGAAGAACCCGAAGAAACCGTGGTTCTGTCACCTGAAATCAAGGACATCCTGCTGGAAATCCGCGGCTTGAAGACGCAACTTGCGCACAGTGCTGACAAATTGGGCAAGCTTGAAAAGGCACTGCGCAAGAAGCTTGAAGAGGCGCCGCTGTGAACGAGACGCACAATGCAGCTGAAACCCACGAGAACCGCCTGAAACGCCTTAAAATGCGATCTATGCGGCGCGGCATCAAGGAAATGGATATCATCCTGGCTGCCTATGCGGACGCGAAATTACCAGCGATGGACGGGGCTGGTTTGACGCTCTATGACGCGTTGCTCAGCGAAAATGATCAGGATCTGTACCAATGGGTGACGGGTCAGGTTTCCGCCCCTGATCGGTTCGCGAAACTGGTCGAAAATATCGCGGTCCACGCGGGCGCCCGATAAGCTGTGCGGGACAGGGTGGATCAAAAACTCTGAAAATTTTCCATAATTATCCGCAGCATTTAACTGAATGTTCTGATTTCTCGCCGCAATGTCGCCACAAGGTTTAAGGCGGAGATACGGATGAGTATGCATTCCCCAATCGGGCAAATGGCGAACCAGGGGTTCGTCGGGCAATATCTGGACGCACTGGCGTTGGTCGAACGACTGCACCGGCTGCTTCTGGACGTGATCAAGGATGAATTTGAACGGGTCGGCGTGTTGGAAATCAACGCAGTTCAGGCGCTGCTTCTGTTCAACATTGGTGACAACGAAGTGACGGCGGGCGAGCTGAAATCGCGCGGCTATTATCAGGGCTCGAACGTGAGTTATAACCTGAAAAAGCTGGTCGAGATGGGCTATATGCACCATCAACGCTGCGAAATCGACCGCCGGTCGGTGCGCGTGCGCCTGACCGAAAAAGGGCGCGGTATTCGTGATGTGGTCGCGGGCCTGTTTGAACGCCACGCCGAAGGGCTTCAGGGCAAGGGTGTTCTGGGCGCCGAGGGGATCGAAGAGATCAACTCCTCTCTGAAACGGGTCGAACGGTACTGGACTGACCAGATCCGCTATATCTATTGAGCAGAACCTATTGAACTGGGCTGGCGATCTGACTGATCGCCAGCCCTTCTAGTTCGCGCAACAGCTTGCGCACCATCGCGGCCTCATAGGCGTCAAAGCCCAGGGCGACTTCGGTAAAGGCGCCGGGGCCGCGGATGACCAGCCCTTCGAAATAACTGTGCAGCGCGGTGATACCTGCCTCGGGCCCGCCGCCTTGTGCGGCGTCCGATCCGATCACCAAAGCGTTCACCGTGATATCAGACAGGGCGGGGTTGGCCGACACATCCTGGGGGCGCGGGCCGGTGTTGGATTTGCCATCACCCGAAATATCCAACGTGCGTTTCCAACAGGCCTGTTGCGTCGCCAGCTGTGTCGCGCCGAACACCAGGGCTGTGCCCAGGGCCGTGGCCGG
>DFBF01000173.1 GCA_002367285.1 Rhodobacteraceae bacterium UBA3087 | reverse complement strand
TCGACGCCCCCGGCGCCGCTTCGATCCTGGTTCTGGCCTCGGGCAACCCGACGCCGGGCGTGGCAAAATTCACCTTTGGTGAAGCCGCCGGATCGCAATCCGCTTCCACACGTATCCGCCTGGCGGGTACTCAGGACGTTGTCGCCATCGCACAGATGGCTGACGGCAGCTTCATCCAGGCCAGCTCGACGGTGAAAGTCACCATCGGCGGCTGTGGCGGCTAAGTTAAGGAGAACGGAACAATGGCATCTGGTGTCAAACCCCGCGTAAAAGTCCCGAAAACCGCCGCTGCAGGCGATACGGTGACCCTGAAAACCCTGATCTCGCACAAGATGGAAAGCGGCCAGCGCAAAGATGGCGACGGCAATCTCATCCCGCGTTCGATCATCAATCGCTTTACCTGCGACTTCAACGGCAAGTCCGTGATCGATGTGACGCTTGAGTCCGCGATTTCGACCAACCCGTATTTCGAATTCGACGCAATAGTCGACGCCGCCGGTGATTTCAAATTCACCTGGTATGACGACGATGGTGACGTCTACGAGACGACGAAGTCGATCAAAGTCGCTTAAGCGACGCGCAGGGAGGAATAATATGAAAAAACAAATGCGAAACAGCATTGTCGCCATCGCCGCTGCCTCGATTTTCGGGGCAGGGGCAGCCATGGCCGACGAAGAAGCCGAACTGGTCATCAATGGCGAGATCGAAATCGTGACAAAAACCGCCGCACCCGCACACCTGTCGGACGCGTTGGACGAAGTGATGTCGGGCTGGCGTTTCCGCGCCGACCTGACGCAAGAAATGCAGATGGACGACTTTGACAACCCCGGCATGCTGTGGGTGGAAACCGGGCTGGACAGCTGGGTTGCCGCCGAAGGCACCGAGGGCAAATCCTGTGCGGATTGCCACGGGGCAGCCGAGGAAATGGCCGGTGTAAAAGCCGTCTATCCCAAGTGGAACGAAGACGCCGGTGAAGTCCGCACTCTGCAAATGCAGATGAACGACTGCCGCACCAACCGCATGGGTGCCGAAGCCTGGGGCTACGACAAATCCCCCGCGATCAACATGGAAGCCCTGCTGGCCTCTGTGTCGCGCGGCATGCCGGTGAATGTTGCCATCGACGGCCCCGGCCAGTCGACCTGGGAGGCGGGGCGTGAGCTGTATTACACCCGCACCGGTCAGTTGGACCTGTCCTGCGCTTCGTGTCACGAGGCAAACTATGGCAACATGATCCGCGCGGATCACCTGTCGCAGGGGCAGATCAACGGTTTCCCGACCTATCGCTTGAAGAACACCAAGCTGAACGGCGTGCACTCGCGTTTCAAGGGCTGCATCCGTGATACACGGGCGCACACCTACAGCCCCGGCTCGGCGGAATTCATCGCGCTGGAAATGTATGTCGCCTCGCGCGGTAACGGTCTGTCGATCGAAGGCCCGTCGGTCCGCAACTAAGCCCTAACTTGACCCCGCGTCGCACCACGGCGCGGGGTTTTGCATGACTAAACACATTCAAGTTCCCGCATGAAATGCCGGAGCGAAAGCCAAGGACAGCGCACATGATCTCTCGTCGCGATTTTCTTCAGGTCGGTATGGCCGCCTCTGCCATGGTCGGGGCCTCGGGCTTCGGCAACTGGGCCCGTCTGGCCGCGCAACAGGCGCTGACCCAGGACCAGCTGTTGGAGTTTGACACGTTCGGCAACGTCAGCCTGATCCACGTGACCGATATTCACGCCCAGCTGAAACCGATCTATTTCCGCGAGCCTGAAATCAACCTGGGCATCGGCGCCGCTAACGGCCAGATGCCGCACGTGACCGGTGCGGATTTCCGCAAGGCATATGGGATCGAAGACGGATCGGCCTCGGCTTATGCCCTGACCTATAACGATTTTTCATCGCTGGCCCAGGCCTATGGCAAGGTCGGCGGGCTGGACCGCGTGTCCACAGTGATCAATTCCATCCGGGCCGCGCGCCCGGACGCGTTGTTGCTGGATGGCGGCGATACATGGCACGGCAGCTATACCTGTCATCACACCGAAGGCCAGGACATGGTCAACGTGATGAACATGCTCAAGCCCGACGCGATGACCTTCCACTGGGAATTCACGCTGGGCAGCGAACGCGTGCAGGAAATCGTCGAAGGTCTGCCCTTTGCTGCCCTGGGTCAGAACATTTTTGACGCCGAGTGGGACGAGCCCGCCGAGTTGTTCAAGCCCTATAAGTTCTTTGAGCGCGGTGGCGTGAAGGTCGCCGTAATCGGCCAGGCCTTCCCGTATATGCCCATCGCCAACCCGCGCTGGATGTTCCCCGAATATTCGTTCGGTATTCGCGACGAAAACATGCAGGCCATGGTGGACGAAGTTCGCGCCGCTGGTGCCGAGCTGGTCGTCGTGCTGTCGCACAACGGCTTTGACGTCGACAAAAAGATGGCCACCCGCGTCAAAGGCATTGACGTGATCCTGTCGGGCCACACCCACGACGCATTGCCCGAACCGGTGCAGGTCGAACAGACCTATATCATCGCCTCTGGCTCGAACGGCAAATTCGTCAGCCGCATTGATCTGGATGTGCGCGACGGCCGTATGATGGGCATCAAGCACAAGCTGATCCCGATTTTCAGTGACGTCATCGCGCCCGATCCCGTCATCACCAAGGTGATCGACGAGCAACGCGCGCCTTACGCGGATCAACTGTCCGAGGTGATTGGCAAAACCGACAGCCTGCTGTACCGCCGTGGCAACTTTAACGGCAGCTGGGATGACCTGATCTGTGACGCGCTGATCAATGAACGCGAAGCCGACATCGCCATGTCGCCCGGCGTGCGTTGGGGACCAAGCATTCTGCCCGGTCAGGACATCACCCGCGAAGACATCTGGAACGTCACCTCGATGTCGTATGGCGAGGCGTATCGTTCTGAAATGACAGGCGAATTCATCCACACCATTCTGGAAGATGTGGGCGACAACCTGTTCAACCCGGACCCCTATTACCAACAGGGCGGCGATATGGTTCGCGTTGGCGGCCTGGGCTATAAAATCGACGTGTCCAAGCCCCAGGGCGAACGGATCACCGAAATGACCCTGCTGAAAACCGGCGAGGCGATTGACCCCTCGAAAACCTATGTGGTCGCGGGCTGGGCGTCCGTGAACGAGGGCACCGAAGGGCCACAAATCTGGGACGTGGTCGAAAACCACATTCGCAACCAAGGCACCATCACGCTGGACCCGAACAATTCGGTCCAGGTCGTGGGCGCCTGAGAAATTCCAAGACGACGCAAGGAGATTTGACAGATGTCAGATGAATTTGAAGGCGTGAAGCCCTCGCGCCGCGGCTTCCTGACGGGCGCTGCTGCTGCGGGTGCTGCGCTGGGAACGGCCGGGATGGCCAAGGCCGAAGGCGAGCGCCTGATCACCGAAGTGCAGGACTGGGCGACTGGTCTGGGCGACGGCGTGGATGTCACGCCCTATGGCATGCCGATTGAATTCGAAGGTGACGTGGTGCGCCGCAACGTGGAATGGCTGACGGCGGACACGATTTCGTCGATCAACTTTACGCCGATCCACGCGCTGGACGGGACGATCACGCCGCAGGGCTGTGCGTTTGAACGCCACCACTCGGGTGCGATCGAGATGAAGAAGTCCGATTATCGGTTGATGATCAATGGCTTGGTCGACACGCCTCTGGTGTTCACCTATGAGGACCTGGAACGCTTTCCGCGCATGCAAAAGACGTTCTTTTTGGAATGTGCCGCCAACACCGGCATGGAATGGGCGGGCGCACAGCTGAATGGCGCGCAGTTCACCCATGGCATGATCCACAACATGGAATACACTGGCGTCAGCCTGCGTACCCTGTTGGAAGAGGCCGGCCTGCCTGACGATATCTCTGGCAAATGGCTCTATGTCGAAGGCGCGGACGCGTCGTCAAACGGCCGGTCCATCCCGCTGGAAAAGGCGCTGGACGACTGTATGATCGCGTTCAAAGCCAACGGCGAGGCGCTGCGAAAGGAACACGGATACCCCGTGCGCCTGGTCGTGCCGGGCTGGGAGGGCAACCTCTGGGTCAAATGGCTGCGTCGCATGGAAATCATGGACGCCCCGGTCGAAAGCCGCGAAGAAACGTCGAAATATACCGACACGCTGGCCGATGGCACCTCGCGCAAGTGGACCTGGGTGATGGACGCGAAATCCATCGTCACCAGCCCCAGCCCGCAGGCGCCGATCAAACACGGCAAGGGGCCGCTGGTCATCACCGGTCTGGCCTGGTCGGGTCGCGGTGCGATCACCGCCGTGGACGTGACGATTGATGGCGGTAAAACCTGGCAACAGGCCCGTCTGGCCGAACCCGGCAAGGACATGGCGCTGACCCGGTTCTATCTGGACATCGACTGGGACGGTCAGGAAATGTTCCTGCAATCGCGCGCGGTTGACAGCACCGGATATGTGCAGCCGACCAAAGGCGCACTGCGCGAGGTGCGCGGGCTGAATTCCATCTATCACAACAACTGCATCCAGACCTGGTGGGTCAAAGCGGACGGGGAGGCAGAGAATGTCGAAATTTCCTAAACTGGCCATCGCAACGGCCTTGGTCACGCTGACCGCCACGCCGATTTTTGCCGAGAAAATGGGGCTGGGTCGCCCGGCAACCACGGACGAAGTGGCGGCCTGGGATCTGGACGTGTTCCCGGATGGTTCGAACCTGCCTGTTGGCTCGGGTGACGTGCTGGTGGGCGAAGAACTGTTCGCGGATTACTGCGCCGTTTGTCACGGTGATTTCGCTGAAGGTGTTGATAACTGGCCGAAATTGGCCGGGGGGGCTGACACGCTGGATCACGAAGATCCGTTGAAGACGGTCGGGTCCTACTGGCCGTATTTGTCGACCACGTTTGACTATGTGCGCCGCTCGATGCCGTTTGGTAACGCGCAGACGCTGTCCAACGACGAGGTCTATGCGATCGTCGCCTATATCATCTATTCCAACGACCTGGTGGATGAAGATTTCGTGCTGTCAAACGAGACCTTTACCGGGGTCGAACTGCCCAACGCGGGTGGGTTCATCGTCGATGATCGGGCCGAAACGGAATACCCGATCTTCACCGACCGCTGCATGGCGGATTGCAAGGACAGCGTCGAAATCACCATGCGCGCCGCCGTGCTGGACGTGACGCCCGAGGAAACCAAAGCCCGCGCCATTCAGGAGATGGTTGAGGCGACCAACCCGCGCAACGCACCTGCCGCGCCCGCCCCTGAGGTGGCTGCGGAACCCGAAGCCCCGGCCGATCCGGTGGTTGAGGCGGCAGCAGCCCCGATGGCGCTGGACGCCGATCTGGTCGCAAAGGGCGAAAAGGTCTTTAAGAAATGCAAGGCTTGCCACAAGGTCGGGGACGGCGCCAAACACGGCACCGGCCCGATCCTGAACGGTGTCTTTGGCCGCGCAACCGGAACCGCCGAAGGCTTTGGTTTCTCAAAGCCAATGATTGCTGCGGGCGAAGGCGGCATGGTCTGGGATGCGGAAACGCTGGCCGGATATCTGGCCAACCCGCGCAAATACCTGAAGGGCAACAAGATGTCGTTCGCCGGTCTGAAGAAAGAAAAAGACCTGGCCGCGATCATCGAATACCTAAAGTCGGTTTCGCAGTAAGCCGGACTTCCAAAACAAAATCGGGCGCCGCGTGACCAGACGCGGCGCCCTTTTTCATGCGCAAAAGCTGTCGGTCGAGACCATTTCGGCATAGGTGCCCGACAGCGCGCCCATCATGGCCGCATGGACCTGCGCGGCAGGCACATCGACCTGTTCAAAGGTCACGGCACGCGCGGCGCAGGCGTCATGCACAACCTGCACGTCAAAGCCGAAATCACAGGCCGCACGGGCGGTGCCTTGGATGCACATCTGGCTCATCGCGCCGATGATCACCACGGCTGTGACGTTATCGTCGCGCAGCTGTTGCAACAGGGGGGTGTCGCGAAAACTGTTGGGATAATACTTGGTGATGACCGGTTCATCCCCGATGGGGGCGACGGCTGCATGGATGTCGGCCCCTGAAGTGCCCGGTTCAAAGAAGGGCGCGTCCTGGACGGGAATTTCGTGCCGAATGTGGACGACCTTCGTGCCGTCTGTCCGCGCCTTAGTCAAAACGCGCGCGGCGTTGTTGGCGGCGCGCGCCATGCCGTCGACGGGCCATTTCCCATCGGCGAAATAGTCATTCTGGATGTCCACCAGGATCAGGGCGGTTTTGCTCATTGTCAGCTCCTTTTTTCTGTGCCGCCCTTGGTTTACGCCAGCGCGAGGTCGGTCTAAACTGGCAGATATGACAAATGATGTGCAGAATCCGCCAAGTCCCGCCCTTGCGCTTGTGGCCTATGACGGGGTGCAACAGGCGGCCGTTCTGGGCCTGAGAGATCTGTTTCAGGTGGCCAACGCCATCAGTTCCGATCTGGGCGGGGCCGCGTTTGACGTGCAGATCGTGACGCCACCCGACCTATCCACACGGCGTTTCCAGGCTGTGATCCTGCCTCCGAACCTGAGCGGTACGCGGGGACAGGCGGGCGCCTTGACCGCGTGGATCGTGGCGCAACATGGCCAAGGCGCATTGTTGTGTTCAATTTGCGCTGGTGCCTTTTGGCTGGCCCATGCCGGGGTGTTGTCCGGGCGCCCTGCCACCACCCATTGGGCCTTGGAGGCGGAGTTCCGCGCGGCATTTCCGAACGTGGATTTGCACCCGGAACACCTGTTGGTGGATGATGGCGATGTTGTCACGGCAGGGGGCATGATGGCCTGGCTGGACCTTGGCCTGCATCTGGTGGATCGCTGGTTGGGGGGCGAGGTCATGTCGCACACCGCGCGCCACCTGTTGATTGATCCCGCCGGGCGCGAACAGCGTAATTACCGCAGCTTTTGCCCGCGCCTGGATCACGGAGACGCGCGTATTCTTGCGGTGCAGCATTGGATCGCGTCCCATCCCTCTGACGGGCTGGATGTGGCAGGCTTGGCGGCGCGCGCCGGTCAATCCGAACGCAGCTTTCAGCGCCATTTTCACGCCGCGACAGGGCTTGCCCCCAAGGCCTATGTTCAGGCGGTGCGCGTTGAAAAGGCACGGGGATTGCTGGAACGCACCCGCCACCCTGTGGCGCAG
>DFBF01000136.1:281-8790 GCA_002367285.1 Rhodobacteraceae bacterium UBA3087 | reverse complement strand
TGGTTCGGCCAGGTCGGGTTGGACAGCCAGATCGTGGCATCAGGCGACGCCATCTTGATCAGCTCAACCGCCTGGTGGATTGCGCCGGTGCCGCCGGGCTGCGCGGCCATCGCCATGCGATCCGTGTCGATGGCGTCGCCCAGCACAAGGCCGGACAGGGCCTGGCCAAAGGCAGGATCACCCGCAAGACCGGTATAGCTTTTGGTGCTTTCCAGCTCCCACAGCACTTTCTCGGCCGCTTTCACGGCGCGCATGACCGGGGTCACGCCCAGGGCGTTTTTGTAAACGCCAACGCCAAGGTCGATTTTACCCTCGCGCGGGTCATCGCGGTACATGGCCATCAGCGCCATGATCTTGTCTACGGGTTGGGCGTGAAGGTTGGTCAGCATAGTCATTCTCCGGTTTCGACGCGCAGGTCGTTATACATGCCCCATTCCGACCAGCTGCCGTCATAAATGGCGTGGCGGTCGTGGCCGATCTGTTCCAGAGCCAGGCAGAGGACGGCGGCAGTGACGCCTGATCCACAGCTGGCGATGACGGGTTTTGCAAGATCCGCACCGGCGGCGGCAAATACGGCCTTCAGAGCGGTTTCGTCCTTCATCGTGCCATCGGCGCCCAGAAGATCGCCAAAGGGCACGTTTTTCGAATTCGGGATATGGCCGCCGCGCAGGCCTTCGCGGGGTTCGGGTTCCGTCCCCGCGAAACGTCCCGCGCTGCGGGCATCCAGGATCTGATAGTCGCCCAGTTTCGCAGCGGCGGCGACCTGGGTCACGTCCTTGATCATATGCGCCTGACGATGCACCGTCATGTGGCGATCGCGGATCACCGGCGGCATGTCTTCGACCGGGCGGCCTTCGGTCAGCCATTTCGGCAGGCCCCCGTCCAGCACGGCGATGTCCATCTTGCCCATCAGGCGAAACAGCCACCAGACACGCGCAGCCGACATGATGCCCGCGCCGTCATACACCACCACCTGATGGCCATCACCAATGCCCATGGCACGCATGCGGGACATGAATTTGTCGACCGGTGGCGCCATATGCGGCAGGTCCGAGCGCAGATCGGAAATTTCGTCGATGTCAAAGAAACGCGCGCCGGGAATGTGGGCGCTGTCGTATTCCGCCTTGGGATCGCGTTCCATCGCGGGCAGATACCACGAGGCGTCAATCACGCGCAGGTCAGGGTCCTTTAGGTGGGCCCCCAACCAGTCGGTGGAAACGAGTGTTTTCGGATTGCTATGCGGCATGGACTTGCCCCCCCGTGAGTCTCACTTGGAACCTGCCTACTTTCCAGGGGCGCGTTAGGCAAGGGTAGGCCGCCCGCGGTGCACTCTACGGGCGGCCCTGTTGGCCTTTTCTTGTTATTTTGCCAACATATTCTTGATTAGGCCGACAATGGCCAGGGCCACGCCACCGCCAACGCCACCCGAGGCGACCTGGCCCAGGATGGCACCGATGTCCATGCCGCCGCCTGCGGTCATGCCTCCCGCGCCCAGGGCGTTCAGGATTTGCGCGCCGACACCGCCGCCGACGATACCGGCAAGCGAATTGCCCAACGGGCCAAGGTTCAGGTTTTTCAGAATGCCCCCGGCCAGGTTGCCGCCAACGGCACCTGAGACCAGACTGATGATCAGCTGTTCCATCTGTGTCCTTCCTGTCGGGGTTTTGGTTGTTTGCAGCAGAAACGAGCGCCCCCATGGCCCGGTATTGAAACCCTAGCAATGGGCGCAGGACGCCAGAAGGGGAATAAATCGGTCGCGGTCACCGCCGCTTTGGACGGCGGCTTGAAATGGGGCGACCCTGAAGGGCCTCGCGCCAGCCCATGTACAGGCCGGATCCCAGGATCAGGGCAATGCCGACCCAGGCCCATGTGTCGGGCCATTCGCCAAACACCACCCAGCCAAAGCCGATCGACAGCACCATGGCGAAATATTCGAACGGGGCGGCCAGGCCGGCCTCGCAGATCGAATAGGCGCGCGAGATCAGCCAGCCGCCGAACGCCGAGGCCAGGCCGAGAATGGCAAAGAACTTCGCGTCTGCCAGCGAAAGGTTACCCCAGGCGCGGGTCAGAAACTCGATTGAAACGGACGAGGCATCTGCAAAAGCACCTGCGCCGAAGATCAGGCCGAAGATGGCTGAGACGATGACAAAGATCAGCTGAATGTAAAACGCCATGCTGACCGCGCTGTCGGTTGATCCCAGCTTGCGCGTCATGATGTGCAGACCGGCATAGGCCACCGCCGAAATCAGCGGCAGAAAGGCGGCGGGCTGAAAGCTGTCGCCGCCCGGGCGGATGATGATGATCACGCCCAACAGGCCAATGGCGACAGCTGCCCAGCGGCGCGCGCCGACCTGTTCGTGCAGGAAAATGACGGAAAACCCGGTGATCAACAGGGGCGAGACAAAGAAAACCGCCGTGGCATCGGCAATCGGCATCGCTGCCAGCCCCATGAAAAACGCCATGTTGGCAAAGACCACAAAGGCGCCGCGCAGGATATGGATGGGCATGCGTTTGGTGCGCAGCTGGCCAAAGCCTCCGGTCAAAGGCAGCAACACCAGCGTGATGACCGCCAACGCGATCAGAGACCGCAGCAACACCACCTGATGCAGGGCATAATTGCCCGACAGGAATTTGATCACCGTGTCATTGACGGAAAACAGGGCCGAGGCCCCGATGGCAGATGTAATGCCGATCAGGTTTGGATTGCGCTGGGTCATGAGAACAGAAAACCGATGTTCAGGGCGGGGGTCTGTTCCGGGGGCGACCCTTTGTGGTGTCGCAATTTAACGCGGCCTGGCTCAGTCCTGTGCGGCGGCGCGGATCATGCGATCCAACGCGTCCAGGAACCGCGACCGGTCCGCCTTGGAAAACGCCCGCCCGCCACCCTGACGAAACGGGTCCGCCGCGCGCAGGTCGGTCATCAGGTCGCGCGTCGCCAGTTGCTGGCCGATATTGGCTTGGGTCAGGGCCTCGCCATTGTGGCGCACCACGCGCGCGCCTGCTTCGATGCATTTTGCGGCCAGGGGGATGTCGCCGGTTACGACCACATCGCCCTTGCCCACCCGGTCGGCGATCCACATATCGGCCACGTCCGGCCCGTCGGGCACATAGATCATCTCTACCAGTGGGTTTTGCGACGGGCGCAATCCGCCGTTTGACACAACGAACATCTTCATCTTGTGGCGGGTGGCCACGGTCTCGGCCTCGGCTTTGACTGGGCAGGCATCCGCGTCGATATAGATCATGCGTACAGCGCGTCGGCGTGAAATGCGACGTGGTCTTCCATGAAGGTCGAGACGAAGAAATACGAATGGTCATACCCCGGCTGCATCCGGAATGTCGCCTGTTGGCGGCGCTTGGCAATGGCTGCGGCCAGTGCTTCGGGCCTCAGCAGGTCCAGGAACTGATCCTTGGTGCCAGTGTCGATCAACATCGGTCCGTCAAACCCCTTGTCAGCCATCAAAAGCGTGGCGTCATGGGCGGCCCATTTGGTTTCATCGTCGCCCAGATAGGCCGACAGCTGCTTGCGGCCCCAATCGGACGCGGTTGGGTTTGCGATCGGCGCAAAGGCGGACACGGACCGGAACCGATCAGGCAGCGACATGGCCATGGTCAACGCGCCGTGCCCGCCCATGGAGTGGCCCGTAATGCCCTGACGATCCGCGTCCAGTGCGAAGCTGTTGAACAACAGGTCCGGCAGGTCGGCGGTGACGTAGTCCCACATGCGGAAATGCGGGGCCCAGGGTTTTTGCGTCGCGTTCACATAGAACCCAGCGCCCTGGCCCAGATCGTATGCTTCGTCATCCGCAACGCCTTCGCCGCGCGGCGAGGTGTCAGGAAACACCAGAGCGATGCCCTCGTTCGCGGCCCAGGCCTGTGCGCCTGCCTTGGTCATGGCATTGTCATGGGTGCAGGTCAGGCCTGACAGGTACCACAGCACGGGCACGGGGCCGTCGGCGGCCTCGGCTGGCAAGAACAGCCCGAATGTCATGTCGGTGCCCGTCGCGGACGAGGCATGCGTGTAAACCCCTTGGGTGCCGCCAAAGCAGGCATTTTCTGAAACGGTTTGCATGGGCAGATCCTTTGATGTCGTTGCGGGCAGGTAACTAGACCCGTGGGGCCAGCGCAATGGGAATTATGCGGATCACAAACAGCGTCATGCCCAGCGACCACAGCGCGCCTGAGGCATGCAACAGGGCCATCGGTTCCCCGAACCAGCCCGAAGACACGCGCAGAACCGCGCCCAGGTGCAGGGCGATCAGCAGGACCCAGTCCAGCGTGGTGCCGTCAATCGGGCGACCGGAATGACCCAGAATGGCTCGCAGCATGACGATGACGGTGATGGTGCCCACGGCGCCCGCGCCAATCGCATGACGGACCTGTGCCATGGTGGCCAGATCGGTCAGGCTGTGCAGCGCCAACAGGCCTGTGCCGATCACCAGCCAGGCAAAGCCTGCGTGTTGGGCCAGCAGCAGCGGTTCGCGTTTGACGTGCCAGGCCTTCCAGCGGGCCAGACGGACGGCCAGCGTCAGGGCGGCGACCCCGGACAGGGTGCCGGTCGCGGTGCCGGGACCGCTCAGGCTCCAGGACAGTGCGGCCAGCGTGGTCAAGCTCAGCGCGGCGCGGTCGATCAGGCCAAAGGGTGCGGGCAGCGTCGTGCCTGCGCGTTTCTTCAGCCAGTTGCGCGAAAACGCCGGGGTGACGCGCCCGCCGATCAGCGCCATCAGAACCAGTGAAACGGCCAGCCCGATGCTGGCCCCCAGATCATTGTCGACAAAGAAGAATACGCCCTGCGCAAACCACAGCGCCAGGATCAGTGCGACCACCGCATAGTTGCGCCGGTTGCGCGCCATCAGAATATCGCGCCCCGCGATCAGGGCCAGCAGCGGCAGAAAAGACAGGGCGATGAATTCAGTGCCATAGGCGTGCGAAAAGGCGAACAGCAGGATGCGCCCGGCCAGCCATAGCGCGAATAGTATCGCCAGCGGCGCTCCGGTCAGGGCCGGACGCCCTGTCCAATTCGGGATGGCGGTCAGCAGAAATCCGGCCAGCGCGGCGGGCAAAAAGCCGAACAGCATTTCATGCATATGCCAGCCAAGCGGGTCGAACAGGTCCGAGTTCCCGGTGCTGAAAATCACCAGCCAAAGGGGTATGACCCCGGCGGCAAACAGCCCGGCGGCGGGAAAGAACAGGCGATAGGCGGCGGAAAACAGGATCATGTGGTCACAAGCGCTATGATGGAGGACACGGTCAGGATCGACAGGACTGTCGATATCAGGATGGCGGCGGAGGCGCGATGCGGCGCGATGCCATAGTGCTGCGCCAGGATGTAAACATTGCCCGCGACCGGCAGGGCGGCGGCGGTGATCATCACGCCCGCCGCATAGGGCGCGACCGGGAAGACCATCAGCGCGGCCAGCGCCACGGCGCCTGGGTGCAGCACCAGTTTGGCAAAGGCCAACCAGCCCGCGATATGAAGGCGTTCCGCCGATTTGTCCGCCAGCGACGCACCGATGGCAAACAACGCGCCGGGTGTGGCAGCGGCGCCCAGGATCGCCAGGAAACTGTTCACCGGTATGGGCAGCGGCCAGCCGGTGGCCGACCAGGCAAAGCCCAGCACGATCGACACAATCATCGGGTTTTTCATCAACCCGCGCGCGACGGAAATCAGCACGCCGGGGCTGACACGCCCATCGCGTTTGGCGGAAATGATGATGACGATCAGGCTGCCAAAGACGATCAGGTCCACGGCCAGCACCATCATGACGGGGCCAATGGCGGGCTCGCCCAACAACAAGACCAACATGGGCACGCCCAGAAATCCGACGTTGCCGATGACGGCGCACTGCGCCTCGACCGCCGCTTCTTCGATGCCGATGCGACGAACCATCGCGACGGCGGTGGCCAGCAGATAGATCACCATGGTGCCTGCCAGATAGGCCCAGATGAACGGCCAGCTCCAGATATCATTCAGCGATAGGTTTGCCGAAAAGCGAAACAGCATCGCCGACAGGGCAAAGTAGAACACGAAGCGGGTTAGGTATGCGGTTGCCTCGGGCGGGAAAAAGCCACGTTTCCCGGCGCCAAAGCCAAGGCCGATCAGCGCGAAAAAGGGCAGGGTTTGTAGTAGCACATCAATCATGTGATTTTCCTAGCATGAGGGCGCGAGAGTGGCGAGGGGGGATGGGCATAGGTCTTCTATGCAGAAGAACGGACGTTTAAACTTCAATCAAGTGAGCACCTTCCCGTACACTCAGGTCGATTACAACAGCCTCACTAGCGCTTTCAATTGTATGAAATTCCACGAAATCCCCGGACTTAAAACACATACGCAATGCCAAAAGGTTCGGAATCTCAAAATGGATTGGGATTTGCTCGATAAGCAAGCCTATTGGTATACTTGAGGGGCTCTCGATCCAAGAATGGGATTTTCCACCCAAGAAATAGGACGGCCTTCTCATCGGTCTGGATGCGATTTACTTCGCCGAACGAGATCTGAAAATGAGTTGCTCCTAGCCCGACATGGTACACGCTTTCACCGTCACACTCTTTGTTGAGTATTTCGATGATGCTGGTGTCAAATTGTTTCACCTAGCTATCTATCTTTCCTTCCTGCACACGGACGCCCCTCAACCCGTCACCCCCCGCCAATCAACGCCCCCGCCGCAAAGACCAAGGCGCCCCCCAGAACCACCTGGAAAGTGGCGCGCAGGAATGGGGTTTGCATGAACCGGTTCTGGATCCAGACGATGGCCCACAGTTCGACGAAAACGACGATCAGCGCGATGGTGGTTGCGGTCCAGAAATCGGTGATCAGGTAAGGCAGGGCGTGGCCCAATCCGCCCAGTGTCGTCATGATACCACTGGCAAAACCGCGTTTCACTGGGCTGCCGCGCCCGGACAATTCACCGTCATCTGACGCCGCTTCGGTAAAGCCCATCGAGATGCCCGCACCCACGGATGCCGCCAGCCCGACCAGGAATGTCGTGTGCGTGTCCTGGGTCGCGAAAGCGGTGGCAAAAATTGGCGCAAGCGTCGACACAGAGCCGTCCATCAGCCCCGCCAAGCCGGGCTGCACCCAGGTCAGAACGAACTGACGGTGCGCATCGCGGTCCTCTTCGCTGCGCGCGTCGCCGCCCAGGTGTTCTTCCTCCAGACGGCCCGCCACATCGCCGTGTCCGGCTTCGGCAGCGGCCAGATCACCCAGCAACTTGCGCATGTCGGCGTTCGAGGTCCGGTCGGCGGCCTTGCGATAGAATTGCTCGGCCTGGCGCTCCATCTCGCGCGCCTCGCCCCGTATGGTTTCCAGGCCCAGGTTTTCGACCAACCAGATTGGGCGGCGCGCATAATAGCCCGACACATGTTCGCGCCGGATCAGCGGGATCATGTCGCCAAAGCGCGCTTTGTGGGCGTCGATCAACATGCGGCGGTGCCCGTCTTCTTCCTCGGCCATACCATCGAATATCTTGGCCGAGGCCGGGTATTCCTCGCGCAGCCGTTCGGCGTACTGGCGGTAAATTCGCGCGTCGTCCTCTTCGTTGGAAATGGCCAGGGCCAAGATTTCCTGTTCGGACAGATCGGCGAACCGACGACGGGAGGTGACAACACCGGGGATCATGAAGGGCCTCACAGTTTGGAATTGTTCTAATCTACTGGATTTGCAGGCAGGGTCAATCCGTTGCGACAATAGGTCAGGGGGCGGGAGTGCGCCAGTCTTCTGTGCAGCAGGTGAACGGGAGGAAATGACATGACGAAACGAACCATTCCGGCGGTTGTTGTGACCGTGTGTCTGGCTGTGGGGACCGCGCAGTCAGGAACGGCCCGGGGGGGCAATCCCATGCCCAACTGTGGACCCGCGTCGGTTTATGCAGGGCAGTTGATCCAGAGGGTTCTGGATGAAACACGCAAGACCGTGACCCTGCCGTTGATCGCCTTTTGCCGCAATATGTATGTGCCCAATGCCTATGCGGTGACCGTGCCGGCCCCTAAGGAAACATCGCGCATTCGATCCGCTATAACCCGATGTTCATGGCGCAGCGGTTCATGGTTGCGCTGCATGGACCCGCAAACCATCCCGATACGGTTTCGCGGCTGCAGGCCCTGTATCAGAGGTTTGCCGAAGGGGGAGGGGACACAGGTCCTCTGGCCACACCCCCTCTGGTTGCGCCGGGTCAGATTGCTCACGATATTTGATCAGGTGTCGCGCTGGTAAGGCGCCGCGCGCACCACAAACGCCCATCAGAACCAAGCGAGGGGAGGCCGTGGCCTCCCCTCTCAACTGGATCAGCTGTGGTCTGGATCAGAACAGAACGACCGAGCGGATCGATTCACCGCGATGCATCAGATCAAAGCCCTTGTTGATGTCTTCCAGCGGCATCGTGTGGGTGATCATGGGATCGATCTCGATCTTACCATCCATGTACCAATCGACGATTTTCGGCACATCGGTGCGCCCACGTGCGCCGCCAAACGCGGTGCCGCGCCAGATCCGGCCGGTGACCAACTGGAA
>DFBF01000136.1:0-206 GCA_002367285.1 Rhodobacteraceae bacterium UBA3087 | reverse complement strand
GGGCGACCAGATCGCCCTCGACCTCGGACGGATTGACGAAATCGGTCATGCCGAACCGGGTCGCCATTTCGATCTTGGACGGGTTCAGGTCGACGCCGACGATCTGGTCAGCACCTGCCAGGCGCAGGCCCTGAATCACGTTCAGGCCGATGCCGCCCAGGCCAAACACGATGGCGCGGCTACCGATTTCGACCTTGGCGGTGTTG
>DFBF01000296.1:8574-20104 GCA_002367285.1 Rhodobacteraceae bacterium UBA3087 | reverse complement strand
GGACGAGCCACCACCCGAAACAGCAGCACCGATCATGATCAGCAGCAGCAGCGGGATCAACAGACCGCTCGAGGAGCTGGTCGCAGCTTCTTCGATGATGATTTCAGGTTCAACAATCGGGTCAACCAGGGCGCCAGCATTAGCAGCAGTGGCGGACAGGGCGATTGCAGCAGCGATGGACAGTTTTTTCATGTTCATTCTCCGAATGGGGCCGAGCGCACATGGCAGGGCCAATTTCATATCAATACTTGCCCTCAAACCAATTTAGGCCGGGTTTTGCAAGTTTCTAAGATGATTCGATCAGCGATGCTGTCAGATCAGCAACACTTGTGTGCCGTTCTTGGTCAGTTCGAACAGTTCGGCAATGTGTTCATTGTACAGCCCGATACAGCCGTTCGACGACCGCCGCCCAATCTTGCGTGTGTCATGCGTGCCGTGAATACGGTAATATTTCCACGACAGATACAGCGCATGGGTACCCAGCGGGTTTGCCGGGCCCGGCGGAATAAAGTCCGGCCATTCGGGGTTGCGAACCTTCATCGATGGGGTCGGCGCCCAGCTGGGCCCTTCGACCTTACGAATAACGCTGGTGCGGCCCAAGCGGGTCAGGTCATCGGTCAATGGCACCGAAGTCGGGTACAGTTTATAGACCGTCTGATCTTCGCTCCAGAAATGCAGCGCCCGCGAGGTCGTATCGACCAGGACCGCGCCCTTATTCAACGACGAGAAATACGGCTGCCACTGCAACGACCGGAAACTCGAAATGTTGCGGCGGACTGTCTCGGTCACTTCCTCTTCGATTTCGGTCGTTTCTGCATCGGTCTGGGCCAGCGCGGGGGCGGCCAACAGGCTGGATGCAGCAAGGCTTGTCCCCAAAAAGGTACGGCGGTTCAGTTTATCAAGGCTGTCCTGCGACATCGGGCACTCCGGTTACCGGTCAAATTGCAATGCTGCGATATATATGGCCCGAAAGCCTCAGTCGCAAATCAAACAAGCGTCATCTTGCCAAAATGCGACGCCATGGGTTTGATTGGACACGCAACAGCCTGTAGGGGTGGCGACAATTGTTCCTGTAGGGTGGCCACCGATGAAGAAGATTCTGTTTGTCCTTTTCGCTGCGATGCTGGCGCTGACAGCGTGCGAAACCGATGACGGCGTCCGACTGGGCACAGATGGCAAACCCTTGCCGCGCCTGTACCGCATTCCGGCCGGGGGCAAAGCCAAGCTGCAATATCGCATGTTGGATTCGGTGAACGAACTTCGCCTGGCTGCTGGTGTCTCTGCGGTGCAACTGGACAGCAAGCTGAACGCCGCCGCAGCCACGCATTCACGCGACATGGCCGTTCAGAACCGCCCATGGCACTTCGGCTCGGACGGCTCTTCGCCGCTGGATCGTGTGGTTCGTGTTGGATACCCCGGCGCCATGCTGGGCGAAAACATCTCGGAAACATTCGAGACTGAGCTTGAGACCCTCTCCGCCTGGATGGCGCAGCCCGACACGCGCGCCGTGATCCTTGATCCGCGCGCGATCAATCTGGGGTTTGCATGGCATCAGGAACAGAATGGCAAGATCTGGTGGACATTGCTGCTGGGCGGATAAGGCCGCTCAGCGATAAATATCCACCGGCGTGCCCGTGCGCACCATCGCAAAGACGTTTTCAATCTCGTTGTCAGACACTGAAACACATCCAGCGGTCCAATCCCCGCCTTGGGGGTCCATCCGACGCGGCCCACCGTGGATGAAGATATCACCACCTGGGCTTGTTCCGGCGGCTGCGGCCCGTGCCCGGTCCTGCGCGTTGGGATAGGAAATACCAAGGCTCAGGTGAAACGCGCTGTTGGGATTGCGGCGATCAACGAAATACCGCCCCTCGGGCGTGCGCCCATCGCCTTCGAACTGTTTGTGGCCTTCCGGCGCAAAACCCAGGTCGATGTCATAGGATTTCAACGCTTTTTTGCCGTGCATCAGGTGCATCCTGCGATCACCCTTCAGGATGATGACGCGGGTAACTTCCGGCCCGTTATAGGCCTTCAGGCCCGATTGTTTCGAATAACAACCGCTCAGCCCCACAAGGCTGACCACGGCCATAACCAACATGATGATACGCATGAACACTGCCCGTCTGCTTATTTTTTCGGGTCTTATACCGCATTTTGGACCGATCAGAAAGCCCTGCGCCGATCACATTTCAGCGTGACAGCTGTGCGGCGACCTCGACATGCGGTGACCAGCGGAACTGATCAACCACCTGAACCCAATCCAAAGCGAACCCGGCGCAGGTCAGAATTTCGATGTCGCGGGCAAAGCTGACGGGATTGCAGCTGACCATCGCCACCCGTGTCACGTCCGATGCAGCGATTTCGATCACCTGCGCCTCGGCCCCGGCGCGGGGCGGGTCGATGACCACGGCGTCAAATCGGTTCAGTTCATCAGGCAACATCGGGCGACGGAACAAATCCCGCACCTCGGTCGACACCTGTTTCAGCCCTGGCGCCCGACGCCAGCCCTGATCCAGGGCCGTCAACATGTCGCCCTCTCCCTCCACGGCATGCACTTCGGCACCTTCCGCCAAAGGCAATGAAAACGTGCCGCAACCCGCAAACAGATCGACGACCTTCTTTGCCCCCTGCACGGCCTCGCGCACCGCTTTCAACAACGCGGCCTCGCCATCGGGTGTGGCTTGCAGAAATGCGCCGGGCGGGGGTGTGACATGGGCCGGGCCAAAGGGCTGCACCGGGGCTTCACGGGTGACGATCACCTCACCATCCCAGCTAAGCCGCGCCAGATTATATTGCCCTGCAATCTGCCCCAAGGTCGTGATGAAGTCACGATCCAGAGGTTTGCCGCCACGCACAGCCACGTCCGGCCCGCCCAGCGACGTTGTCACGGTCGCGCTCAGCTCGCCCTTGCGACTGCCACCCAGAACGGTCAATTCACGCAGCACCGGGAACAGCGCAATCAGCGCCGGGTCCAACAGCTGACAATCCGGGATTTCCGTGATCACATCGGATCTGGGCGCATGAAACCCGACCAACGCGCCTTTCTTCGTGCGACGCATCGACAGCGTTGCCCGGCGACGGCTGTGAGCCGCTGATGTCTCTATTTCACGCAAATTCGGCGTCAATCCATGCGCTTCAAGGGCGGCGCGCACCACGCCCAACTTCCAGTCTGCCACAAAATCATCCGAGGCATGTTGCAACAAACAGCCGCCGCATGCCGCCACGTGACGACAGGGTGCTTTCACCCGATCCGTGGACGGCGTGACAATGCGCGGCGCGGTGATCCGGCCGTCCACGACATCGCCTTCGACCACTTCACCCGGCAGGGTGCGGGCGACAAACACCGGCCCTTCGGCGATCCCGTCGCCCAGATGGCCCAGGCGGGTGATGGTGACTTCGCTCATGACAACAGCTCCTTGCGGGTCAGGGCAAATCCCGACCCAATCCAATCCCGTTCCAACGCATTCAAACGGTCGCCCAGCGCCACCCCCATCAGGGCTGGCATCAGGTCGCGGGCCTGCACCGGAAATGTCCCGCGCGCGGCGTTGCCCGTCTGCACATCACGTTCCAGGTCATCCGGCAGATGCCCGCCCATCATCGCAGTGCGCAGTACAATCACATCCCGCGCCGCATCCGCGCCCAGACGATAGGCCAGTTCAATCGTGCCTTCGCTGCTGCCCAGATGGTCCTGCAATCGCGTCAATACGCGTTCCTCGGATTTTGACAGGCGCAGGCCATCTTTCAACCCATCGCCACCCAGAACGGCCAGACGCCGCATGGCTGACGGGGCCAGCCCGGCCTGACCCTCCAAATGCACCAACACAGGCAAAAACTGCGCCGTGGCCCCGGGTAAAACCTGCGCCAACACGCCGGTCTGCGCCATCGAGGCGACAGATTGCGACGGATCCGGCGCCGCCAACAGGCGCTTGATTTCGCTGCCGACACGCTCACGCGAAAGCGTCTCTAGTCCGGCGGAATTCGCGGCAATTGCGGCCAATCCGTCCGCATCCAGCCCGCCTTTTGGATCGCCATAATAGGCATGAAACCGAAAGAACCGCAGGATACGAAGGTAATCTTCGCGAATGCGATCCTGGGCGTCGTCAATAAAACGAACCCGCCGCGCGGCCAGGTCTGGAAGACCACCCAGGGGGTCAACAATCACCCCATCGGGGGCCGCGTACAACGCGTTCATCGTAAAATCGCGCCGATGCGCATCCTGTTCGATCGTTTCGGCAAAGGCCACGACGGCGCGTCGGCCATCGGTTTCCACATCCTTGCGATAGGTGGTGATTTCGAACGGGTGATGGTTCACGACAACCGTCACCGTGCCGTGGTCATAGCCCGTCGGTACAGATTTGAACCCGGCCGCCTTGGCCAAGGCGATCACCTGATCAGGTAGCGCGTTGGTCGTGATGTCGATATCCGAAATCGGCACGCCCAACAGATCATTGCGCACACAACCACCGACAAAATACGCCTGAAACTCGGCCTTGATCAGCATTGCACAGACCTGTTGCGCCTCAGGCTGGTGCACCCAATCCGACGTAATCCGCGTCATGTCGACACCCTTTCGGCCAGTGCCCGCAAAATTCGCGCGGTGGCCCCCCAGATGTAATATGGGCCGTATGGCACGGTATAATAGCGCCGTTTCGTGCCCTGCCACATGCGCCCTTCGACGGTGAACCGGCCTGGGTCGCGCAGATGATCAAACGGAACCGAAAAGACTTCGGCCACCTCGCCCGCTTCAGGGTTTGGGTCAAAAGCGGCTCTTACCCGGCCCAAAATGGGGGTGACGGTAAAACTGGTCACGGTTTCGTGGCTGGGCAGGATACCAAACACGTCGACATTTTCCGGGCGCAGGCCAATTTCTTCGTGCGCCTCGCGCAGCGCGGCGGCCTCAACCGTTTCATCACCGTCGACCTTGCCCCCCGGAAAGGCGATCTGGCCGGGGTGGTGTTTCAGGGCGGAACTGCGTTTTGTCAGGATCACCCGCAACTGTCCGTCGACTTCCAGAAACGGGACCAGCACGGCGGCCGGGCGCAACTTGCGCCCCGCAGGCAGACGCACATCGGGGTTCAGGTCGAAATCCGACGACGCCGAACCCGGATGGGCCAACGCCGCACGGATGGGGGCGATCAGCTCAGGACGCGTCATCCTTGGCCTCGAACCCCAGGGTTTTCGGGTCGAATTCGTAATGCGCGCCGCAGAATTGGCAATCCGCCGTCACGATCCCTTCGTCGGTGGTCATGTGCGTCAGGTCCTTGGCCGAATAGATCGACAGGCTTTCCACCACCTTGTCCGCCGAACAGGTACAGCCGAACGCCACCGGTTGGGAGTCGAATACGCGCGGCGTTTCCTCGTGAAACAAGCGCATGAGCAATTCCGTTGGCTGAACGGTTGGGCCGATCAGCTCCAGTTCTTCGACCGTGTCCAACAGGACATTCGCCCGCGTCCAGTTTTCCGCGTCATCGCCATCCAACAGGTCCGGGGCGGCCAACAATCCGTCCTCGCCCGATCCGCCTTCACCCGTCGCATACGGCGAGGCCTTCGGCATATGCTGCAACATCACGCCGCCCGCGCGCCACCCTTCGGTGCCGCCCGGCAGGGTGGACCGGCCAAAAGTCAGCGAGAACCTTGTCGGCAGCTGTTCGGACTGTGCGAAATAGGCCTCGGCGCAATCGGCAAGCGAATTTCCGGCAATCGGTGTCATGCCCGTATAGGGCTGCATGTCGTCGCCCTGGTGGATCAAAACCGCCAGGAACCCCGGACCAATCTGGTCATACGCCGGACCAGTCGGGTCCAGCCGTTCCGCATCATAGCTGGCATAGGCGCGAATGCGGGCCGGCTCACCTTCAGCCTCAGGGGCATAATAGTCCGTGGCAATCAGGCGCGCAGCCCCCTTGCCGCGAATTTGCAACGACAGTTTCCAACGCAGCTTGATCGTCTGGCCGATCATCGCGGTCAGCATCGCGGCTTCGGCCACCAGCGCTTCGATTGCGGGGGGATAGTCGTGCTGCGACAGCACCTGGTCCAACACGCCGTCCAGGCGCAGAACCCGACCGCGCACATCGCAATCATCCAGTTGGAAGGGCAGGATGGTATCATCCCAGGCAATTTGAGATCCGAGGCTCATGAGTGGGTTTCCTATCGGCGTTCAGCTTGGCATACCGCGTCTATATGGGCGCGGCAACCTGAGGGAAAAGGGCATGATCCGACGTTTCGGCGAATCCGCACAGTTTGGGCGGCGCTATACCCGGCGACCGGGGGCATATGCAATCCTGCCGCGCGGCGGGAACGTGCTGTTGACCCATCAGGACAACCCAACCCCAGAGGTCCAGTTGCCCGGGGGTGGCATCGACCCCGGCGAAAGCCCCATAAGCGCCCTGCATCGCGAAGTGTTTGAAGAAACCGGCTGGCGCATCGCATCCCCGCGCAAATTGGGGGTGTTTCGCAGATTTACCTATATGCCGGAATATGACCTGTGGGCAGAAAAGCTGTGCCACATTTATCTGGCCCATCCTGTAAGGCGGCTGGGTCCGCCGAGCGAACCAGGGCATCAAGCCATTTGGACAACCCCGATCAAGGCCGTGCGCAGTCTGGGCAACCCAGGTGACAGGGCCTTTGCCCGACGTTATTTGTTGGGCTGAAATTCGATCATCGCGCAAGACAGGTCATCGGGGAACTCTTTTGTGCCGCAGAACATATCCAGATCCCACGTCAACGCCTGGAAAAAATCTGCGCCCGCCAGCTCACGGTTTCGATGCGCCATTTCCTCGAAACCTTCTTCCTCAAGCTGTTCACCATCATCGCCTTCGCATTCGGTGAAGCCATCGGAATAGAACAACAGCCGTTCGCCACGCTTTAAAGTCACACTGAACTGGTCGTATTCCGCACCCGAAATCAACCCGATCGGCATACCGCCGGTTCCGATGTACTCAACCGTCCCGTCCACATGTATCAACATCGGGTTTGGGTGACCGCACTGGGTCATCTCAACCTCACCCGTGCGCAGATCCAAGTATCCCAAGAGCAGCGTGAAATAGTGATCCGAGTCGATTTCATCATGCATGATTTCGTTCAACAGGCGGGCAACTTCCTTTGGGGGGCGCGGAAAATGCACCCCTTCTGCCACACGCTTCAGGGCCATATTATGTTCAGGCGACCCTTCGGACAGGTATGAAGCCAGCCGCGCCGTCAGCAACGCAGACGCGATGCCGTGGCCGGATACATCAATGGAGAAAACGGCAACGCGATTTTCGTCCAGACGGAAGAATCCCACCAGATCGCCGCCCACATGACCACAGGGGCGCAGCATGACCGACACATCCGCATTGCCAAAGTCGCGGAACCGTTCGCGCACCAGCGATTGCTGCATCTTGCGCGCTTCGATCAAGTCGCGGTCCACGCTGTCATACAGCGTACTGATTTCAGCCAGCGTTGCACTGACCAGGCGGTTCTTTTCCTGCAACTCGCGTTCCATTCGAAGGATGCGATCGCCTGCGGTGATGCGCGATCGCAGCTCATCCGCATTCGGGGGTTTGTTCAGGAAATCATCTGCGCCAACATCCAGACCCTGCGCCACCGCGCCCTTTTCGGTTTTTGATGTCAACAGAATGAAATAGATGTATTTCTCACGCGGCATAGCCCGGAAGGTACGGCACAGTTCCAACCCGTCCATGCCCGGCATCATCCAATCCGACAGGATCAAATCGATGTCTTCCCTTGCCAGAACTTCAAGCGCTTCTTCACCTGAGCCCGCTTCGATCACCTGATAGCCTTGACGTGACAGCGACGCCCCCAGCACACGCCGTTGGGCCCGGCTGTCATCCACCACCAGGATCGTGCGTACCGCACTGTTGCCCGTTACATCATCATGCTGGACATCATGTGAGACCAAAGCACCCACGTCAAAGCCTTCTATTAAGCCGAATCTCTTGATCCGCCTCCCAACTCCTAGAGCTGCCGCCCTAACAGGCACTTAAAGCTAAAATTGCATCTGAATCCGCAGGTTGGATAACGCTATGTTAAGACGTGGCGGCAACACTACGCGATGAATCGGACAAGGAGGGTTCGGATGATCAGTTGGGACCGCGTGAACGAATTAAAGGACGAAATCGGCGAAGAAGACTTTGCCGAAGTGGCCGAAATGTTCCTTGAGGAGGTGGAAGAAGTCATCGCCCGCCTGCGCACGGACCCGAAACCCGAACTGTACGAACAGGACCTGCATTTCCTGAAAAGCTCATCCCTGAACCTGGGGTTCGATGCGCTGTCAAAACTGTGCCACGAAGGTGAACGCCAAGCCGCCAATGGCGACGCCGGTTCTGTGCAATTGGCCCCGGTTTTCGACACCTACACCGCGTCAAAACAGGCGTTTGAGGCTAGATGACAAAGTTCGACAGGACCTCATCTTCGGTGATGTCCGTATAGGTGAACCCACCCGCGTCCAGTTTGCCGAACAGCGCGTCGAAATTGCCTGCGGCCTTGGTTTCGATTCCAATCAGAACCGTCCCGAAATTGCGCGCGGATTTCTTCAGGTATTCAAACCGGGCAATGTCATCATCCGGCCCCAGCATTTCCAGGAAATCACGCAAGGCGCCGGGACGTTGCGGCAGCTGCAACAGGAAATACTTCTTCAGCCCGCTGAAACGCTGCGCCCGTTCCTTCACTTCGGGCAGACGTTCGAAATCGAAATTCCCGCCCGAGGTGACACAGACCACCGTTTTACCCTTGATCTGATCCGCCAAGTCGCCCAGCGCATCGACAGACAGGGCCCCGGCGGGCTCCAACACCACGCCTTCGACATTCAGCATGTCCAGAATGGTGGTGCAAATCCGATCCTCGGGCGCGGTCAGAACATGGCCCGGTGGCGTGTCTTTCAACGCGGCAAAGGTTAGATCGCCAATCTTGGCAACCGCCGCCCCATCGACAAAACTGTCGACCCGCGGCAAGGACACCGTGTGCCCGGCCAACAAAGCCGCAGTCAGGCTGGCTCCGCCCGCAGGTTCGACATAGCGGATCGCGGTATCCGGCGCGGCGGCCCGCAGATATTGCGTGACCCCAGCCGACAATCCGCCACCGCCCACCGGCAGCACGACCATGTCCGGCGCGCGACCCAGCTGACCCATCACTTCGGCGGCAACTGACGCCTGGCCGTCGATCACATCTGCGTCGTCAAACGGTGACAGGAAATGCCCACCGGCCTGCGCGCAGAACGCCTGTGCAGCTGCCAGAGTGTCGTCGAAATAGTCGCCCACCAGCCTGATTTCGATCGCATCACCGCCAAAAATTCGCGTCTTGTCGATCTTTTGCTGCGGCGTCGTCACCGGCATGAAGATCACTGCTCGCACCCCGAAATGACGCGCGACAAAGGCCACGCCCTGCGCGTGGTTGCCCGCGCTGGCACAGACGAACAGCGCGCGATCCGGGTCCGCCGCCAACACCTTGCGCATCGCGTTCAACGCACCGCGAATCTTATAAGACCGCACCGGCGACAGATCCTCACGCTTCAACCAGATATCGGCCCCGAACCGGGCCGACAGGTGATCGTTGCGCTGCAACGGTGTGGCGGGAAACAGCGCCCGCATCTCATGCTCAGCGCCATGCGCCTTGTCGGTGAAATCGCTCATGCGAAATCAGTGGCGCAAGCGGACCGGCATAGCAAGGCTCAGTCCAGATCGCGGCCTTCGACAAAATGGCCATACAGCGTGGTCAACACACTGACGGACACCATCGCCATGAACCAACCCGTGACCATCGTGTAGATCAGATTGAGCATGGAATAAGGGTTTTCACTGATCAAGGATGGCAATGACACGATCACCGAACCAAGGGCTAAAAAGATGGCCATCAGGAACACAGTGCCCGATTGCCCACTGGTCGCTTGCCATGCATCTTTCAGGCCCATGGGCTTTCCGACAGCACCCGCCGGAAGGATGGCCGAAAGCCGGAAAGCCATTACCAAGCTCAAGGGAAGACCAATGATCACAATCAGAACCGACAAGGATGGCATGCCCAGAGCTGCGGCCAGAAAACCAATCACAAAGCCGATGATGATCATGACCGCCATAACGACCAGCCCAAGCAAAATGGAACGCGAAAGATATCCAAGGATCTTGCTACCCGGCCACGCGGGCACCCAGCCCGCTGGCGCTTCGCCCAGCAGCACATACCGATGCCAAGCGACAGCCACCCATGTAATCAGAACCATTGAGACCACATAGACACACATCAACTTCAACCAGAAACCACTGGATGGCAAAACAGGTGCGGGACCTTCAAGCATAAGCATCTCTGGCCCCAGGGACTGCATCAGTCCGATATAGGTCACGGCATAGATAGCATACAGCACCAGCGACACCTGCGCTGCCATGCCCAAGTTTCCAAACACCATCCGCACCGAATGCATGAACAAATTCCAACCCTTCACGGCAATTCTCCTGATTTAAATCTGACCAATCGGTAAGACGCCCAGCCCGCCGCGTCAACGCCGCACCACCTGCAACCTTGCCCCGGCCTTCAAAACCCGCTAAGCGCGCGGCGAACCGCTCGTGAAAGGGAAACCGATGATCTCGTCCAACACCGCGCCGCAACATGCGCCTAAGAAAGTTGTCCTGGCCTATTCCGGTGGCCTTGATACCTCGATCATCCTGAAATGGCTGCAAACCGAATATAATTGCGAAGTGATCACCTTTACCGCCGATCTGGGTCAAGGCGAAGAGCTGGAGCCCGCCCGCGCAAAAGCCGAGCTGTTGGGCATCAAGCCCGAAAATATCCACATCGAAGATCTGCGCGAAGAATTCGTGCGCGATTTCGTCTTTCCGATGTTCCGCGCCAATGCGGTGTACGAAGGCCTGTACCTGCTGGGCACCTCAATTGCGCGTCCGCTGATTTCCAAGCGTCTGGTTGAACTGGCTGCTGAACATGGCGCCGACGCCGTGTCCCACGGCGCGACCGGCAAGGGCAATGACCAGGTTCGGTTCGAACTGGCGGCCTATGCGCTGAACCCTGAAATCGTGGTGATCGCGCCCTGGCGTGAATGGGAGCTGGGCTCGCGCACCAAACTGCTGGAATTTGCCGAACAGCACCAGATCCCCGTTGCGAAAGACAAACGTGGCGAAGCGCCGTTCTCGGTTGATGCGAACCTTCTGCACACCTCGTCCGAGGGCAAGGTTCTGGAAGACCCCGCCGAAGACGCGCCCGAATACGTCTATCAGCGCACCGTCAGCCCGGAAGATGCACCCGACACGCCGGAATACATCGAGGTCTGCTTTGAAAAGGGCGATCCCGTGTCGATCAACGGCGTGGACATGTCGCCCGCCACCGTTTTGACCGCGCTGAACGAATATGGCCGCAAACACGGCGTAGGCCGTCTTGATCTGGTCGAAGGCCGTTATGTCGGCATGAAATCACGCGGGATTTACGAGACCCCCGGCGGCACCATTCTGCTCGAGGCCCACCGCGGCATCGAAAGCATCACCATGGACCGCGGCGCGATGCATCTGAAAGATGAGCTCATGCCAAAATACGCCGA
>DFBF01000296.1:6959-8508 GCA_002367285.1 Rhodobacteraceae bacterium UBA3087 | reverse complement strand
GTGCGCCTGAAACTATACAAAGGCCACGTGCGCACCGTGGGCCGCTGGTCCGACCATTCGCTGTACTCCGAAGAACATGTGACCTTCGAAGAAGACATGGGCGCCTATGATCAGACCGACGCCGCCGGCTTTATCCAGCTGAACGCGCTGCGTCTGAAGCTGATCGCCATGCGCAACCGTCGCGTCGCCAAGAAATAAACTCTCGCAACGTCACTGTTGCTGGAACGTGAATGCCCGCCTAACCATGGCGGGCATTTTTCATTTGGGGACCACCATGCCGCTGACAGCCATTGCCGACGGGATCAACGCCAACATGCCTGCGGGCGGGTTTGAGGGTTCTCTGAAATTCGACTGTGGCGATGACGGCGTGATCGTTCTGGCCAACGGTGCCGCGACCACCCTGGATCAGGACACCGATTGCACCATCAAACTGTCCAAGGACAACCTGGGCAAGCTGTTGACCGGCAAGCTGAACCCGATGACAGGTGTCATGATGGGCAAGCTGAAAGTATCTGGCAACGCGGCGGTGGCGATGAAGCTGGGGTCGCTGCTCAAGGGCTGATCTTCTCCGCCTTCAACCTTTCATAAAACGGCAAGGCCGCATCCAACACGTCGTGCAAATGCACGGGCGCCACAGGCAAAGGCCCCTCGGCGCCCGCGAACCCGGTGGATTTCCACACCGATCCATACCAATGCGACGCCCAAACGCCGTCATCCTTGTGCCCGCCCTTGGCGCCAGGACAGCATCGCGGGGTCCCAGTCCAGACCGATCACCTCAAACAACTCCGCCTGTTGCCAGAACCCAATGTCATCCAGCGTCGGGTTCTCGCGTTTCGCCGCGTAGCTGGCATTCATCCGCGCCGGGTGGCGGATCAGAAACACGTTGGCCACCTCCGACATCCAGTCGCGCGGCACGCCGGGCACCATGTGTTGCGTCATGTGTTTCTGATAGAAATGCGGCTTGCCATCCGGGTTAGGGCCCATCAGCCCCGCGATGACCTCGGCCGGGTCTTGCGACTGTGCTGCCAGAATTTCGGCCTGCATCGGATGCGCTACACCGGCCGCCGACAGATACGCCGCGTACAGCGGTTCATCCACCACGGCACAATCGGCACGGTTGCCGAACGCATACATCATCGCCGTCGACAAACTGCGCGACCCGGACCACATCGCAATTTTTCGAGGGGCGGCCTTCATTTCGCCATTTCCTGCTGGATCAGAGCCTTATAGAGGTCGCGTAGCCGTTCCGTCATCGGCCCCATTTCCCCTGTGCAATCTGACGGCCATCAATCTGCCCCACCGGGGTTTGTGCCCCGAACGTACCCATCAAGAACGCCTCGTCCGCTCCATAGGTATCAACCAGGGAATAGTTGCGCTCATGAACCGGGATGTCGTTTGCACGGCACAGATCAATCATCTTCTGCCGCGTGATGCCGTTCATGCAATAATCACCGGTGCTGGTCCAGACAGCCCCCTTGCGCACGATGAAAAAGTTACACGCATTCGTCGTGTTCACGAACCCGTTCACATCCAGCATCAACCCCTCATC
>DFBF01000296.1:4332-6886 GCA_002367285.1 Rhodobacteraceae bacterium UBA3087 | reverse complement strand
GGTCCTGTGTCATCGGCAATCCGCGAATATGCGGCACGGTGGCCAGTGAAATCGGGCGCGGGATTGATGGGCGCGAGTGTTCAATGATGATCGTCACGGTCGGGCCTTGCTGGGACAGGCTTGGGTGTTGGAACGGACGGGTTTTCACACCACGCGTCACCATCAACCGCGCATGCGCGTCGGTGGTCATTCTGTTGGTTGATTGTGTCTCTAACACTGCGGAAATGACCTGTTCCGGTGTCATACTGGCGCAGCCCCTCCCGGACGCCGTCACCCAGCATAAAACCACTGTCGTAACCGCTGACCACGGCCTCGGCCTTGGGAACAACCCGGCCGTTCAGCCGGATCAGAATGTCTTCGTTGCGCGCGTCATCTTCGGCTTGGTGCGTTGTCACGTGATCGGTATTCAGTCTCTCTTTCAGCCAAAAAGGCGTCCGTCTCGTCTTTTGTCGGGATCGCATCCGCCGTGCCATAGCGCGTGACCTGAATGGCAGATGCGGCGGATGCCCGGCGCAAAGCCTGTGCAAGACCCAACCCCTGATCCAGCCCGGCCGCAACATAGCCAATGAAACAGTCCCCGGCCCCGGTCGTGTCCACCGGCGTGACGGCAAACGCTGGTTGCGAAACCTCTTCCCCCCCCCGCCATGTCACGCCGTCACCGCCCCGGGTGATCAACATGGCGGGCACGTCAACGTCGCCCAGCGCACTGGCCAGCTGCGTGGCTTCGACTTCGTTCAAGACCAGCGTGTCAATGATGGGCAGCATTTGACGCACGGCTTCCACGTCGAACGGCGCCGCGGAATATATCACCTGCATTCCTTTCTGGCGGGCCATCTGCGCCGCCTCGAAGGTCAGGTTGGTTTCATTCTGAAGCAGTAGAAAATCCCCGGATGCACCGTCGGCCATTGCCGTTTTCAGGTGGGTTAGAGACTGTTCGCGGTTCGCGCCCGCATAGATGACGATCATGTTTTCGCCTGCTGTGTCGACACAGATGTTGGCATGCGCCGTGGCGGTCTCAACCCGTGCCACACATGGCGTAACACCATATTCAGCCATGCGGTCCACCCAGGGCGTCCCGTCCGGGCCAACGGTTCCGATATGGATGACCCGCGCCCCGGCCCGCGCCACCGCAACGGATTGGTTCGCGCCTTTGCCCCCCAGCCCGGTGGTATGGCTGACGGCCGCAAGCGTTTCGCCGGGTGCCGGGATGTGCGGCACACGATAGAAATGGTCGATATTGATCGAACCGAGGTTATAGACGGTCATGGCCCCTCCGATTTTCGGCGGAGGGGAGCAGGATTTACCCGATCTTGCAAGCCGCAAGCATGGCCATGTTCAGGATGTCGTTGGCCGTCGAGGCCGTGGAACAGATCTGAATCGGCTTGCCAGTGCCCGACAGGATCGGGCCAATCACGGTGGCCCCTGCCAATTCCTGCATCATCTTGACGGAAATCGACGAGCTGTGGCGCGCCGGCATGACCAGGATATTGGCCGGAGCAGACAGGCGACAGAACGGATATTGCGCCATGACATCTTCGTTCAAGGCCACATCGACCGTCATTTCGCCATCAAATTCGAAATCAACGCCGCGAGCTTCCAGAATGGCCGGGGTTTCATGCATCTTTTCGGCGCGTTCCGACACCGGATAGCCGAAGGTCGAAAAGCTGGCGAAGGCCACACGGGGCTCCAACCCCAGACCGCGCGCGACCTTGGCGGCGGCTTCGGCGATATTGGCCAGGTCTTCGCTTTCTGGCCATTCATGCACCAACGTATCGGCGACCAGAACGATGCGGCCTTTGATCAGCAACGCAGTAATGCCAACCGCACCGTCGGACGCTTTTGCATCGAACACGTGATTGATCAGCTGCAACACATGCGCGGACTTGCGCGTTGCGCCGGTGACCAGCCCGTCACCATGCCCATGCGCCAGCATCAGGGACGCAAACACATGGCGATCCCGCGCTGCCAAACGGTGCACATCATGGCGGTCATGGCCCTGACGTTGCAGGCGGTCATACAGGAATTCTTTGTATTCGTTCAGATGCGGCGTATTGCCCGCATTCACGATACGCAGCTCACGTACAGCGTCGCCCAGGCCTTCTGCCTCGAGCTTGGCGCGCACGTCGTCTTCACGCCCCACGACCAAAGCGCGACCAAATCCGTTGCGCTGATATTGAACGGCGGCGCGCAGCACTTGCGGATCATCGCCCTCGGCAAAGATCATGCTGGCCTGTGCCTGACGCGCCCGCGCCGTGATACCGCGCAGAATGCTGGCGGTCGGATCCATGCGCGATTTCAGGTTCTGCTCATAACCCGCCATGTCGATGATCGGACGCCGTGCCGCCCCGCTGTCGATGCCCGCCCGGGCCACCGCAGGCGGGATGGTATAGATCAGACGCGGATCGAACGGCGTCGGAATGATATAGTCGCGACCAAAGGTCAGTTTCTTGCCATAGGCCATGGCGACTTCGTCCGGCACATCTTCGCGCGCCAGTTCGGCCAGTGCTTGGGCACAAGCCAGTTTCATTTCGTCATTGATCGCGCGCGCATGGAT
>DFBF01000296.1:3648-4196 GCA_002367285.1 Rhodobacteraceae bacterium UBA3087 | reverse complement strand
ATGACCGGATTGTCGGCCATGGATTTCACCATGTCCTGGGTCACGGCCCCTTTGACGGACACGCCCAGGAATACGTCAGCGCCAGTCATCGCTTCCTCAAGCGTACGCAGACCCGTGTTGGCGGCATGGGCCGATTTCCACTGGTTCATGCCTTCGGTGCGGCCCTGATAAATCACGCCTTTGGTGTCACAAACGATGCAATTGTCGTGCTTGGCGCCCATTGCCTTGATCAGCTCGATACAAGCAATCCCGGCGGCCCCGGCGCCATTCAGCACGATGCGGCATTCTTCGATTTTCTTGCCTGACAGGTGCAGCGCGTTCATCAGACCGGCGGCACAGATCACCGCCGTACCGTGCTGGTCGTCATGAAACACCGGGATGTCCATTTCTTCCTTCAGGCGCTGTTCGATGATGAAACATTCCGGCGCTTTGATGTCTTCCAGATTGATGCCGCCAAAGGTCGGACCCATCAGGCGCACGGCGTTGATGAATTCTTCGGGGTCTTCGGTGTCCAGTTCAATGTCGATCGAGTTCACGTCGGCAAACCG
>DFBF01000296.1:0-3578 GCA_002367285.1 Rhodobacteraceae bacterium UBA3087 | reverse complement strand
CCGTTGGAAATCACCGCCACAAGGTTGCCCTTGGTGGTGTAATCATAGGCCGTTTCCGGGTTTGCCGCGATCGCCTCGCAGGGCACAGCAACACCGGGCGAATAGGCCAGAGACAGGTCGCGCTGGGTGGTCATCGGCACCGATGGCGTGATCTCGAATTTCCCCGGGTTCGGGTCCAGGTGATAGGCAAGCGCCTCTTCGTCTGTGATTCTGGTCTTGGGCATCATCTGGGCCTTTTTGTTCCGTATACCTGGGCGTACAACCCTTACAGGTGGTGGAAAGGACGCTCAACCACTGAATTACGCATGATTATGTCTTTCAGCGCTTATTTCGGGTATTTTTCACAAACTCAGCGACGCCACACTGTAATTATTGCAATTCGAGCCTGCGAAATTTCACCAAACGCGCATTGCGGGCTGTTTTTCAGCCTATTCCGCCCTAAAGTCACGTCCGAGGCAAAACATCGGAGCACAAACGTGTCGCAGAAAATCCTTTTGACCGGCGGGGCCGGATTTATCGGCTCTCACACCTATGTCGAACTGGTCAAAGCCGGGTTTGAGGTCGTGATCCTGGATAATTTCTCTAACGCCCGCCCCGACGTGATTGATCGGCTTGAGGTCATCACAGGCGCGCCCGTCACCTGTTACACCGGCGACGTTCTGGACCGCGCCCTGCTGACACGCATTTTCAGCGACCACAAGATCGACGCCACCGTGCATTTCGCCGCGAAAAAGGCTGTGGGCGAAAGTGTAGAGCAGCCGCTGGACTACATCCGCACCAACGTGTCCGGTCTGGTCGACCTGCTGGACGCGATGCAACACGCCGGATGCTGGCGTCTGGTGTTTTCGTCCTCGGCCACCGTCTATGGTGACCCGGCGCTGATCCCAATCCCGGAAACCAGCGCGCGCAGTTATTCCAGCCCCTATGCGTTCACAAAACTGGCCTGCGAACAGACACTGGAACAAATCGCAGCCTCGGATGATCGTTGGGCCTTTGGCACGCTACGCTATTTCAACCCGGCTGGCGCCCATGAAACAGGGCTGATCGGCGAAGACCCAAACGACATCCCCAACAATCTGATGCCGTATATTGCCAAGGTCGCGACGGGGGATCTGGAAAAGCTATCCGTGTTTGGCGATGATTATGACACGCCCGACGGCACCGGCGTGCGCGACTATATCCATGTAACCGACCTGGCGCGCGGCCACGTTCTGTCCCTACGCGCGCTGCTGAAATCCGGCGACAGTCACACCGTGAACCTGGGCACCGGCACAGGCTATTCCGTTCTGGAAATGCTGTCCGCCTATGAGCGCGCCTGTGGTCATGATTTGCCCCACGTGATCGCCCCGCGCCGTGCGGGCGACGTGCCGAAACTGGTGTCAAACCCAACTCTTGCCCAAGACATCTTGGGCTTTCGCGCGGAACTTGGCCTGAATGACATGTGCACCAGCAGCTGGAACTGGGTTTCGCGGCGGAAAAACACCTGACCCCCCTTTCGCGCCCACGGCTCAGACCGTAACCTGACCCAGACCGAAAACCGGGGGGTAATGGTGACAACTGCGAAATCTGCTGTAACGCCCATGATGGCGCAGTTCCTTGAAATCAAGGCGGACCATCCGGACGCTTTGCTGTTCTATCGCATGGGCGATTTTTACGAGATGTTCTTTGACGACGCCGTCGCGGCGGCCGGCGCGCTGGACATTGCCCTGACCAAACGCGGCAAACATCTGGGCGAAGACATTCCCATGTGCGGCGTTCCCCATCATGCCGCCGAAGGCTATTTCCTGACGCTGATCCGCAANNGTCTGCGAACAGATGGAAAGCCCGGCCGAGGCGAAAAAGCGCGGATCGAAATCCGTGGTGAAACGCGGCGTCGTGCGCCTGGTCACCCCCGGCACCCTGACCGAAGACGGCTTGCTAGAGGCGCGCCGCCACAACTTCCTGGCCGCCTATGCGCAGGTACGCGATGATGCAGCTTTAGCATGGGTCGACATTTCCACCGGCGCGTTTCGCGTCATGCCCTGCCCGCCCGTGCGCTTGGGGCCGGAACTGGCCCGCCTGGGTCCGCGCGAAGTGGTCGTCTCAGACGCCCAAGAACGCGATTTAGCTGAATTAGTGTCTGAATCTGGCGCAGCCCTGACCCCACTGGGCCGCGCCGCCTTTGACAGTTCTGGCGCCGAAAAGCGGCTGAAAGACCTGTATCGCGTTGGTGATCTGGAAGCCTTCGGTCACTTTGATCGGGCCGAACTGGGGGCGATGGGCGCGATCGTCGAATACCTGGACATCACGCAAAAGGGGAAACTGCCGCTGCTGCGCGCACCCGTGCGCGAAATGGTCCATGGCACGATGCAAATCGACGCCGCCACACGCCGCAATCTGGAACTGACCCATTCCATGTCTGGTGGACGCGAAGGCTCGCTTCTTGCAGCAATCGACCGCACCGTGACAGCCGGTGGCGGGCGCCTGTTGGAACGGCGCATCTCCTCACCTTCGCGCGACTTGTCCGAGGTTCAATCCCGCCTGGATGCCATCACCTTTTTGCTGGATCAGTCCCGCCTATCCGCCGACCTGCGCGACGCCCTGCGCAAAACCCCCGACATCGACCGCGCCCTGTCCCGTTTGGGTCTGGAGCGCGGCGGCCCCCGTGATCTGGCCGCGGTCCGTAACGGTCTGGCCGCCGCAGGTGAAATCGCCGACCTGCTGCCCGCTGATACCCCTCTAAAACTGGCCCATGCCGAAAAAGCTCTGATCGGGCACGACAATTTGCTGAACCTGTTGGAACAGGCGCTGATCGCTGAACCGCCGATGTTGGCGCGCGACGGCGGCTTTATCGCCCCCGGTTACGACGATGGCCTGGACGACGCCCGCCAACTGCGCGACGAAGGGCGCAGCGTGATCGCCGCCATGCAGGCGGAATATGCCGAACAGACCGGCATCACCGCGCTGAAGATCAAGCACAACAATGTGCTGGGCTATTTCATCGAAACCACTGCAACACATGCAGAAAAGATGCTGAATCCGCCGCTGTCCGAACAGTTCATTCACCGTCAAACCACCGCCAATCAGGTCCGGTTCACCACTGTCGCGCTGTCGGAAATGGAAACCAAGATCCTGAATGCCGGCGCCCGCGCGTTGGATATCGAAAAACGGCTCTATTCCACCCTAAGCACGGCCATTCTGGACCAAAACGGACCAGTCGGCGACGCTGCCCGTGCGCTTTCTGAAATCGACCTGAGCGCCGGTCTGGCAGACCTCGCCCGGGCCGAAAACTGGACGGCCCCTGTGGTCGATGACAGCCGCACCTTCCAGATCGAAGGCGGCCGCCATCCGGTCGTCGAACGCGCCCTGAAGAAATCCGGCACCCCCTTCATTGCCAACGATTGCACCCTGGCCGACGGGTCCGATGGTGCCGATATCTGGCTGCTGACCGGCCCGAACATGGCCGGTAAATCGACATTCCTGCGCCAAAACGCACTGATTGCCCTACTGGCACAGGCCGGCAGCTATGTGCCCGCACGCAAGGCCCATATCGGGCTTGTTTCACAACTGTTCAGCCGGGTTGGCGCATCTGACGACCT
>DFBF01000098.1:226-16965 GCA_002367285.1 Rhodobacteraceae bacterium UBA3087 | reverse complement strand
CCCCATTCACGGAGCCTGATCCATGACCGTCCTGCCCCAACCGCCCAGCATGGGTGATGTCCTCAAATACGAGGTCAACCCGAACTACACCCGCGACACCATCACCCTGCTGTCCGGCATGGCCTATCCCGTTGGCTCGGTTCTCGGGCGCATTACGCTCAGCGGCAAATACGGCCTTGCCAGCGATGGCGGCACCGATGGCGCACAAACCGCCGCAGCCGTGTTGCTCTATCCGGTCGATGCCACGCTGGCAGACGCCGTTGGTATCGTCGTGACCCGTGGTCCTGCGATCGTCTCACGCGCCGGGTTGGCTTACGACGCCACCGTCAATGACGCGGCCAAGATCACCACCAAGATTACCGAGCTGGCAGCGCTGGGCATCATTGCCCGCGACGCTGCCTGATCACCAACCCACATTCCCCGGAGCACTCCATGACCATCACCCGCAATCCCTTTGATAGCGACGTTTGATCAGGGGGCGGTTTTGCCAAGGGATCTCTTGCATGATGGAATAGTGATCGGGCCGCTGATGGCGACCGATATGCAGCACGTCGCGAAACCCCTCATTGGTAATCATCCCGGCCCGCGCGCCGCGCGCCTCGAGAACCGCATTGGTTGCGGTCGTCGTGCCGTGAAAGACCTGGGCAATGTCGCTCGGGGCAATCGCGCCTTGTACCATGAGTTCCGTCAGACCCGTGATCACGCCCTGCGACGGATCGTCTGGCGTAGTCGACACCTTGTGGATCCCTTGCGCCCCGGTCTGAAGATCCACATAGATCAAATCTGTGAACGTCCCGCCCACGTCGATGCCAATCGCCTTCATCCAATCCCCACTGCGTTAGTGTATTGGCGGAAGCTAAAAAAGCACTGGACTGCTTGTCTGTGGTTTGGGCCGAAAATGGCATGCAATCGGCAACCCTTGATTAAGAAACATACAAAGTCGCGCGAAATGCTGGGAAAATAGTCGGTTTCTCTGCCGACCCCAGCGCAACATGGCTTTGGCGCTGGCCGCAGCGCCCCGCCCCGCCCCAGTGTCCGCAAAAGAGGAGTGCCCCAAAATGTCAGACCCCCAAATGCCCAAAATCGACCCCGAGATGGTCGAAGATATGATCCTCTCACTGGCCCAGCATGGCGCAGTGGGCGAGACCGGGGTCTGTCGGCTGGTCTATACCGATGAGTGGCAAAAGGCGCAGGCCCAAGTGCAGGCTTGGGCGCAAGAGGCCGGGCTTGCGACACGCTTTGATCAGGTCGGCAACCTTTGGGCCAGGGCCGAGGGGCAAAGCCCCGGCCCCTCTCTCGTCACCGGCTCGCATATCGACAGCCAGCGCTCTGGTGGACGCTATGACGGGGCGCTTGGTGTGATTGCGGGGCTGGTGGCGCTGAAAACCTTGGTGGCCACCTTTGGCCAACCCAAACGCCCCTTGGAACTGGTCAGCCTTTGTGAAGAAGAAAGCAGCCGCTTTCCCACCGCTGGCTTTTGGGGCTCACGTGCGATTGTGGGGCGGTCCAGCCCGGAGGATTGCGAAACGGTTGTAGATGATGCTGGCGCCCCGATCAGCGCCGCGATGCGCGCCTGCGGTTTCGATCCGGCCCGCATAGCAGAGGTCGCCCGTGACGACATCGCAGGTTTTATCGAGTTGCACATCGAACAGGGCCCGATCCTTGAAGACGCCGATCTGTCCGTCGCGGTGGTCGATGCGATCACCCATATCAGGCACACAGAGGTCACTTTGACAGGCGTCTCGAACCACGCGGGGGCCTTCCCGATGGACATTCGGGCCGATCCCATGGCCGGGATGGTCGAGATCGCCACCGCCGCCATTGCCCATGCCGAGGCTCTGGGCCGCCCCGCCGTCACCACCCTTGGCCAGTGCAGCATCGATCCCAATGCGCCAGCGATCATCCCGCGCAGCGTGACCTTTACCATTGATGCGCGCCACCCGGACCCCGAGGTCGCGAAGGCGCTTCACGATACGCATAATGAGATCATGGACAAGATCGCCGCCAAGCGTGGCCTGACACTCAGTCGCCGTCTGACGCTCGACCATCCGCCCTGTCAAAGCGACCCCACCCTTCTGGATGCCATGCAGGCAGCTGCTGACGCGGCAAACATCCCGACCCTGCGGATGGCCAGTGGCGCGGGACACGATGCCCAGCAGATGAGCCGGAATTGCCCCGTCGCCATGCTGTTTGTGCGCAGCAAAGACGGGCGCAGCCACACCCCAGAAGAGTTCTCAAGCATCCCTGATATTGTTGATGGCATTCAGGTGCTGATAGGCGCGCTTTATCGCCTCGGCTATTCCTGAAAACCCGATGTTTGGCACTAAACCGATACGAACTACGCCCAAAAATGCGGCAGGCAGGCGTCAATGCAGGGCAAATAGCTGCCATTTTCACAAAATTCGCACTTTTCTGAGCCGAGGTGCTTTGAGAGACGCCTGCTTCTGCAGCAGCGTGGATGCAGCGCAAAGCAGCAGGTGAGGTTCTCCTCCCATTGATCCGCCTGACTGCTTTTCTGGTTGGCGTGCCGAAACTGTCACAAATGAAGTGACGGGGTCGTACGTTTTTTTCCTGGCCCGTATGCTTCGTTTGTGTCCTGACAGAGAGGACATCACATGTGCGAAAGATGCGGAAACACATATCATAAAATTCAGGAAGCAAGCCGTCGTGGCTTTCTCAAGGGTGGCGCTGCTGCGGCGGCCAGTCTGGCGATCCCGGCAGGCCTGATGTCGCCGGGCATGGCAGCGGCGCAAGGCCTGACCCGGATCAAGGCAACCCATGGCGGTGGATTGTGCAACCTTGGTATTTTCCTGGCCAAGGAACGCAAACTGGCTGAAGCCGACGGAGTCGACCTCGACTTTGTCGTCACCCCCACCACGACCGACGTCGTGACATTGTTCGGCGCAGGCATGGTGGATGTCTCGGTGATCCCCTACTCCAACTTCATCACGCTGGTGGATGCCGGTGCGCCCGTGCAGATCGTCGCCGGTGCCGGCGTCGAAGGCTGTATCCTGATCGGCTCTGAAGGGATTTCGTCCCCGGCAGACCTGAAAGGCAAGACCATCGGCACCTTCCAGGCCGACACGCTTGAAGTCCTGCCCTATGACTATATGACCTCGGCTGGCATGGAGTTTGCCGACGCAGAGATCAGATACTTCAACACCTCACCAGAACTTGCTGCCGCCTTCATCAATGGTGCGATTGATGCGGTCAGCCATATTGAACCCTATGCGACGCAATGTCTGCAGGAACGCGCCGGGTCTACGGTACTCACCGACGGACTGGATCTTTATGGGGCGGGCTATTCGGACTGCGTGCTGGCCGCGCGGACACCGTTACTGGAAGAAAACCCAGATGCCGTCAAAGCCGTGATCAAAGCGATGATGACCGCGCAGTATCAATCCGAAACAGATACGGCCGCCGCCTTGGCCACGACGCAGGGCACCTATTACAAAACCTCGCTTGAGGCTTTGACCCTTGCCCAATCGCGCCAGCCTGTGATGATCGACCAACGCAACAACAGCGACTTCTTCCTCGAACGTTCCGTCTCGATGCAAAAGATGGGCTACGTCAAGGAAACCCTGCCGGATTCGGCGGTGAACTGGACGCTTTTGGAAGAGGTGATTTCCGAAAACGCCGACCTCTATGACAGCCTGAACCTTAAGACTGCTGCGTAAGGCCCTATCATGACCGACAAAACGATAGGTGCGCCTGTGACACAGAGCAAATGGAACTCGGTCTTCAAAAAGCTGTTGACCCGGCTGGAACCGACTCTTTGGGTCTTTGCGTCCCTGTCGATTTTCGTCGGTCTTTGGGAATTTGCGTGGTGGTGGGGGTGGGCGAACCCGCTGTTGCTTCCGCCACCGCATATTTTTCTGGCTAACCTGACCGACCAGTTTCGCTTCTTCGACCCCGGCGGCACACGCGCCGGGGCGCTGGCGACGGGCGGCTCGATCTTTTCCGTTCTGGGCGTGATCGCTTGGTCATCGTTTCGGGTGACGGCGGGGCTTGTGCTGGGCTTTACCCTGTCACTGGCGATCGGAATCGGCATTCGCTATTTCAAGGTTTTCGGCAAACTGATGTTGCCGCTTGTGACGATGCTGGCACCAATTTCTCCGGTGGCGTGGCTACCGGTGGCGGTGTTCATCTTTGGCATCGGCAATCCGCCCGCGATCTTCCTCGTTTTCATCGCGATTTTCTTCATCATGACGCTGGCGACCCTGTCACAAATTGATAATGTCCCCGCCCATTACATTCAATTGGCCCGGATTATGGGCTGCAACAAGCGCCAGATCTATCGACATGTGATCCTACCCGCGATCCTGCCAGAGCTGTTCGTTACTCTGCGCATGAACCTTTTTGCCGCATGGATGGTGGTGCTGATCGCCGAGGCCGTTGGCGTCGGTTCTGGCCTCGGGCAGGTCACCATGATGGCCCGCAACACGTTCAATGCCAGCCTCGTCTTTTTTACCATGACGCTGATCGGGATAACCGGTTTCGCCTTTGATCAGGCGCTTCGATACGTGCAACGCAAAGTGCTGTGGTGGGTCGGCCCGTCCAGCGTAGGAGGTCTTTGAGATGACTTTGGGTCTGAAAATCACCAACGTGTCCAAGACTTGGAACCCCGACGGGCCCGAACCGGTGCCAGCGGTTCGCAACCTGACGCTGGATGTGGAACTGGGGGAATTCGTGGTCCTGCTGGGGCCTTCTGGATGCGGGAAAAGCTCTTTGCTGTACATCGTTGCGGGCCTTGAAGATGCGACAGAAGGCAGCGTGACCTTTGACGGGTTAGAGGTAGCAGAGCCGTCCCCGGAACGCAGTCTGATCTTTCAGGAAGCGGCCCTGTATCCGTGGCTGACCGTGCGCGACAACATCACCTTTGGCCTCAAGATCGCCGGACAATCCCCTAAGAAACAGGAAGAATCCGCTGAGCGCTTACTGCGCCTTGTGGGGCTTGTGGGCGCGGGCGACAAGCGACCCCATGAGCTCTCTGGCGGGATGCGGCAGCGGGCTGCATTAGCCCGTGCGCTGGCAATGGAGCCCAAGGTCCTGTTGATGGATGAGCCTTTTGCTGCCCTCGATATCCAAACGCGTGCCCGTATGCAGGGACATCTGTTAAATATCTGGGAAAGTTCCAAAGCCTCGGTTCTGTTGGTGACCCATTCAATCGAAGAGGCGCTGGCACTGGCGGACCGGGTGGTGGTCTTTACCGCCCGCCCCGGCCAGATCAAGGCCGAGATCCCGATCTCTGCCCCCCGCCCGCGCGACATGCGCAGCCCCGAGATGATAGACCTTGCCATACAGTGCGAAGCGCTGCTGGCCGAAGAGGTCGAAAAGTCTTTCAAAGAACAAGAGCAGGAACTGGCATGACGGTAGAAATTGTAACCGCCCGGTGGATCGTCAAAGGCGTGACAAAAGACGGCTTGTTGGAGATGCTGGATGACGCGGCACTGGCCCATCAGGATGGCGTTGTGTTGGCCGTTGGCCCGAAGGCCGAGGTGACAGACGCCTATCCAGGCGCCAGCGTGACCGCGCATTCCAACCACATGATCATTCCGGGGCTGGTGAACAGCCACCACCATCTTGGTCTGACACCGCTGCAACTGGGCGCGCCCGATTACCCGCTGGAACTTTGGTTTGCCGCCCGTTTGGCGATGCGCAAAATCGATCCCTATTTGGACACGATGTTTTCGGCGTTTGAGATGATCGCCTCGGGCGTCACGACAGTCCAGCACATCCAAGGCTGGGCAATGGGCGACTTTGATCAGGTCGTGGCCTCGGCCAGTGGCGTCCTGAAGGCCTATGACGATATCGGCATGCGGGTGTCCTATTGCTACGCGGTGCGTGAACAGAACCGCTTTGTCTATGAGGCCGATGAGGAGTTCTGCAAACGCCTTCCGCCCGATGTTGCCAAGGTCATGGCCGAGCATTTCGCCAAGCAAACCCTGCAGTTCGACGATTTCATGCAGCTTTTCGATGTGCTGGTGGACAAGAACGATAATGCGCGCGCCCGGATCCAATTGGCCCCAGCCAACCTGCACTGGATGAGCGACGACGGGCTGCTGGCGATCCAAGAGAAATCAAGTTCCGCTGGCGCGCCCATGCATATGCACCTGCTTGAGACGGCATTTCAAAAGGAATACGCCTTCAAACGCACCGGAACAACGGCCGTCAAGCATCTGGAAAAACTTGGCCTTTTGGGCCAACACATGACCCTTGGTCACGGCGTGTGGATGACCGAAGAAGATATCGAGATCTGTGCCGGCACGGGCACTTGTATTTGTCACAACTGCTCGTCCAACTTCCGCCTTCGCTCTGGCGTACTGCCACTGATGGAGTTGCAAAAGCGCGGGATGACCGTGGGCATGGGCATGGATGAGGCAGGCATCAACGACGACCGGGACATGTTGCAAGAAATGCGTATGGCACTGACCGTCCACCGGGTGCCTGGCATCACGATCACGGATGTGCCCTCTCCGGCCCAAGTGCTGCGCATGGCGACCGAACATGGCGGAATGACCACCGCCTTTGGGGGCGAGATCGGCCGGCTGGAGCCTGGCCGGCAGATGGATGCCGTTGTGCTGGACTATGACAGCGCCACCTACCCGTTCCAGGACCCGGACATTGCCCCACTTGATGCGTTGATCCATCGCGCGAAAACCAAGGACGTGCAGGCCGTCATGATCGCCGGGCGTGTGGTCTACGAGGACGGCGTCTTTACCATGATCGACCGCGAGGCGATCCTTGCGCAAATCGCGGAGGTATTGGCCAAACCGCGCGACGCAGAAGAACAGGAACGCCACTGGCTGCGCGAGCAAGTCTTCCCGGTGGTCGAAGACTTCTATGATGGATATATTCAGAATACGTCGCAACGCACGCCATTCTATCAGGGGTCGTCCTCCACATGACAAATACGCTGTTTCGGGGCGTGCGGCTGCTTGACCTTGACTTGAGAGACGGCATGACCGCGACCTGCGATCTGCGGGTCAGCAACGGGCGCATTGCCGAAATTGCAAAGGATCTGTCCGCGCAGCCGGGTGAAAAGGTGATCGAGGGCGCAGGCAACCTGCTGATGCCCGGCTTGATCAATGGGCATTTTCATTCTGCCGTGAACCATATGAAGGGCCGCCTGCCCTCACTCCCGCTTGAAATTTTCATGCTTTATGAATGCCCCGAGCTGGAGGTGCTGCGCCCGACCCCGCGTGAGGCCTATTTGCGCACGATGTTGGGCTGCATCGAAATGCTGCGTGGCGGGACCACTTCGGTGCAGGATGACTGCTTTTTCGTGCCGTCGCCCGATCCGGACATCATTGATGCGGTGGCGCAGGCTTACGTCGATAGCGGCATGCGCGCCCGGCTGGCGCTTGACCAGCCGGAACTCAGCGAGCTGGAAAAACTGCCCTTCCTGCGCGACATTCTACCGCCGGACCTGCGCGCCCAATTGTCAGCGCCTCAGGGGGTTGCCGCCCCTGCCTTGCTTGAAAGCTACGAATATCTCATCGCCACTTGGCACGGCGCAGCAGATGGCCGGATCAAGGCAGCGGTGTCCTGTTCTGCCCCACAGCGGGTCTCGCCTGACTATTTCCTGCAGCTTGACGATATCAGCCTGCGCCATGATCTGCCGTTTTACGCGCATATGCTGGAGACGCGCCTGCAACGCGTCTATGGCGAGGAATGCCTGCAAGGCCGGTCGCTTGTTCAATATACCCATGATCTGGCATTGCTTAGCGACCGGATGAACGTGATCCACGCGATCTGGGTCGATGATGCGGATATCGATCTGCTGGCCGCGTCCGGCGCAACCGTCGCGCATAACCCCAACTCCAATTTGCGCCTTGGCAGCGGCATCATGCGTTGGCGGGACATGCAGGACCGAGGTATTCCGCTGTGCCTTGGTGTTGATGAGGCCATAGCCGACGACGCCATCAACATGTGGTCAGTGATGAAAACCGCCAGCGTCATCCATAACCTAAGCGACTGGGACTATACGCGCTGGCCGCAAGCAACCGAGGTAATCCGTGCCGCCACAACGGGCGGTGGACAGGCGATGCGCGAGCCGGGGCTTGGCACGCTCGACATTGGCGCGCCTGCGGATCTTATTCTGGTGGATCTCACAGCGTTGCCCTTTGTGCCGCTGAACAACCTGCCCCGCCAATTGGTACATTGCGAGTTTGGTCAATCGGTGTTGATGACTATGGTTGCTGGCCATATCGTGGCCGACAGCGGGCATCTGACTACGATCGACGAAACAGCAATTTTGGCGGAAGCTGCGGCCTTCTTTGCGGGCAAGAAGCAAGCGATGGATATGGCCGACCCACAGGTCGAAAAGTACCTCCCCCACTACCGGGAAATGTACCGTCGCGCCGGGGCTCGCAGCCTACCGCTGGAAAGACGCCTGCCGAACCCAACGTAACGCATTCGCGTTTTCGGCTCAGACAGGCACAAGCACCGGCACCTGCAAACTGGCCTGGCCATCCAAGCTGACAACCACGCCCTGTTTGACCACCATAAAGGGCTCATGCCCCAGCCAGCCGTACTGGGTGCCGTTCCGCACCACCCGCACCCGATCACCCATGCCAAAAGACATCTCTTCGTGAAGATCGTTGGCCTGAGGATGCGTCATGCCGGTGGCCTGACCGTCTGCATCAATATGGACCTCTGGCGCGTCGCCGCGTTTCAGGCGCAGCCCCGCCCCCAAGGTAATGTCATGCTGCACTGTCTGGCGCAGCTGCATCGCATCCAAAGCCGCCTCAACCGCCAAAAGCCCAATCGCTTTGTGAGGCTGGATCGCATTGTGAAGCGCGGCTACGCTGGCTGAGGTCGTCTCGCACATGCGCATGGCAACGCCTTGGTCTGCACGGCGCAGGACCGATGGCATGTTTCCGATACCAAATTCCCCACCAACAGAGAGCGCGATGAACCCGGCGTCAAACCCCGGCTCGTGCGCGATCAATTCGTCGACGGCCTGTTGCGCCGTGCGGCCCGCCTCGATCGCGTTCAGAATGGCCCCGTTCAACGGTTGCGCGTCACGCATCAAAGCCTGCGGAAAGCGGTGCCCTGTGACCAGACCAACCCCGGGTTTGGCGGCGATGAATTGCGACAGGGGCTCGGGTCGGTCCGGCCCGCTTGAGATTAGAGCCGCCTGAGGCGCTTGCAAAATTTCTTTTGGTGGATCGTTGGCAAACAGCCCCTTTGTGCCGCTGTTTTGTGTTTCGGCCCGCAGCAAACGCCCATCCAAGGTGAGCACCGCTAAGCTGACAAAGCCACCAATTGCGCCGCGTCCCACCGCCTCAACTGCGTGCAAACCCGCTAATATTCCAGCTCCGGCCCAAGGGCCTGATGCGGCGATCCCGATCGTCATCCAGCGACCCAATGGCCGGCATCGACCTCTTTCAACGGCCCCGTTGGATAATCGCCCTGCAAAACCGGGCGTTTACCGCGTTTGCGTGTTGGGTCGGGCACCGGGGCGACATCGATCAGCGCGCGCGTATAAGGATGCTTTGGCGCGGCAAACAGAGCTGAGGCTGGCCCCAATTCTAAGATACGTCCATTCCGCATCACTGCGACCCGATCCGCGATTTGGCGGACCACCGCGAGATCATGAGAGATGAACAGCATCGTAAGATCCTCACTTTGTTTCAAACCTTCAAGCAGGTCCAGCACCCGCGCCTGAATCGAGACATCAAGTGCCGAGGTCGGCTCATCTGCGATAACTAATGTGGGTCGCGCGGCCATCGCGCGGGCGATGGCGATGCGCTGACGCTGCCCGCCGGAAAATTCATGCGGGTAGCGTCGCGCCATGTCCGCGCCCAGACCGACTTTGCCGAGTAAGCTCTCGACCCGTTGCGTACGCTCGGCCTTGGTCAAGGTGTCATGGATGATCATCGGCTCGGCAATTGTGCGCCCAACGGTCTGGCGCGGGTCGAGCGAGGCATAGGGGTCTTGAAACACCATCTGCACCGCGCGCCGCCGGGCCTGCAAATCTCGCCCGGCCAGACAGGTCAGGTCTGTATCTTCCAGCAAGACCTGCCCCGCATCCGCTGCTGTCAGTCGGGCGATGACCCGGCCAAGTGTTGTTTTGCCCGACCCGCTTTCGCCCACCAGCGCCAGTGTTTCCCCGCGACGCACCTCAAGCGAGACATCGTCTAACGCGCGATGCGCGGCACCACTTTTGAACAATGCGCCGCGCGTTTGGAATGTCTTGGTAATGTTGCGCACTGACAAAAGCGTCTCTGTTTCTGGCTCTGCCCGCGTGCTAACCGCATCAATGCGCGGAACAGCATCCAACAGATCACGAGTGTACGCGGCCACGGGCAATGCAAAGAGGTCCGCGACCGGCCCAAGCTCTTCAGCCTTGCCGGCCTTCATGACGAGCACATGGTCGGCCATCTCTGCGACCACGCCCATGTCATGGGTGATCAGGATCAGACCGATTTGGGTCTCGCTCACAATCTCTTTCAACAGATCAAGGATCTGCGCTTGCACGGTGACATCAAGCGCTGTTGTCGGCTCATCCGCAATCAACACACGCGGCCCAAGAAGCATCATCATCGCGATGACGACCCGCTGGCGCATGCCGCCTGACAGCTCATGGGGGTATTGGCGCATGCGCGTAGCTGGGACAGGAATACCGACTCGGTCCAGCATGTCGATGGCGCGACTTCGGGCTTCGTCTTTGGAGCAGAGCTCGTGGCTTACCAACGCCTCGGTCAGTTGCATACCTATGGTCAACACCGGGGTCAGCGCCGTCATCGGTTCCTGAAAGATCAGGCCGATGCCGGTGCCGCGCGGCGTCTTTGTATCCGGCGCAAGCAAGTTGGCACCATCAAACATCGCCGTGCCTGTCGCGTTGGCCTTTGGCGGCAGCAAGCCCATCAGCGCCTTGGCGGTCATGCTTTTGCCGGACCCGCTTTCGCCAACAATCGACAACACTTCGCCCGGGGCAAGATCAAAGCTGATCCCGTCCACCAGAGTCTTGCCACCAAGCGAGACGGACAGATCTTTCACGGACAGCAAAGCGCTCATTTGCGTTCCACCGGATCAAGGCTGGTGCGCAGACCGTCGCCCAGCAAGTTGAACCCCAGAACGGTTACAGCAATCGCAATGCCCGGAATGGTCATCAGCCAGGGTGCGCGGTTGATGTAATCGCGTGACCCGGCCAGCATGTAACCCCATTCGGAGGTGGGTGGCTGCGCGCCAAGGCCCAGAAAGCTCAGGCCAGCCGCCGCCAGAATAGCGGTTGAGACACCAAGCGTCGCCACGACGATCATCGTGGGCAGCACGTTGGGCAGCAAATGCACCAGCACCAGCCGGGCGGGCCCCGCGCCCGCGCTAATGCTGGCCTCGAAATAGGATTTGGACGTCTCGACAAGGGCGGCGGCGTAGCAGGTCCGGGCATAGAACGGGATGCCGGCAACCCCAACGGCAATCACAGCGTTTTGCAGGCTTGGCCCAAGGACGGCCACGAAACTGAGCGCGATCAGCGTTTCAGTAAAGGAAAACAGAACATCCGTGCTGCGCATCAGGATCGCCTCGATCCAGCCGCGCCGGAACGCCGCGATCATGCCGACGGCCATGCCAATGGTCAAAGAGATGCCAACCGCGACGGCCCCGATCAAGAGCGTGATCCGACTGCCAAAGAGAATGCGCGAGAACAAGTCGCGGCCGAACTCATCGGTGCCCAAAAGGTGGTCGCCCCCGGGCGGAAGGAACCGCCCGCCTGCCCCCATCTTGGCCGGGTTGTAAGGGGCCAGCATCTCTGCAAAGAGCGCGCAGAAAATCAACAAAAGCACAATCGCCAAGCCGATGGCCCCACTGGGAGAGCGAAGCAATCGCCGCAGGAAGCCGGGGGCGGCTCTGGGCCCGTCTTGATGTGTCGAAGTGTTCATGATCAAGACCGCCGAATGCGCGGATCAAGCACCGCGTAAAGCGCATCAATCACGATGGCCACAAAAACCACCACAACCGAGAATGTCAGGATAAATCCCTGAATGAGGGGATAATCGCGCTGAAAGATCGCCTCGACCGCCATCCGCCCGACGCCATTCCAAGAAAAGATGTTTTCAACCACGATGGCCCCGCCCATCATGAAAGCGAACTGCAACCCCATCATCGTCACCACCGGCAAAAGCCCGGCCCGCAAAACATGCCGCCGCAGAACCAGCGCCTTAGGGAGGCCCTTGGCAAAGGCGGTTTGAACATAGTCCTGGCTCATCACGTCAATCATCGACGACCGGGTGAGCCGGGCAAAAATGGCCGCGTTCGACAGGCCCAGCGTCAGCGCAGGCAGCACAAGGTTCAGCCAACCGTTGCCGCTGACCGGAAGCCAACCCAGTTCCAGCGCAAAGAAGAACAAAAGCATCAGCCCCAGCCAGAAATGCGGCATCGAAATCCCTGCAATGGCGATGATCATTAACGCGATATCCGTCAGCGTACCTTCGCGATAGGCCGCGAGAAACCCAATCGGCACACCAATCAGAATGGCGATGAACATCGCCGCACAGGCCAGCAGCAGCGTATTTGGCAACCGCTGGAGGATCACCTCCAGCACCGGCTGGCCGCCGCGGATCGTGGCCCCCAGATCGCCTTGCAACAGACGCTCCATATACATCAAGTATTGCACCGGGATCGAACGGTCGAGGCCAAGGGACCGGCGCACCTCTTCGATCTGCTCAGGTGTTGTACCCTGACTTTGGGCATACATGATCTGCACCGGATCGCCAGGCACAGCATGGATCAGCAGCGTCACCAGAATGGTGGTGATCCAGATGGTAAAGGCCCCCATCGCGATGCGGGTGCCAAGAAAGCGCCACATGTGGCTGATCCTTTTTTCAAGACAGGCAGCCCGAGGCCTGCGCCCCGGGCCGCCCGATATCTTAACCGCCGAGCTTCACGTCAGAGAAGTTCGGATAGACGAAAGGTGCCACGAAGAACCCTTCGACTTCAGGCCGGACCGCAAAGACCCATTCCCAGCCGGGGGTGTAAAGCGGCACGTGGATGGCGTTTTCCAGCAGGTACTTGAACACCTCTTGCACTTTGGCCTTGCGTGCGTCTGGATCAGTCAACACGCGGGTCTCGTCCAGCAGGGCGTCCAGCTCGGGCGAGGTATAGCCGCGATAGGCGCCGGGTGTGTGCCACAAAGCGTAAAGGATATCCGGGTCGTACCAGGACCAGGTCATCATATCCATCGAGCCGGTCGTGCCTTCGGTATTCTCGTTTTCCTGACGCACGCGGGCGTTCAGCGATCCGATATCCATGATCTCAATAGAGGCCTTGATGCCAACCTCGGCCAATTGCGCCTGGAACACTTCACCTAGTTTCTGACGGTTACCACCGGTCCAGACCAGTAAGGCGGTCTCAAGCGGATTGTCCATGCTGTAGCCAAGATCTGCCAGCAGTTCCTTCGACTTTTCAGGGTCATAGGCCGGGCGATACTGGGCGCAGAAGTCCTGATCATTGCCAAAGACACCGCGTGATACGGGGCAGTTTTCCGGAACGGACAGATCGCCATAAATCAAGCTGATCGCCGTGGCGGCATCGGTGGCATGGGCCACGGCCAGACGGGCACGGACGTCATTGAAGGGCGGGCGGTGGACGGCGAATTCCCAGAACACGTTTTGCCCAGTGTTTTCGGCGACGATGATCGACAGCTCACCTTCATCCTTGATCATCGGCACATCATCAAAGGGCGGCTCGGCGATATGCACCTCGCCCGTGGTCAGCGCCGCAAGCCGCGCCTGCGGTTCCGGCACAACGGTGATGATCAACCCATCTTCATGGGGCGCGCCGGGGTTCTCGGCCAGCTTGCCAAAGTTCCGGTAGTCGGGGTTCTTTTCCAGAACGATCCGGTCGCCTTTGGTCCAGGACACCAGCTTCCATGGGCCAGAGCCGATGGCGGTCGTGGTCCCGAACCCTTCGCCATTGCTGTCGCAGATGATCGAGGAAAAGCTGTCCGCAAGGAACGGGATCAAAGCGACAAAGGGCGTTTCCAGCGTCAGTTTGATCGTCAACGGGTCGAGAACTTCCGAAGCGGTGATCGGACCCCAACTGCCTTTGGTCAGGCTCGGCGCGTCTTCACTAAAGGCCGTGTCGATCGTGTATTTGACATCGTTTGCGTCAAGCGGCGTGCCATCATGGCACATCACACCGTCTTGCAGGCTAAACGTATATTCGGTGCCGTCGGCATTCGACTCCCAGGACTTCGCAAAATGCGGGACTGGTAAGCCGTCGGCGTCTGTGGCCAGAAGCGTATCGTAAAGCAGGCTCCAGACCTGCAAGGACAGCGTGCTTGTTGCACGGTGCGGATCAAGCGAGTCGATGTCGCCATAGCGGGCCCAGATAATATCGTCCGCAGCGGCCGAACTGGCGAAACCGGCAACCAAAGCCGTTGCTCCGGCCATTCGGCGCAGGTTGGTGTGAAGGAAAGTCATCTTAGTCCTCTCTGTTCGCGCCGTGGGCGACTTGCTGTTGGCACGAGGCCACCGCAGTGCCGCAGGCACAGAATTAGGGTGCGCCTGAAGCGGGTTCAGACGGGATGTTAGTCGTTGGTTCTTGCGTTGGTGTGATGGGCTACACCCCCATCGGAAAGGTTAGGAGGAGGGTTGGACCAGGTCAAAAGGAACTCATAAATGAAGACTCTTTTTTCAATCTTGACTCTTTTGACGGCGAAAAGAGCCGGTCAAAGCCAGCATTTGACTCCCAGACTATCCCGCATCACCCCAATCGTTGTGGATGCTGTCAATATAGCGCAACCGCTCTACGGCGTTTTGGCCAAGCCGATCTGCGACCGCCATGCACAGATAGGTGATCACAGAGACCGGCGACGCCAGTGAGTCGAAATAGGTCAGGCCACTGGTCCGGCATCGCAAGGTCACTTCGGCTAAATCAGGGCTTGGGGTACTCGCCACATCCGAGATTGCGATCGTCTTGGCTTCTGCCAAGCGTGCGGATTGCAAAATGGACCGCAGCGTTGGCGTGCGCCGCCCAATCGCGAGGGCCAAGACGGCATCCGACGCGCGGATCGAGGCGAATTCTTCAGGGACAGAAAACCCTCCCAAAGGGATCATCCGGATGTCCGCCTTGACCTTGATCAACTGCGCGCGGGCGAAGTGCGCCAAGGGATAATTGTCCCCGAACCCAACCACCCAAATCTTTTCAGCCCGCGACAGATAGGTGACCGCCGCCTTCAGATCGTCGCTCCGGATCGCCTCAATCGTCCTGATCAGGTTTTGCACGTCCGAGGCCAGATGATCCGCGAGATCCCCCCGCCCGGTCAGGTTTGGCACAGGTTCGGAATACACACGTTTGTTGTATTGACTATCGTCCCTGACAACGCGGGCCATCCGCTGGGCGGTTTTGAAGCTTGGAAACCCAAGGCGTTTGAAGAACCGCGCTGTTGTCGCTTTGGACACCTGCACCTGTGCAGAAATCTCGGCTGCGGTGTGCAGAACCAAACTGTCTGGGTTTTCCAGGAAGTGATCGGCCAACAGCCGTTCGGATTTGGTCAAATCATCGAAGCATTCCAGAATGCGTTCCGATAGACGGGCGGATTTGTCTGTTGCCAATTTCATATTTGACCACTTTTGATGAATTATGAAACAAAGTAGTCATCCATGCATCCATTTGGCAAAGGAATACTTGAAATGACGTTTTCCCTTCTGGCGCGCGATCCTGAATCCGGGGCGTTTGGTGGCGCAGCGGCCACGGGCAATCTGTGTGTTGGGGCTTGGGTTCTACGCGCAAGGGCTGGCGTGGGCATCTCGGCCAGTCAGGGCCATTTCCCAAGCACGCTTTGGGGCGAGGATGTTCTGACTGAGCTAGCAAAGGGGATTGCGCCACAGCAGGCTGTGCAGACCATCGTTTCAGCAGACCCAGGTCGCGCCTCAAGACAATTGCTCGTCTTGGACAACGAGGGGACAGGAGCTGCATTCTCGGGGCAAGACAACATCCCCGCAATGTCCGAACTGGTGCAGCCCGGCGTATGCGCAGGGGGCAATATGCTCTCCAAGCCAGACGTCATCGCAGCCACTGTGGAGGGCTACGTGTCGTCCAATGCCAGTTTCGCACGCCGACTGCTGGCAGGTCTCTTCGCGGGGGCAAAGGGCGGCGGCGACGCCCGGGGTTTGATGTCGGCAGCCCTCTTGATCGTCGCCCCGGATAGTCCTCCCATCGACCTGAGGGTCGACTTTGCCGACGCGCCATTGCGCAGTCTGGAAGACCTTGTTATCCGGACCGAAGCCGAGGACTATGAAGCGTGGCGAAGAGCCCTCCCTACCAGAGCGTCGCCCTAGTCTGCTTTCTGCCTCGGCCCTACCCCATGTGCCGCAATGACCCTGCAAATCCGGGATTTGAAGCATGTAGGCCGCATCATCAGGCCGACCGTATCTGAAAAATCTTTATCCAAATGAGCATATAAGAGCCCAATGTATGTACCGGCTGCTGTTCGCAAGTGTTCAATTGTACGTCTTCTGGAAGTCGCTGATATGTATCCGGCCTTTGGATCGGCTTAAGTATTTTGCCGTGGCCCTATTGGGAGTACGCATGCGCCGGGCTTTGTTGCACAAATCGTCCTGAGGTCGGAGTTCCCCTTTCCCCAGACGGATTTAGCCTACGGCCACAGTAAGTGGTATGAGGACCGTGCGTTTCGCGAGTACCGCGTCCTCATCGGCGGCAAGGTTCAGATCACCGATCAGGAACTGACGATCTTCTTCTCCGGTCCCGGCGTTGATGTGACCGGTCAG
>DFBF01000098.1:0-183 GCA_002367285.1 Rhodobacteraceae bacterium UBA3087 | reverse complement strand
CCAGGATCTGATCCTCAGCTTTGACCCACCAGAGATGGGTGTCATCGCCCAGGAACTGGTGGTCGAGATGAACCCGTAAAACCGCCAACGCCCATCCAAATTCAGGAAACTCCAATGACCGATTATCTGATCAGCAACAACGCCGCCATTCTGGGCGGCACCGAAGACGCCTCAGTGGCTGGC
>DFBF01000128.1:2010-5206 GCA_002367285.1 Rhodobacteraceae bacterium UBA3087 | reverse complement strand
CTGCATCTTTGCGGCCGGGACCGGTAACCCGTATTTCACCACCGACACGGCGGCAACTTTGCGGGCCAATGAAATGGCTTGCGAGTCGATCTTCAAGGGCACCAAGGTTGATGGAGTCTATGACAAGGACCCCGCCAAGTTCGACGACGCCGTGCGCTATGACAACGTCAGCTATGACGATGTGCTGCAAAAGCGTCTGGGTGTGATGGATGCCAGCGCCATTGCGTTGGCGCGTGACAACAATCTGCCGATCATCGTCTTTTCACTGGACGAACCCGGGGGATTCCGGGGCATTCTGGCGGGCAAAGGAACTTATACGCGCGTGGCTGACTGAGCCAGCGCGGTACAGAAGGAAATGAACATGTCTGACGATATTGAAATCGACCTTGATGATCTGGAACGCCGCATGGATGGCGCCATGGCGTCGCTGCGCACGGAATTTGCCTCGCTGCGCACCGGTCGCGCCTCGGGCACGATGTTGGAGCCGATCATGGTGGATGCCTATGGCTCCAAAACCCCGATCAACCAGATTGGCACGGTGAACGTGCCCGAACCGCGCATGGTCACGGTCAATATCTGGGACAAGGGCCTGGTTGGCGCTGCGGAAAAAGCCATTCGCGAAAGCGGCTTGGGCATCAATCCGCAGCTGAACGGCACAATCATCATGCTGCCGATCCCTGAGCTGAACGAAGAACGCCGCACGCAGCTGACCCGCGTCGCCGCGCAATATGCCGAAAGCGCCCGTGTCGCCATTCGCAATGTGCGTCACCACGGCATGGATCAGCTGAAAAAGGCAAAAGCCGACGGCATGAGCGAAGATGACCACAAAATCTGGCACGATGAAGTGCAGTCGCTGACCGACAAGCACGTGGCCCTTGTGGACAAGGCGCTTGAGGGCAAGCAAGAAGAGATCATGCAGGTCTGAGCCGCGCGTTCAGGTCGGCAGCTGACCAGTGGAGGGCGGCGTTTTGGCCCCAAAAGGCACCAAGGGTGCCCCGTGTCACGTGGCCATCATCATGGATGGCAACGGACGCTGGGCGCAACGGCAAGGCAAACCGCGCCTGTTCGGCCACCATGCCGGGGCCAAACGTGTGCGCGAAATTGTCGAAGCCTGCCCGGACCTGGGGGTCAAATACCTGACGATCTTTGCCTTCTCGACCGAGAACTGGAAGCGCACACAGTTGGAAGTTTCGGGGCTGATGAGCCTGTTCCGCCGCTATATCACCAAAGAAGCGCGCGCGCTGTGCGACGAAGGTGTGCGGGTGCGCTTTATTGGCGACCGCGTTCGGTTGGACAAGAAACTGGTCAACCTGATGGATGAGCTGGAAGAGATGACGGCGGCGAATGATCGCGTGCATCTGACCATCGCGCTGAATTACGGTGGCCGGGACGAGGTGGCGCGCGCCACCAAACGTCTGGCGCAGGATGTCGCGAACGGGTCTCTGGACCCCGAAACGGTGGATGAAGAAACCCTTCCTAAGTATCTGGATACACACGTTTTACCTGATCCGGACCTTGTCATTCGCACCAGTGGCGAAGCGCGCATTTCCAATTTCCTGCTGTGGCAGTCGGCCTATGCGGAATATGAATTCATTGATACGCTGTGGCCTGATTTCAGCCGCGATGTCTTTGCTGGCATCGTGAACGGATTTGCCGGGCGTGACCGGCGTTTCGGGGCGGTACCTGCATGAACAATTCAAACAAGAAACCTGCCGGTAAATGGGGTGATCTGGCCCCGCGCCTGGGATCAGCCATTGTCATGGCTGTGGTCGGGATCGGCGCCATCTGGGCCGGAGGGCTGGTGTTTGGCGCGCTGGTCGCGCTGGCCGCCGGCTTGATCGGCTGGGAGATCACCCGCATGATCGCACCGGGTCGCCACAACGTGGCCGCAGGCGTGGGCGCCGCGATGGGCGCGGGCGTGTTGATTGCCGGGGTCCTGCCGGGCACCATGGCGCTGCTGTTGCTGTTTTTCACCGTGATGCTGGGCGCAGGCGCGATGGGGCCTGAACCTGACCGCATCCGGTTTCTGATCTATGGCCTCTATGTGGTCATCGCGGGCTATGCCCTGACCGGCATTCGCGACGAAGCAGGGCTTTTGGCGATTCTGTGGATCGTGTCGGTGGTTGTTGCCACCGATGTGGCCGGGTATTTCGCCGGGCGCATTATCGGAGGGCCGAAATTCTGGCCCGCTGTCAGCCCCAAGAAAACATGGTCCGGCACGGTCGCGGGGTGGATCTGCGCCGCGCTGGTCGGGCTGGCTTTTGCCCGCCATCTGCCGGGGCAGGTGGTGATTCTGTCCGTTGTGCTGAGCTTTGCCAGCCAAATGGGCGACGCGGCCGAAAGCGCTTTGAAGCGGCGCACGGGGATCAAGGACAGTTCGAACCTGATCCCAGGCCATGGCGGCGTGTTTGACCGGTTTGACGCCCTGCTGGGCGCGGCGTTCACCCTCTTCATCGCCCACCAGCTGGGCCTGTTCGGAGGCTGACGTGGCACGACGCATTTCCATCTTTGGCGCCACCGGGTCGATCGGCGAAAGCACGCTGGACCTGATCGGGCGCGACCCTGACGCCTATGACGTCGTGGCGCTGACCGGCGGGCACAACGTGGCGCGGCTGGCCCAGCAAGCGCGCCAGTTCAACGCCGACGTTGCGGTGACAGCCCACGAGGAAAACCTGCCCGCCCTGCGCGACGCCTTGGCGGGATCAGGGGTCGAGGCCGCCGCCGGGGCAGGGGCCATTGACGCCGCCGCCTGTCGCCCGGTTGACTGGGCCATGTCCGCGATTATCGGCGCGGCGGGGCTGGAACCCGGGCTGCGCGTGCTGGAACATCACGGCACGCTGGCGCTGGCCAACAAGGAAAGCCTGGTCTGCGCCGGGCCTTTGCTGATGGCGACCGCCCAGGCGCATAACGCGCGCATTCTGCCGGTGGACAGCGAACACAGCGCTGTGTTCCAAGGGCTGGTCGGCGAAGACATCGACGCGGTTGAACGCATCATCATCACTGCCAGCGGCGGCGCGTTTCGCGACTGGCCCTTGCAGGATCTGGCGGCGGCGACGTTGGCACAGGCCTCCAGCCATCCCAATTGGGACATGGGCCAGCGGATCACGATTGATTCGGCCTCGATGTTCAACAAGGGGCTGGAGCTGATCGAAACCAAGGAATTCTTTGGCGTCGATCCCGCCCAGATCGAGGTTCT
>DFBF01000128.1:0-1984 GCA_002367285.1 Rhodobacteraceae bacterium UBA3087 | reverse complement strand
GGCCCGCCCGACATGCGCCACGCCATCGGCTATGCGCTGCATTGGCCCAACCGCAAGACGCTGCCGGTTGACCGTTTGGATCTGGCGGCGATTGGCACGCTGGAGTTCCGCGCCCCCGATGATGCACGATACCCGGCACTGCGCCTGGCACGTGAGGTCATGCAGGCGGGCGGCATGAACGGGGCGATCTTCAACGCCGCCAAGGAAATCGCGCTGGATGGCTTTATCGCCGGGCAGATCGGTTTCATGGATATGGCGGGCGTGGTTGATCAGGCGCTGGACCGCTTGTCGTCCGATACTGGCCTTGTTCAAGCCGCATTCACCCTTGATAACGTGCGCGCGGCGGACCAGATGGGTCGAACGACCGCATTAGAAATCATAAACGCCGGGATGTAACCCGGCAGGAGGCAGATTTGGACATTTCCGGGCTTCTCCCGTCCTTTGGCAATCTGGGTTTTACCCTGTTGGCCTTTGTCGTGGCGCTGACGATCATCGTCGCGGTGCATGAATACGGGCATTATATCGTCGGGCGCTGGTCTGGCATCAAGGCGGATGTGTTTTCCATCGGCATCGGCCCCGTGCTGTTGAAACGCACGGACAAGCACGGCACCCAGTGGCAGATCGCGGCCTTTCCGGTTGGCGGCTACGTGAAATTCCACGGTGACGCGAACGCGGCCTCGGGCAAGGGCGACGAAGAGGAGCTTGCGGCAATGGACGCAGGTGAGAAACGGTCAACCCTGCATGGCGCGCCGTTGTGGGCGCGCGCGGCGACCGTCGCGGCGGGGCCTGTGTTCAACTTCATCCTGTCCACCTTTGTCTTCGCCGGGTTTCTGTTTACGCAAGGCATTGCCAGCGAACCGCTGACGATTGCCGAACTGGAGGCCGTGCCGGGCATCGAAGGCACGCTTGCGCCCGGCGATCAGATCTTGTCGATCAACGGGATCGACACGCCTCCGCTGGATGATTTCAACGACATGCTGGCACAATTGCCGGCCATTAGCCCGCTGACCTATGTTGTCGAACGCGAGGGCGGCACGCTGACGCTTGAGGCGCCGCATCCCTATCCGCCCTTCGTGGGCGGGATTTCCCCCGACAGCGCCGCGCTGGACGCAGGCATTCAGGCGGGCGACGTCATTGTGTCGGCGGGTGGCGTGCCGATTGCCACGTTTGAACAGCTGCGCGACATGGTTGGCGCAGGCGACGGGGCCGAAATTGCCTTGGGCCTGATGCGCGAGGGTCAACCGCTGGACGTCACCCTGACGCCCCGCCGCGTCGATCTGCCCAACGCCGAGGGCGGCTTTGAAACCCGTTGGCTGATTGGCATCACCGGCGCGATGATCTTTACCCCTGAAACCCGCACGCCGGGGATTGGCGAAAGCCTGTCCTATGGGGCAAATCAAACGGTGTTCATCGTGAGATCGTCGCTGTCTGGCCTGTATCATATGGTCACGGGGGCGATTTCCAGCTGCAACCTGCGCGGGCCGATCGGCATTGCCGAAACCTCAGGGCAGGCGGCCAGCCAGGGGCTGTCGAGCTTCATCTGGTTCATTGCGGTTCTGTCCACCGCCGTGGGCCTGTTGAACCTGTTCCCGATCCCGGTGCTGGATGGCGGCCATCTGATGTTCCACGCGTTTGAGGCCATCGCGGGTCGTCCGCCCAGTGACAAGGCGATGAACATCCTGATGACCATTGGTCTGGTGCTGGTGCTCAGCCTGATGGTGTTTGGCCTGTCCAACGATCTGTTCTGCTAAAGCGTTTCGAAATGGACCTGAGACACAGGTTGGTTTCGAAACGCTTCAGTTCTCGCGGAACGCCGTGCTGAAATAGTCGGCAAGCGGTTTCAGGAGATAGGCTGCGGGGCTGCGTTCGCCCGTGTTCAGGTAGGCTTCCACCGGCATACCGGGCACCAGGACCGAGCCTTCCGGCAGTTTCCCGATCTCGCCATCCGAGATTTCCACCCGCGCCCGTAATAGCTCATCCCGCT